>CAYQYG010000446.1:0-7361 GCA_964421485.1 uncultured Polyangiaceae bacterium | reverse complement strand
CGTCGTGCCAACACGGTCTGCCGGCGCGCCGATCCGGTCTGCCGTCGCGTGGATCCGGTCTGCCGTCGCGTGGATCAGGTCTGCCGTCGCGCCGATCAGGTCTGCCGTCGCGTGGATCAGGTCTGCCGTCGCGTGGATCAGGTCTGCCGTCGCGTCGACGCGGTCTGCCCTCTCCTCGCTCGCATCGCCCGTCCACCCCGATGTGGGTTCGTGTGCTTCACAAGTCGGCAGATCGTGCAACAAAAAAATGCACCGGAGGGGGAGGAAACCTCTGGAGTGACCGTACTGGGAAATTGCGCTCCGAGGAGATCACCACCCGGGGCGCCCGGTCGCGATGGTGCGACCGCGCGTGAACCAACCATGAGGAGGCCGATATGGCATTCGATGAATCCACCCTCTCTCCCCAGGCGCGTGCAGGTTACGTCCGCATCGGGCGAAGCGTGGGATGCATGGCCGCGCTCGCGCAGGCGAACAAGACGCTGGGCGCGCTCGCGATCCACGGCGCGGAGCTGGTCCGGCACGGGTTCGGGTCGCCGGACACGCAGATGCTCACCGACGCGCGCGACGCGCTCCAGGTGGAGCACGTGGGGCGCGGGGTCGAGGTGACCGGGAAGCGGGTGTCCCGGAGCGCGGTCAAGACGGCGCTCGAGCGAGCGGCCGCGGAGCGCGACGCCGCGCGGACGATCCTGGAGGGAGCGCACGCGACGCTGGTCCAGACGGGCGACGCGGCGGCCGCGAGCAAGGTCGAGGCGGCGCTGAAGCTGACGGCGGTGGCGCCGGCGCGGAAGGCAAACCTCGTCGCGGATCAGCTCGAGCACCTGCACGCGGCGCTGACCGATCCCGACGTGGCGCCGGCCGCGGCGGATCGGGGCGGGCCGGAGGCGGCGGTGGATCTGGCGGCGATCATCGCGACGCTGCGGGCGGCCGTCCAGAAGCGCAAGGGCGGGCCGGGCGCGCCGATGGCGACCGAGCGGCTGAACCTGCTCGAGGGCGTCGCGGTGACGCTGGCCCGGCGGGCCCACAAGGCGGCGCGCGCGGCGGGGAGGCGGCTCGGGAAGCCGGCCCTGGCAGTGGAGTTCGACCTGACCCACCTCCGCAGCCGGTCGAGCAGCCGCCCGGCCACGGCGGCGCCCAAGGTGGAAGCGCCCAAGGTGGACGCGCCGAAGGCTCCGGCGCCGGTGACGGCGCCCGAGGCGACGCCGGCGTAGCTGTCGCGCCGTGACCGGGGAGATGGTCCCTCCATCTCCCCCGGCTCTCGCTGTTCCCGCACGATTCAGCAGCTCAGTCCGGGTCCCTGCCCCGCCCCCATCAAACCCTGTCCCCCGGTGAGCTCGGGGCCGCTGCTCAAGGAAAGCGGCGCTCGGCGCGGATCCGAGCGAGCAGCGCCTCGAGGCCGGTCGCGTCGAGCTCGTTCATCCGCGCGCGCCGCTCCTCGTCCAGCTCGATACCGAGCAGATCGCACGCGACCTCGATCCCAGCGAGCAGGCCCTCCCGGCGGCCCTCCTTGCGGCCCTCCTTGTGGCCCTCCTTGTGGCCCTCCTTGCGGCCTTCCTTGCGGCTCCGGGTCTTCGCCTCGTCGAGCACGGGATTGTTCTTCGCCAGGAGCGCTCGGGCCACGGCATTGTCCGCTTCGGCGGCGTCCAGGAGGTCCTTCACCCGGATCGGTCGCGCCAGCGTGTCGTCGGTGAGCATCCCCTTCGCATCGAGGGTGATCCACGAGGACGTCGCAGGCGACCATTCGCGGACCTCGTTCTTCTTCACGAAGATGGCGATGACGCGGCGCACGCCGCGGGCGGTGAGGTCCTCGGCCTGCTCGGTGATGTCCCGCATCGACTGCTCGTTGACCACCTCGAAGGCCAGCTCCTCCAGGTACCGTGTGTCCGTCCTGGGATCGATCCCCTCGCGGCGGATGCACGTATCGCTGGCGAAGTCCGAGCGGGGGCCCGCGCGGGTGAGCAGATCGGTGGAGCCGGTGTACCCCTCCTTCACGTGGGCGCCGAGGATGTAATCGAGCCTGAAGTGGCGGTCCGCATGCGGGGGATGCGCGGGCATCGCCACGACGCGCCGGCCCCGGACGATCTGCTCCCGGGTCTCGGCCTGGACCAGATGCTCGTCGAGGCTCGGCATGGGCTCAGGCTCATCCCTGGGCGGCAAGCGCGCCGCGGCGGACGAGCCGGAGGGGGGCGGAGCGAGGAGCACGGCAGAGGAGGAAGGCTTGGGGTCCATCGCGAGTCAGCGTAGCGCACCGAGCGGTGGGATGGGAGGCGATCCAGGCGGCCGAAAGGTGTCTCCTGAAGCGGCGCCGGAGGAGAAATCAGGCGGATCGACGCTCCAAAATCCCGCGATGCACGTATGGCGAGCGCCGCGATCGTCAGGCGGCGCGACATGAGCCACCCCGCCAACGAAGCTCGCCGGCGCCCGACCTGGAGCGAATCCTATTGCACGTACGACAGGAGCCTCTCGACCATCAGGTCTCGGGCGGCTTCATCATCGACGAGCTCCAGCGGAAACCCCACCAGCGCTCCTTTGTGGGGGACCCCCACGGCGGCGGCTTGACCGCTGCCGTACTCCAGGAGCACCTCGCCGCTCACCCCGGCGGACAGGGCGTCCGGTGAATCCTCGTCGTAGGGAGCCCCGGGGCCCGCGTACGTGAAGCTCGGCAGATCCCCGAAGGCGCCGACCCCCGACGCCACGTACGAGCCGCTGTCGTCCGCGAGGTATTGGGCGCCGAAGCAATGCGCCAAGAAGAAATCGCCCTCTGCGGTCTTCGCCAGATCCCAGGCCGCCTCGCTCCCGCTCACGATGAGCGAGCCGCCGGCGTCCACGTAGTCCAGCAAGATCTGCTGCTCGTCCGCGGACAGGCTGTGATCGCCCGTGGACTCGTCGCCCAGGAGCCATAGCACCACGGGCCATCCGGAGAGGTCGAACCCGCCCTCGGTGACGGCTTCGTTGGATATGGTGGCGACGGCTCCGGCCGACTCCCCCACCAGGGCAGCAAAATCATGCGACAGGCCGCCGAAGGAGCCGTCCACCAATCGATCGAAGCCGTCCACGACGAGGACCTTCGGCGCAGGGTCGACCCGGTAGACATCGGAGGGGAGCGTGTCATCCAGGCCTCGCACGATGGACCGGACGCGCACCCTGACGCCTCCATTCAAAGGAAAATGAGCCTCCTCGTCGTTCGGCCCTGCGCTGGCCGCCGCCTGCCAGGCCGAGCCGTCCGCGGACGTCTCCACCACGAACCCCGTCACGTCGTCGTCGAAGGGGGCGAACCACCGTACGACCGCCTCCGATCCGGCGCTCGCCGCCTGGCGCAGCTCGATCCTCGGGCCGCGCCGCGAATGACGCATCTTCCAGCGCAGCGCCTCGCCGTAGATGCCGTCGATTCGAGTCGACCCCGTATGGGTCGTGTCGGCGAACGTGATGACGGCGGGATCGTCCCGCAGCGCCTCCTGCGTGGCCTGCTCCGCAGGCGGGCTGCCCTGCGCGGACAGGGAAGCGGCGAGGCCCTCGTTGTTGTCCAGCGTGCCGCCGCCGGAGGTGTAGTTGGATCGCAGGATCCCGCCGCCGATCGCATAGCTCTCGTACGTGCTCTCGTAGCCGTAGAGCGAATCATACAGGTCGACCTGGGCGGCGGGTGGCGCGAGGTTGTCTTCCATCAAGTTGAGCGCCACCGCCTGGTAGCCTCCCGAGTGCGACGTCAGGACCATGTCCCCGAGCATGGGGTGGCTGATCTTGCCTTCGCGGTAGAGCAGGACCAGCACCTCCTGGAGCAGCGCCGCCACGCCGCCGGGCGACATCAGCTTGCCAAAATCGCCGCTCGGGGCGCCGACCGGCCCCTGGGGCACGACGAGCACCGCGTTGACGCCGCTCGCGTAGACGTGCTCGCGATAATGGTGGCTCGTGAGCGTGGCGTCGAGCGTCGTGTTCCAGCCATGAAAATGGAGGACCATGTCCTGCGCGTCGATTTCTCGATATCCCGCCGGGAGGAACACGTGCACGCTCGAGTCATCGAAGGAGCCGCTGCCGTCAGGATAGGGAGCGAAGGGCATGGATACCGTGGTCCCCTCGCCGAGGGTGATACCCCCAGGCCCCTCCACGCCGACCCAATCGCTGCCCCCGAGGCCCGGATCCCCGGCGACCGCAAAGACCGGGACGGACAGGGATCCATCCGGCAGCGCGACGGCCAGCGTCGCCGAGGCGATGGCTTCGACGGGCGATCCCTCGTAGGAGACCGTCAACGTGGCCTTCTGCCCGGCGTCGAGCGCCTCGGGCGCGTCGACGAGGCCGAGCGAGGCGTCCCCCGAGAGCTTGAAATCGAGCATCGTAAAGGGGGCGTCGCCGTCGTTCTCGACGATGACCGAGGCGGTGCTCCCGCCCTGACCGGCGACGACATACGGCAAATCGATGACGGCAGGGATCACGAGGTGAGGACCGCTCGGAGCGCTGCCTCCGGCGCCGGCTTCCCCGCCGGAGCCCGAGGTCGTTGAAGTCGACGGAGGGCCCTGGGCGTCGTCCGAGCTGCACACGGTGAGCGTCCCGATCATCGCCGCTGCCAGGGCGCCGAGGGCCCGTGTACCGAAGCGAAGAGCCATACCGGCAGCCTAGCACGGACGGACCAGCTATCCGTGCTGACGCGGCCGCCGTGACGTCACGACGCCCGGCCGCGCCGGATGGGGCTCGACGCCTCGCGCTTCAGCGCTGCTTGCTCGTCGCGCCCGGCCGCCGGGGGCCCGCGGCGGCAGAGTCGGCCTTGGCGCCGGCCGCCGCGATCTTCGCGATGCGCTCCTTCACGGCGGGCGCGGTGTACGGATCCTCCGCCGCGGCCGCGACCAGATCGGCGCCGCCGACCTTCATCAGGGCCTCCGCCACGCTCACGACGGCCTCGTCGAGCGCGTCGTCGCCCACGCCCCGGTAGAGCGCCAGGAACGTGCGCAGCGCGGGGAGCTCCTCGGGGCCGGCGAGCGCGGCGAGCGCCGCCGCGACCCGGCGCAGGTCGGCGGCGTCCGTCGCCGGATCGTGGAGGTGCCTCGCCAGGAGCGGCGCGGCGCGGCGCTCGCTCATGGCCGCGAGCGCGTCCGCGAGCGGGCCGACCGGCGGCGGCCGGTCCTGGCCGGCGAGGAAATCGTACCGCCGGCCAAGGGCCTCGAGCATGAACGAGGCGCCGTTGCGGCGGGCGGCCAGCGCGCTCCGCGCATCCTCGAGCAGGAGCGGCGACGAGCGGTCGGCGCCGGCGACCGCGATGAGCGCGCGCGTCACGTCCTCGAACGGCATGGCCGCGAGCTCGGCGAGCAGCACCCGCTGGATGGCGGTGAGCTCCGCCTCCGGCATGGTCACCACGCGCTCCAGCTGCACGTGGAGCGGCTCCGGCGCCTTCGCCGCGGCGGGCGGCGCGGCCAGGCCGTCGGCCTGCACGACGCACGCGTCGAGGTCGCGGCCGAGCGAGACGCTCGCCGCGGCCGCGCCCTGCTTCGCGTCGAGCAGCGTGACGTCCCCGCGCGCGTCGCAGAGCGCGAAGCCGCCCGCGTACGCGGCGCCGCCCAGGAAATCGGCGCTGCCCGCGTGCGCCCACGCCACGCGGCCAGAGCGCGCGTCGAGGCCGACGGCGATCCGGAAGTACGTCGCGGCGTAGCGATCGCCCTCGATCGCGGCCTCGCCCGACGCGGTGGGGCGGGCGTAGAGCCGGACCTTGTCCCCGGCCGTGGCGGCCGTCTCGAGCACCTCGGCGCCCGGCGCCATCCAGCGCGGCGCGCCGGGCAGCTCGCGCGCGGGCAGCGCGGCCGTCGACGCCTTGCCCTCCGCCCCAAAGCGGATGCGCTCGTCGAGCCGCGTCGCGGCCGCGCCGCCGAAGTAGACCGCGCCGCCCAGCGTGAAGGCGCGGCTCACCTCGGTCCTGAGGAGCGCCCGCGCGACCTCGTCGCCGCTCTGCAGATCGAAGACGGTGACGTACTGGCCCTGCCACGGCAGGAACGCGTAGCGGCCGACGACCGCCGGGACGCCGATGGCCTGCCGGTCCTCGATCTGCCGGACCACCTCGCCCTCGTGGGTGATCGCGAGGATCGCGCTCCCGCCCCGGCCGGTGGTCGACGCGAGCGATACGACCGTGGTCCTGCCGTCGTCGCCCGCGCCGCGGAGCCGCCCGCCGGCGTTGCGCTTCCAGAGCAGGCGGCCGGTCCTCGCGTCGAGCGCGAAGAGCTCGCCGCGGCCGAGGCCCACCACGACGGATCCGGCGACCGCGGGGCGGGCGTCGAGCGCGTGCCTGAAGGTCCACGTCGCGCCGCCGCCGAGCGGGGCGCCGACGAGCTCCGCCGCGGCGCCCTCGCCGGCGACGCCCACGACCACGTCGGCCCCGATCGGCGCCGGCGCCGGCCCGAGCTGCCGCTGGAGCTCGGCGATGCCGGCCCCGCCGTCGTTCGCCCACCGGGGGTCGAACGCGGCGCCCTGCGTCTGGCCGCCGCCGCAGCCCGCCGCGAGCGCGAGCGCGAGCGACGCCGCGCCGATCCAGGGCGCCGCGCTCACGGCCTCACCGCCCCGTCGAGGGCCCGCTTCACCGCAGGCGATCCGGTCGCGGGCCAGCGCGCCTGCACGTCGGCGAGGAACTTCCCCGCCTCGGGCGTCCCCAGGTCGCGCACGCGGTCGATGACGCCGACGAGCAGCTCGTCCGGCAGCGCCTGCCCGCGGAAGAGCATCGGATCGATCCCGCTCGTCATGACGTCGAAGGCGACCTTGCCCAGCCGGTCGACGAACCGCTCGCACGCCGCCGGGTCGCAGAGCTGCCCGATCGCCGCGGCCGCCTCGGTGACTTCGCGATCGAGCGCGGCGAACAGGTCGGGCAGCGCCCGCGTGACGCCCAGGTCGCCGAGCCCCGAGGCCGAGTAGCCGCGCACGACCGCGTCGCCGCTGCGGAGCCCCTCCTCGAACGCCGCGATCGCGTCCGGTCCCTTCGTCGCGGAGAGCGCCTTGAACGCGCCGCGGCGCACCTCGGCGAGGCGGTGGCGCGCGTAGGGCCTGAGCGCCGCGCTCGAGGTGCCCTGCCCGATCGCGCCGAGCGCCTCGATCGCGGCCTTCGTCACCGGGACCGTCGCGCCGCGCGCGAGCAGCTCCTCGATCGCCGGCGCCGCCCCGGCGGCCGCGGCGCCGGCGTCGCGCGCGGCGGCGATCCCCTCGAGCGCCCTCGCCGGATCGCCGCTGCGGATCTTCTGCGCCATGCCCTTCGCGTCCACCGCCGGGGGCGCCGGCGGCCGCTTCCGCTGCGCGAGCGCGTCGCCTCCGATCGCGGCGAGGGCGACGGCGGCGAGGGCGGCGGCCGCTGCGCGCGCCCGGCCCGCGCCGGCGCTGCCCCGCTCCCTCTCCGCGAACGT
>CAYQYG010000445.1:0-7380 GCA_964421485.1 uncultured Polyangiaceae bacterium | reverse complement strand
CGAGCGCCCGGCGCAGCGCCGCCGCCCCCGCCGGGCGGCGCTCGGGCTCCTTCGCGAGGCACGAGAGCACGAGCTCCTCCAGCGCCGGGGGCACGTGAGCGTGCTCGCTCGGCCGTGGAGGACGGAGCGCGAGGTGCCCGTGCTCGACCTCGGCCGGCTCGCCCTCGAACGGCAGCCGCAGCGTGAGCATCTCGAAGAGCACGACGCCGATCGCGTACACATCGGCCGGCTCGCACGCCTCGCGCGCGCCCGCGAGCTGCTCCGGCGCCATGTAATCCGGGGTACCGACCACCACACCGCTCTGGGTGAGCTCCGCCAGGGCGGCGTCGGTCCGCCTCGCCAGGCCGAAGTCGAGCAGCACGGCGCGCCGCGCGTCGCCCGCGAGGAAGACGTTCTCCGGCTTCAGATCGCGGTGGATCACGCCGCGCGCGTGCGCGGCCTCGAGGGCCGACAGCAGCGGCCCGGCGACGCCCGCGACCACCTCGGGTGCGGGCGGGACCCGCTGGCGCGCGATCCACGCGGCGAGCGTCTCGCCGGAGAGTCGCTCCATGACGAGGTACGGCCGCCCGTCCTCGGTGAGCCCGCGCGCGTGGAGCTCCGGGGTGTGCGGCGGTCCGACGCGCTCCATCGCGGCCGCCTCGCGCTGGAAGCGCTCCACGATGACCGGCGTGGCGCCGCGCCCCACCTTGACGACGGCCGGCGCGCCGTCCGCCCGGCGCGCGGCCGCCCAGACGACGGCGAACCCGCCGGCGCCGAGCGGCTCGCCCACCTCGAAGCCGGCGGCGACGGGCGGGCGACCCGAGGCGCCTGGTCCGGCGCGCGGGGCGGCCGGCTGCGTCCAGCCGTCATCGGGGCAGGACGCGCCAAGCAGGCGCCGGTGGCACGTGGCGCAGCGGAGCAAGTGCGTGTCCTCTCGGCCGACGCTACCGTGGATCCGAGGCGCACTCCAGACGGAAACAGTGCGTGGGCGGCTCCGTGGCACCACGGTGCGGAGTGCGGGTCCCCGCGGTTCCGCACCGCACCGAGCCGCGGCGAAGGAGCAATCGAATGAAGGAGCGAGCTCCGGCGGCGCGCCGACGAATCATTCACCGCTGCCGGGCGCTCGTGCCGAGCCCATCGGATTCGTTCGCATTCACGTCCCGCCGGAGTAGTGGCACTCCGGGTACCACTTGGTGAGGACCTCCGCGTCGATGACCATGCTGTACATGAGCTCCTTCCATACGTTCGACCCGTGGGTGATGCGGCACTCTATCATCTCCGGATCGGTGGTGCTGCCCCTGCAGTACTTGTCGCCAACATTGGGCGAATTGCTCACCTCGTCCATGCCGTGAACATAGACGTTGAGGCCATTACAAATGGTATCGGAGTGATAGCAGAGCCGCTTGACGACGGTCTTCTCGAGGTCGACTGTGCCCTCTGTGCATTTGCCCGTGAGATATTCAACGATCTTCGGGTACACGAAGACGACCTGGACCGGCGGCACCTTGGGGTTGGCGGCGCAGCCGGCGTCGGACGCCGTGTAGATGGCCAGCTCGGGGATCCAGGTGTCCGAACCGCCGTTGTTCAGCACCCAGGGGCTGCCGGCGCCCCACTCCTTTTCAATGCAGGCCCACAGGTTGGTGCCGGTGCAGCTCGAGGTCGTATGAATCGCGCCGTCGCTCGTGGCGATGTCTTTATACACCAGCTTCAAGTACGCGTTCTGGTTGGGGTTGCTGAAGAAGAGGCTCGTGCTGATGATCTGAGCGACCTCCTCGTTGCCCAGGCCGCCATCCGCTGTGCTGCGCCTGATCCAGTCGTAGTTGCTGTTCAGGATGCCGGCGGTCGGATACCCGACGGCGGGCACGGCATTGAAGTCGTTGACCGTGGTGGTGGTGTCGGGGCCCGACGCCATGGCCACGTACTTGAAGTAGCCCGCGTTGCCGCCGCCGGGGTCGAGGAGGTAGTCGTCGACCCAGCTGTCGATATCCGCGACGTTGTTGTTGATGGCCTGCGTGAGGTGTCCCCGCGCGGTGGACCCGGAGCCGGTGCACATCATGCTCGTGAGGTCCTCGGACCGGGGGCCGGGGCTGCCATTCAGGCCAGGAAATATACCCTGGGGATTGTAAGGATCCGTCAGGCTCACCGGCTCGGCGTCGTGCTCGATCCCTTCGATGCATGCCGAGCTCGAGAGGCCGATGGCTATCGCGCTCACCCAGAACGGGAGCGAGCCCTGTGGCTTGGAGCGCTTCATGGTTGTCTTCCTTCCTTCTGTGGGCGGGTCGCTCGCGCGGTCCGGTCGAGGCGTGGCATGTCACGCGTGCCCTGTGACACGCCACAGCAAGTGCCACGCCAGCCGTGACACCGCAGACCGCATGTTCTTGGCGTGGCATGCGTCACATGCTCCCGCTGCAATGCCGCTCTGGTGGCAATTTTGCCCCGACATTGATCTGCACAGCTTCGCTGGACCATGCGGCACGAGTCGTGCATCGGCCTGGTTCAGGAAGTGTCTCGAGACATGCCACGGGCATGTCTCGAGACATGCGCCCCGTGCTCTGGTCGAACCTCTCGCCGGGTGCGGGACGCGCTCCCCGGGCGGCGCGATGAGCGCAGACGTCATCATGAGCGGCCGCGTTCGAGCGTCCGCTCCAGCGCTGCGAGACGGGTCCTCCACTTGTCGCTGCGCTCGCGCCGCGCTCGTGCGCGGTCGAGCGTGAGGGATGCCTCGGCGGCGCGCCGGGATCCGAGGCTCGTGTACACGCACCAGTACACGACCTCCAGGAAGAACTCGTCCTCCTGCTGCTCTGCGAAGTGGAGCAGCGCGTTCCATTCCGACGCTCGGAGATCATCAGCCTCTGAGCGCTCGAGCTCGAGGCGCACGAGCTTGAGCATCCACGTCAGGACCTTGAGCTTGTCTCGAACTTCGGAGGCTTCCGTGAGCTCCGGGGACTCGATAGAGTCGAGCGCTCTCATGACCTGGAGCGCCTCGTCGAGCTTGCCGAGCGTCAGGAGGATCCGGGCCAGCATGATCGTGCCTTGGGCGGCCGGCCTCTCGGAGAAGCGGTCCTCGAGCAGGCGTGTCCGGTGCGCGAGCGCCAGCGCCTCCTCATCTCTGTCGAACTGGAAGAGGAACTCCACGGAGACCAACGATACGATATGTTCCAATCGAGGGTTGCCGCTCGTTCGCGAGAGGGCGATGGCCCGGCGCATGTCGTCGAGCGCGCGATCGACCTCCTTGCGCATGTACCAGAAGACGAATCGATTGGTATATGCAGCGGCGAGATGGTTGATGTCCTGCGCGTCGGCCGTGATGCGAATCACCTCGTCGAATCGTTCTTCCGCTTCGCCGAGCTCGTTCGCCACGGCGAGCTCGAGGGACAGGATGAGCAGCGCGACGACTCGATTCTCGTAATCACCCAGCTCCCGAGCTGTGGAGCAGGCTGAGCGCAGCACATCGATCGACCTCGGGACGTCCCACGTGCGGTAGAGCGTGCGGCCCTCCGCGACCATGAGCTGCAGGCTCAACCGGGGCGTTCGTGCCATTTTTACGAGCGGTCTCGCTTCCTCCACGCACCGCGCGGAGGCTTCGAACTGACGCTGCCAGTCGAGCGCGGTGGCTTGCTCCAGGAGCGCCTCTGCCGCGCGCTCGTTGTCGCCGGCGCGCTCGTGGAGCGCTCGAGCTCCGGCGAGGTCCTCCACGGCCTCTCTGGCCCGGCCTATCCGGTAGCGGCAGCGTCCCCGGCCGGACAGCGCCGCCGCCCGCCGTCGGGTATCCTCCCCGTGCGCCTGCTCCAGCGCCGCCGTGTAATGCAGATCGGCCTCCACGGCCCGGTGTTTGCCCAGCGCGATCGCCCCCAGCGCCAGATGCGCGTCCGCCGCCTCCTCCCGACGCCCGCAGGCCGCCGCGTGCCGGGCCAGCCGCTCCAGCGCCTCCACGGACGCCTCCTCGCCCGCCCGCGCTCGCCAGTATCCCAGCGCCAGCTCGTGGATCCTCGCGCGCTGGGCGGGCTCCACGAGCTCGTACACGGCCTCCTGCAAGGGCTTGCCGTGGAACGAGAAGTGGGCGCCTGCGCCGCGCTCCAGGAGGCCCTCCTCGGCCAGCGCGCTCAGGCCGAAGCCGGCGTCCACGGGCGTCGCGGCCAGGCCGGCCCGCTCCAGCGCGTCCTGGATGTGCTCCACCTCGTCGCGGGAGAACGCGGCGCCGAGCACCGCGCAGAGGCGCAGGCACGCCGCCAGCTCCGGGGCGATCGCGCCCAGCCGGCGCGCCGCCAGCCATTGCCACGCCGGAGAGGCGGGGAGCGCCTCCACGGCGGCGGTCGCCAGGTAATAGCTCGTCGTATTCGGTCGGCGCCGCACCGCGCCGGCCCGCTTCAGCGATCGCGCGACCTCCGCGAGCGCGGCGGGGTTGCCGGCGCTCCAGCGCGCGAGGCGCTCCAGCGCGGCCTGCGGGATGTATTCGGCGGGCCTGAGCAGCTCTGCGGCGAGCGCCGCGGCGGCCGGCTGCGGCAGGGGATCGAGCGTGACCCTGTCGCGGTGGCGCGTGCGATCGCCCCAGCCGGGGCGCAGCCGCTCGAGGCGGGGGCTCGCGGCGACCACGACCCACAGCGGGAGATCCGCGCCGTCCAGGGTCGCGTACTCGAGGGCCTCCAGCACCTCGCTCTCGGCCCATTGCGCGTCGTCGAGGATGACGGCGACGGGGCCGCGGCGCGCGCGGCGCTGGAGGGCCTCGGCGATCTCGCGCGCCCGATCGGGGAGCGCAGCGCCGCGGCCGCTGTCGCCGAGCGCGGTGAGGAGATCGCGGATCAGCGTGGACCGAGCGCCGGCGACGGAGGCCTCGGCCCATAGCGATACGATCAGGGCCTCGGGGCGCGCGGCCTGCGCGAGCGCGGCGGCCTCGACGGCGAGGCAGGTCTTGCCGAGCCCGGGATCGCCGAGGAGCGTGAAGAGCGCGGGGCGAGCCTGCTCGAAGGGAGCCCGGAGGCTCGCGCCGAGCCGCTCCAGCACGTCGCCGCGGCCGAGCGGCGGGATGCGGGCGCGCGACTCGCTGGAGCGCTCGGCCGTCATGCCGTCCGTGTGGCTCGGCGAGGTGAAGATCGCCGGGCCGGCGAGATCCATGGGAACGTCACCCATATCGGCGTCGGGCGCGCGCGGAGGCGCCGGCTCGGGGAGGGTCGCGGTGAGCGCGGAGGTGATGTGAACGCCGGACCAGGGCTCGGGAGGGAGCCAGTCCTCGGGGCGCTCGATCTCGGGGCCGTAGGCGGTGCGGAGGCCGCCTTCCTTGCGGCGGAGAGAGACGCTCGCGAGGTGGAGCGCCCCGCGCGCGCCGGGCTCGACCGCGACGACCTCGCGCACGGCCGCGACCGCCGCGCGGGTCGGGTCCTCGACGTCGAGGCCGGAGAACACGGCCACGCTGCGGCGGCCACGCTGGCGCGCGATGAAGCCGCGCCGCCCGGTGATCGAGGCGCGCAGCGCCGCCGCGTCGCCGTCGCATTCGATCGCGGCCAGCACGACGGGGTGCTTGCCCTCGCCGAGGAGGCGCGCCCCGCAGGCGCCGCGCGGGCAGGCGCGTGGCTGCGAGGGCTCGGGCGGCTCGATGGCAGGGGCGGCGCAGGCGGCGGCGAGCGCGCGCCGGAGGGCCGCCGCGCCGGCGGGGCGGCGCTCGGGCTGCTTCGCGAGGCAGGCGAGGATCAGCTCCTCGAGCGCCGGGGGAACGGGGGCAAAATCGCTCGGCCGGGGTGGGCGGAGCGCGACATGGCCGTGCTCGATCGAGCTCCGCTCACCGACGAACGGGACGCGCAGCGTGACGATCTCGAAGAGGGTGACGCCGATGGAATAGATGTCCGCCTGCGCGCCGACGCCGCGCGCCGCGCGGATCTGCTCGGGCGCCATGTACTCGGGGGTGCCGACGGCCACGCCGCTCCGCGTGAGCTCGGCCTCCACCGCCTCTGCACGCCTGACGAGGCCGAAATCGAGGAGCGCCACGCGCGCGCCGGCGTCCGCGAGGAAGATGTTGTCGGGCTTCACGTCCCGGTGGATGACGTCGCGCGCGTGCGCCGCCATGAGGGCGTCGAGCAGAGCGTCGCCGAGACGCGCCACCTCGGCGAGCGGCGGCGGGTCCGGCCGGCGCATCAGGAGCTCGGCCAGCGTCTCGCCGAGGAGCCGCTCCATCACGATGAATGGGCGGCCGTCCGCGAGGCGGCCGTGCTCGTGGAGCTCCGGCGTGGAAGGGGGGCCGACGAGGCGCATCGCCTCCGCCTCGCGGCGGAATCGCTCGGCGAGCACCGGGGTCTCCGTGCGCCCCACCTTGATGGTCAGGGCCGCGCCGTCCCGGTCCCGCGTGGCCGCCCAGACCACGGCGAACCCACCGGCACCGAGGGGCTCGCCCAGGTGATAGCCGGGCACCTCGGGCCTGGTCACGCGCTCGCTCGGCGGATCGGAGGCGAGCGGCGCCGTCCAGCCGTCGTGGGGGCATGAGCCGCCGGGGATCAGTCGATGACAGGAATTACATCGGGGCATCGCTCTTCTGCTCGACGGCCGGGAGGGCGCCAGGGCAGGCGATTGGAAGTGAACGGGAGGTCCACAGGGATCCGGGCGTCAGGGCACCGGCACGCCGACGCGCTGGTGGATCTGCGCGACCTCCTCGGGCCGGAAGCCCAGCATGGGCGGCAGGCCGCGCAGGTAGGCGCGCTCGACCTCGGAGTCGGTCGAGGCCGCGAAGATCGAGACCACGTAGAACTGCTCGGCCATCTCGCGGGATCGGATCTGCCCGATCAGCGTGTACGGCGGCTGCGGGCTCGCGAGCTCCCGGGCGAGCGCCTCGCGGTCCGCCGCGCCGAGCCCTCCCGCCGCGGCGCCGTCGAGGATGCGGGTCCGCTCGCCGTCGTCGATCTGGCCGTCGATGCTCGCGGCGGTGATCATGGCGCGCACGAGGAGCAGCGCCTCGGCCTGCGATTCGGCCGGCTGCGCGGGCGCGGGTGACTGCTGCCCCGATTGCGGCGCGGGCGACTGCTGCCCGAATTGCGACACAGGCGATTGTTGCCCGAATTGCGGCGCGGGCGACTGCTGCGGGAATGACGGCGCGGGTGACTGCTGTCCGAATTGCGGCGCAGGCGATTGCTGCGGGAATGACGGCGCGGGCGACTGCTGTCCGAATTGCGGCGCAGGCGATTGCTGCGGGAATGACGGCGCCGGCCCCTGCCCTCCCGGCGAGAGCGGCGCCCCCCAGCTCGACGGGTCGCTCTGGTAGCTCCCGACGCCGGGCGGCGGGGCCTGCTGCCCCCACCCGGGCGCCGCGCCCGGCGCCGCCGCCTGGCCGAATCCGACGGGCGGGCCGCCGGGGCCCGGCGCTCCCATCAGCCCGCCCAGCAATCCGCCGCCGCCGGGCGCGCTCGGCCCGGGCGCTCC
>CAYQYG010000444.1:0-7409 GCA_964421485.1 uncultured Polyangiaceae bacterium | reverse complement strand
CCCGAGCGCCGGCACCACCGCCGGCCGCGGCGCCCGCGCCGGCCGCGAGCGCGGCCCCGGAGGCGCCGAAGCCGGCCGGATACGCCGGCCACGGCGCCGCGAGCGTCGCCCCGGAGCTGCTCGCGCGATATGCCCCGAAGCCGCTGCCGCCGGACGTGTCCCGCCGGATCCAGGCGATGCTCGACGTGCGCGCGCCAGGCGCCGGCATGCTCTCGCCCGACGGCAAGACCCTCTTCTTCACCTGGACGATCACGGGCGTGCGGCAGATCTTCCGCCTCGACGGGCCCGGCCAGTTCCCGCGCCAGATGACGGGCGGCGAGGACGCGACCTGGGTCCAGGACATCACCCCCGACGGCAAGCACCTCGTCGTCGCGCGCGACAGGAAGGGCGAGGAGAACCCCGGCCTGTATCTCCAGCCCGCGTCCGGCGGCCCGCTCGTCGAGATCCAGCACAGGCCGGGCGCGCGCACGCTGGCGCAGCTCGTCAGCGACGACGGCCGGTATGTCTATTACGCGTCCAATGACGTGAAGAACGACTCTTATGTCATCTACAGGTACGACATCGCCGGCAAGAAGCGGGAGGTCGTGCTCGATCAGCCGGGGCTCTGGAGCCTGACCGACCTCGCGGCGGACGGCCGGATGCTGCTCGCGAAGGACGTCGGGGCCAACATGACCGAGTACTTCGAATGGGATCCCGGCAAGAAGACCCTGTCGCCGCTCTTCGGGCAGGGCGAGCGCGAGGAGCACACCGCGGTGTACGGCGCGGCGCCGGGCGAGGTCCTGGTCCTCACCCCGAAGCTCGGGGAGTTCCGCCGGCTCTATCGCTGGAAGGAGGGGAAGCTCACGCCCGTCACGCCCGAGCTCAAGCATGACGTCGAGTCCTTCCGGATCGATCGGAAGAAGACCCGGATCCTGTACGAGGTGAACGAGGAGGGGTACACGCGGCTCCACGCGCTCGACGCGAGGACGTTCAGGGAGATCGCGCTGCCGCCGCTGCCGCAGGCCGATCACGTGAGCGTCGCGTCGGTGTCGCGCGACGGCCGGTTCGCGACCATCGCGGTGGAGACCACGAAGGCGCCGGCCGCGAGCTACGTGATCGAGTGGGGCTCGCGGAGGCTCACCCGGTGGCACTCGCCGAGCACGCCGGAGATCGACACGAGCTCCTTCTCCGACGTGAAGCTCGAGTCCTACCCCGCGCGCGACGGCACGAGGATCCCGATGCTCGTCCGGCGGCCGGCCCGGTGCGACCAGCCCTGTCCGGTGGTGGTGGTGTTCCACGGCGGCCCGGAGGGCCAGGCGCGGCCCGGGTTCAGCACGTTCCTGCAGCTCTTCAACGACGCCGGCTTCGTCGTCGTCCAGCCGAACGTGCGCGGCAGCGACGGCTATGGAAAGACCTGGATCCACGCGGACGACGGCCCGAAGCGGCTCGCGATCCTCACGGACATCGAGGACGCCGCGAGGTTCGTCCGGGCGAGCTTCGCCCACGAGGGCAAGGCCCCGAAGGTCGGGATCTTCGGCGGCAGCTACGGCGGCTATTCGGCGCTCATCGGGATGACGATGTTCTCCGGCGCCTACGACGCCGGCGCGTCCGTGGTCGGGATCAGCAACCTGGTGACGTTCCTCCAGAACACGGCGCCCTATCGCCGCATCCTCCGCGCCTCGGAGTACGGGGATCCCGACAGGGACCGCGAGGCGCTGGTCAAGCTCTCTCCGACCACCTACATCGATCGCGTGAAGGCCCCGCTGCTGCTCATCCAGGGGGTCTCCGATCCGCGGGTGCCGGCCGGCGAGGCGATCCAGATCCAGCAGGCGCTGGAGGCGCGGAAGATCCCCTCCGAGCTCGTCCTGCTCGCCGACGAGGGCCACGGCTCGCAGAAGCGCGACAACCGCGCGCTGGAGATCGGGCACGTGCTCCGGTTCTTCCAGGAGCACCTCAAGCCCTGATCGCGGCCCTCGGCAGGAGCACGGCCGGCGCGCGGCCGGTCGCCTGGGCATAGAGGCGGGCGATGCGCTCCGCCTCGTCGCGGCCGGTCCCCCGCCGCGCGGCCATCACGACGGCGCCGCCGGAGCCGTCGCCGGTGAGCCTCGCGCCGTAGATCGCCGGCTCCGCGCCCGCGAGCGCGACGAGCGTGTCGATCTCGGGGGTGGAGACCTCGTAATCGTCGCGCATGGAGGCGTGGGACGCGGCGAGGAGCTGGCCGAGCGCGCGGAGATCGCGCGCGCGGAGCGCCTCCGCGGCCGCGCGGACGCGCGCGCTCTCGCGAAGGACGTGGCGGACCCGCCGGCCGAGGGGCGGGGGCAGCGCGGCGAGGCGGTCCTCGGGGTAGTCGAGCCGCTCGCAGAGGCGCGCCACGCCGAGCAGCGCCGCGGCGCGCTCGCACTCGGCGCGGCGGTCGGCGCGCTCGCCGCCGGCGCGCGCGCGCTCGATCCCGGCGTCGATGACCACGAGCTCGAGCTCGCGCGGGAGGTGGACGAGCTCGTATTCGAGGGTGCGGGTGTCGAGCAGGAGCGCGGTGCGCGTGCCCGCGAGGCTCGAGGCCATCTGGTCGGCAGGGCCGGCCGCCGGCGAGGGAGCCGCGCCCAGCTCGGCCTCGGCGCGATGGCCGAGCTTCGCGATCCGGACGTCGTCGAGCGGCAGGCCGAAGAGGGCGCGCAGGCCGCGGAGCAGGCTCACCTCGAGCGCGGCGCTCGAGGACAGCCCGGCGCCGAGCGGGAGGTGGGAGGTGATCCGGAGGTCGAACCCGGCGGGCAGCCCGATCCCCTCCCCCGCGAGCGCGCTCGTCACCCCGGCGACGTAATCGATCCAGTGCCCCCGCCGCCCCTCCCGGCCGAGCTCGTATTCGACGGGATCGCCGCCGATCGCGGCGCTCACGGCGCGCACGAGGCGATCGGCGCGCCGGGCGAGCTCGACGGACGTCGAGTGCGGCGTCGCGACGGACAGCGACAGCCCGCCGTTGTAATCGCTGTGCTCGCCCATGAGGTCGATGCGCCCGGGCGCCTCCGACGCGGCCTCGTGCGGGCGGCCGAAGAGAGCGAGGAAGCCATGACGCGCGCTCAAGCGAGACCTCCACGGCGCGGAGCTCCGCGGCCTCCTGCCAGGGCCAGGGCGCCGCCCGACCTCGCCCGCCCCCCCTGGTCCGCAGAATGGGCGAACAGGCCCGGCCCCCGGACGTGCTGCGTGTCCGGATGCATCGGATACACCTAGCGCGGAATCCTCCGGCACCCAGCCCCGATCGCGGCGCGCTCCGCCTGCCCGCCGACGGTCCGGACGCCTTGACTGGCGCCACGGAAGCGTGATTACCTCGCGGCCCCATGAAGGTGACCTCTCGTGTTGCGTGGTTCGTGGCGGGCGTCGCGGTGATCGCCGGCGGGTGCGGGCCCGGCGCGGTCGGCGAGGCCGTGCGGCCCGCGGATCCGACGGCCAAGGAGGCGCTCGGCGAGCCCGCGGCGGACAGCCCGGCGCAGTGCCGCGCCGTGTCCCGCGCCGAGCCGCTCATCGTCGACTGGAAATCCACCGAGCGGCTGGATCTCGAGCTGGCGATGAAGGAAGGGGTCGCGGTCGTCTCCTATGACTGCAAGGCGCTCAAGCTCCTCAAGGGGTGCAAGGTCGCGGGCACCTATGGATTCGCCGGCGTCACGCGCAAGGAGGACGTCGTCCAGATCACGAGCAGCGACGAGCTGGCGGCGAACCTGCCGTTCAGCGCGGGGACGCTCGGCGGCGGGGTGAGCCGGGGGAGCTCCATCGACCTGGCGCTGGTGATGGTCGGCAAGAAGGGCACGACCGTGGCGGCCGCGGCGAAGCCGGAGCTCGCGGGGAGCTGCGACGGCGCGACGCATTTCGTGCGGTCGGCGTTCGTGGGCGCGTTCGCGATGGCGACGGGCACGAGCGGCAAGGCGCGCGCGGTGGCGGACATGTTCGGGGCGAGCGCGCAGGCGGCGAGCGCGAGCGAGAAGAAGACGGCGAACAAGGACGGCGATCTGGAGGCCTGCCGGAAGGCGACGGCGGACGCGCCGAACCCGCCGGATCAGTGCCAGTCCGCGGTCCGGCTGGAGCTCGTGCCGCTGGTCGCCGACCTGGAGGCCAAGGTGAAGCAGGCCGACAAGGGGGACGACGCCGCGAAGACGAGCTGCCCCGAGGGGATGGTGCGGGCGGGCGCGAAGTGCACGGCCGACGCGCCGGCCGTGACGCACGAATGCGACCACAAGAACACGGCCGAGTGCGTCGAGCAATGCGGCAAGGGCGACGCGCCGAGCTGCCTCGTCGTGGGCTACCGCCACCTCGAGGGGAAGGACGTGGCGAGGGATCCCGCGAAGGCGATGGAGCTCTTCAAGAAGGCCTGCGACGGCGGCGCGGCCTACGGCTGCTACCAGGCGGGCGATCAGTACATGCGCGCGCGGCTCGCGAAGGACGCGACCGAGGACCAGAAGACCGAGGCGCGGATCAAGGCCGAGGAGATGTACAACAAGGGCTGCCAGGCCGGCAACGGCTGGATCTGCTGGAACGTCTCCGACTGGTACCTGCGCGACGGCTCGCTCGCGGTGTTCCCGAAGGACCCGGCGCGCGCGATGTCGCTCGTGCGCCGCGGCTGCGACCTCGGCTATGGCCCGTCCTGCAGCACGCTGGCGAGGCACATGATCGAGGGCAAGCACACGACGAAGGACGTGCCCGCCGCGCTCGCGCTGCTCCAGCGCGCGTGCGACGGGGGCCGGTGGGAGGACTGCGAGACGATCGGGAACATCTACCGCGACGGCCAGGGCCTGACGAAGAACCCGGTGCTGGCGATCGCGTCGTATTCGCGCGCCTGCGACCTCGGCGGGGCGCGCGCGTGCAACTCGGCGGGCGTGCTCTACGCGAAGGGCGACGGCCTGCCCAAGGACCCGGCGAAGGCGCGGGAGCTCTACACGAGGGGCTGCCACGACAAGATGATCGGCTGGGACGCGTGCAAGAGCCTGGGCGAGGCATTCGAGAAGGGCCTGGGCGGCCCCAAGGACATGGCCAAGGCGGCCGAGATCTACGAGCTCGGCTGCATGAACGGCGCCTGCCTGCGCGCGGGGCAGATCTGGGAGAAGGGCGAGGGCGTGAAGGCCGATCCGGACAGGGCCATCGCGGCCTACGGGAAGGGCTGCAAGCAGACCTCGGACACGACGATCTGCATGGCGCAGGGCAAGCTGCTCGAGAAGAAGGACAAGGATCAGGCGAAGGCCTTCTACACCGACCATTGCATGCGGATGAAGGAGAAGGAGACGTGCGACGCCGCGAAGCGCCTCGGCGCGACCGGCCTGCCCGAGCCCTTCAAGAAGCCGCCGAAGAAGCGCTGATCACAGCACGGAGGGATGGATCATGGTCTACACGCCGCCGAATCAGGATGGATCGAAGGTCTCGTTCAAGGCCCGTTACGGGAACTACATCGGCGGCGAGTGGGTCGCGCCGGTGAAGGGGGAGTATTTCGAGGACGTCACGCCGGTGACCGGCAAGCCGTTCTGCGAGATCCCGAGGTCGTCGGCCGAGGACATCGACAAGGCGCTCGACGCGGCGCACGGGGCGCGCGCGGCCTGGGGGAAGACGGCCCCCGCCGAGCGCGCGGGCATCCTGAACAAGATCGCCGACCGGATGGAGCAGAGCCTGGAGGTGCTCGCGGTCGCCGAGACCTGGGACAACGGCAAGCCGGTGCGCGAGACGCTCGCCGCCGACCTGCCGCTGGCGATCGACCACTTCCGGTATTTCGCGAGCTGCATCCGCGCGCAGGAGGGGTCGATCAGCCAGATCGACGACACGACGGTCGCCTACCATTTCCACGAGCCGCTCGGCGTGGTGGGGCAGATCATCCCCTGGAACTTCCCCTTGCTGATGGCCGCCTGGAAGCTCGCGCCCGCGCTCGCCGCGGGGAACTGCGTGGTGCTGAAGCCGGCCGAGCAGACGCCGGCGACGATCCTCTTGTGGGCCGAGCTCGTGGGCGATCTGCTGCCGCCGGGCGTGGTGAACATCGTGAACGGGTTCGGGTTCGAGGCGGGGAAGCCGCTGGCGTCGAGCCCGCGGATCGCGAAGATCGCGTTCACGGGCGAGACGACGACGGGGCGGCTCATCATGCAGTACGCGTCGGAGAACCTGATCCCGGTGACGCTGGAGCTCGGGGGGAAGTCGCCGAACGTGTTCTTCGAGGACGTGCTCTCGGCCGACGACGATTTCGCGGACAAGGCCCTGGAGGGCTTCGCCATGTTCGCGCTGAACCAGGGGGAGGTGTGCACGTGCCCGTCGCGGGCCCTGGTGAGCGAGAAGATCTACGGGCGGTTCATGGAGCGGGCCGTGGAGCGGACGAGGAAGGTCCGGCAGGGGAACCCGCTGGATCCGGCGACGATGATCGGGGCGCAGGCGTCGACCGATCAGCTCGAGAAGATCCTGTCGTACATCGATATCGGGAAGAAGGAGGGGGCGAAGGTCCTGACAGGCGGGGAGCGGGCGCGGCTCGGGGGAGACCTCGAGGGCGGGTACTACGTGCAGCCGACGATCTTCGAGGGGAACAACCGGATGAGGATCTTCCAGGAGGAGATCTTCGGGCCGGTGGTGAGCGTGTGCTCGTTCAAGGACGAGGCGGACGCGCTGGCGATCGCGAACGATACGCTCTACGGGCTCGGGGCCGGGGTGTGGACGCGGGACATCGGGCTGGCATACCGGATGGGCAGGGGGATCCAGGCGGGGCGGGTCTGGACGAACTGTTATCATGCGTATCCGGCGCACGCGGCGTTCGGGGGGTACAAGCAGTCAGGGATCGGGCGGGAGACGCACAGGATGATGCTCGATCATTATCAGCAGACGAAGAACATCCTGGTGAGCTACAGCCCGAAGGCGCTGGGGTTCTTCTGATGGACAAGGCCCCTCCGCGGGTGCTGGCGACGGAGGCGGCGGCAGGGCTCATCCGGCGGCTCATGGAGCGGCACGGGCGGCTGATGTTCCATCAGTCGGGGGGGTGCTGCGACGGGAGCGCGCCGATGTGCTACCCGCAGGGGGAGCTCAGGATCGGGGAGAGGGACGTATTGCTCGGGGAGATCGAGGGGTGCCCCGTCTATATCGGCGGGGCACAGTTCGAGCTCTGGAAGCATACTCAGCTCATCATCGACGCGGTGCCGGGGCGAGGGGCGGGGTTCTCGATTGAAGCGCCCGAGGGGATGCGGTTCCTGACGCGGTCGCGGGTGTTCGACGAGGAGGAGCGGGCGGCGCTCGAGGCGGCGGGGGTGGGACGGGGGGTGAGGGGGTAGCGGCGGAATCCGGCTCACCGCATGGTACGCCCCGGCACATTCGCCCCCTCTTCCGCGTCCGCGAGCGGCCGCGCGCAAGTAAAAGGTTGGCGCCGGGCCCGGCATCTGCTGATACTCCGTCGGTGACAAACGGGCACGTGGTCGCCGGACGATTCG
>CAYQYG010000443.1:0-7412 GCA_964421485.1 uncultured Polyangiaceae bacterium | reverse complement strand
CCGGAGCCGCGCCCGCCCCCGCGATGCCGCCGCCGCCTCCTCCTCCTCCTCCTCCTCCTCCTCCTCCTCCCGCCGAGCCGCTCGACGACGACGGCTACGCCGGCGACGACGGCATCCCGCAGGAGCCCTCCGCGCCGCAGCGGCGCGTCGACCGGCGCAGCTACTTCCTCACCCGCCCGCTCGCCCTCGAGGCCCAGCTCGGCATCGGCGCGCCCCTCGGCCTCGCGGGCATCGCCGTCGATTTCGCCCCGACCAAGTGGTTCTCCCTCAACGTGGGTGTCGGCGCCAACCGCCAGGGCCCGCAGCTCGCGGGCATGGCGCGCCTCCGGTGGCCAGTCCTCCGCGGCGTCGGCCTCGGCCTCGCGGGAGGCGCCTCGGGCGGCGAGTACCGCTGGAGCCAGGGCGGCGACTACCTCGCCGTCCGCCGCTTCGAGCCCGCCGTGTGGCTCAACGTCGAGGGCTCCGTCGAGCGCCGGTGGATCGGCGGCTTCCTCCTGCGCGGCGCCGTGGGCGGCGCCTTCCTGCTCAACCCGGCCGACGGCGCCTGCACCGCCGAGGGCGATCTGGAGCGCTGCAAGGCCGATCATCGAGGCGACGGCATCCGGCTCGTCTATGGCCAGCTCGTCCTCGGATACGCCTTCCGGCTCTGACCTCCCCCATTCGCGGCCCGCAGAAGCCTGCCAGGACGCCCGCCCAGGATCCGCGCTATGGATCCCCCACCCGATGCGCCTCCACGCCCCGCTCCCCCGCCCCTCGCCCGCGGCCGCCGACAAGGCCCGCCGCCTGCTGGAGCGGGCCCTCGGCCCCTCCAAGGTCCTCACCTCCCCGGACGCCTGCCTCGCCTACGCCTCCGACGAGTCCGACCAGCCCCCCGTCCCCCCCGACGCCGTCGTCCTCGCCTCCTCCGCGGACGACATCGCCAGGGCCCTCGCCGCCGCCGCCGAGGCCGAGGTCCCCGTCGTCCCCCGCGCGGCGGGCACCGGCAAGTCCGGCGGCGCCGTCCCCGTCGCCGGGGGCGTCGTCCTCGCCACCCTCGGCATGCGCGCCATCAAGGAGATCAGCCGCGACGAGCAGATCGCCGTCGTCGAGCCCGGCGTCGTCCTCGCCGACCTCCACGCCGCCGCCGAGGCCGAGGGCCTCTTCTATCCCCCCGATCCCAGCTCCCTCAAGACGTGCGCGATCGGCGGCAACATCGCCGAGAACGCCGGCGGCCCCCGCGCCTTCAAGTACGGCGTCACCCGCGAGTACGTCCTCGGCCTCGACGCCGTGCTGATGGACGGCACCCGCCTCCGCACCGGCCGCCGCACGGTCAAGGGCGTCACCGGCTACGACGTCACCGCCCTCCTCGTCGGCAGCGAGGGCACCCTCGCCGTCACCACCGAGGCCACCCTCCGCCTCGTCCCGAAGCCCCCCTCGGTCACCACCCTGCTCGCCCTCTTCCCCGACGTCCACGCGAGCGGCCGCGCCGTCAGCGCCATGATCGCCGCCGGGCTCGTCCCGAGGTGCATCGAGATCCTCGACCGCTGGACCCTCGACGCCGTCCGCGCCCGCGGCGTCAGCGTCGACCCGCGCGCCGCCGCCATGCTGCTCATCGAGGTCGACGGCGAGCCCGCCGACTGCGACGCCCAGGCCGCCCGGGCCGGCGACGTCTGCGCCGGCGCCGGCGCCCTCGAGATCCTCGCCGCGCAGGACCCCGCCCAGCGCGACCGCCTCTGGGAGGCGCGCCGCCGGCTCTCGCCCGCCACGAGGGCCATGGCGCGCTTCAAGATCTCCGAGGACGTCGTCGTCCCGCGCGACCGCATCCCCGCCCTGCTCGACGAGGTCGACGCCATCGGCGAGGCCACCGGCATCAGGATGCTCACCTACGGCCACGCCGGCGACGGCAACCTCCACGTGAATTTCCTCTGGGACGATCCGGCCGCGGGCCCGCGCGTCGAGGAGGGGCTCTCGAGGCTCTTCCACGCGGTCGTCGCGATGCGCGGCACCCTGAGCGGCGAGCACGGCATCGGCACCTCGAAGGCCGAATTCCTGCCGCTCGAGCAGGGCCCGGAGCTCATCGACCTCCAGCGGCGGATCAAGGCCGTCTTCGACCCGAAGGGCCTGCTCAACCCGCACAAGGTCTTCCCGCGCCGCGAGGCGCAGGCCGGCCGCGCCGCCCCGGCCGGCGTGCGCCTGCACGGGGCCTGCTGACGTGCGCGTCCTCGGCATCGATCCGGGCACGCGGCACCTCGGCTGGGGCGTCGTCTCGCAGGACGGGACGCGCGTCGAGCACGTCGCGCACGGGGTCGTCGACGTGGACACGACCGGCGCGTTCGCGGCGCGCCTCGTCGAGATCGACGACGAGCTCGTGCGGATCATCGAGGCGCACGCGCCCGACGTGGCCGCGGTCGAGAGCCTGTTCTTCGCGAAGGATCCGCAGAGCGCCGCGAAGCTCGGGCACGCGCGCGGGGTGGTGCTGCTCCGGCTCGCGCGCGCGGGGCTCGCGGTGAGCGAGTACCCGCCCGCGCTGGTGAAGCGCACGATCGTGGGCAAGGGCGCGGCGGAGAAGGAGCAGGTGGCGCGGGTGATGACCGCGGTCCTGCGGCTGGCCGCGCCGCCGCGCTCCGACGCCGCCGACGCGCTCGCCGTGGCGCTGACCCACGTGCACGCCGCGCGCTTCCAGGCCGCGCTGGCGGCCTCCGGCGTGCAGGCGGCGCTCGCCGGCCGGGGGATGGGCTCGAAGGTCGGCGCCGCCGTGCCCGGCGCCCCCGCGAAGCGCCCCCGCGGCCGCCGCCCCCCGCGCGCGTAGGCCTGTCCGTGTCCGTGTCCGTGCCCGCTCCCGCGCCCGTCTCCGCGCCCGCTCCCGCGCCCGTCTCCGCGCCCGCGCCCGCGTCCGTCTCCGCGCCCGCGCCCGCCCCCCCGCAATGCCGCCTCCGCGCACGGCCTGTGCTATGAGGCCTGCATCGGGTCGGGGCGCGCTGCGTCCAAGCCTGCGCTGAAAGGTCGGGGATGGCCCGGCGTTGTCAGCCTGGACGATGACCCCCGGGCTCGCCCGAGGACATCAAGGAGATCGGGAACGATGACGCGAACCGCACTGTACCGCCTGGGAGCCGCCTTCTTCCTCGCGCTGGCGGCGCTCCTCGCCGTGGCGCTCCCGCCGCGCGACTCGAGCGCCGCGGGCCCGACGGCCGACGAGATCGGCAAGCGCGTGCAGCAGTTCTACGACGCCACGAAGACCTTCCAGGCGACCTTCACGCAGACCTACACGATCAAGGTCCAGAACGTGAAGAAGGTCTCCACGGGCAAGGTCATCTTCGAGAAGCCCGGGAAGATGAGCTGGACCTACGACGCTCCGAACGGCAACCGCGTCGTCTCCGACGGCACCACGATCAAGGTGTACGAGAAGGAGAACGAGCAGATGTACGAGACGTCGGTGAAGAGCTCGCAGTACCCGGCGGCGCTGTCGTTCCTGATGGGCAAGGGGCAGCTCACGAAGGACTTCGCGCTGCGGCTGCTCGACCCTGCGCAGATGAAGTTCGAGGGCGGCTACGTGCTCGAGGGGACGCCGAAGGAGGCGACGCCGGCCTACCAGAAGATGCTGCTCTACGTCGACGCGCAGACGAGCCAGGTGCGCCGGGTGCTGATCCTCGACGCGCAGGGCAACAGGAACCGCTTCGACTTCGCGGCCCCTGTCGTGAACCAGCCCGTCGCCAAGGGCGAGTTCGACTTCACGCCGCCGCCCGGCACGCGCGTGATCAAGCCCTGACATCGGCGCGGTGCGCTCCGGGGGGGGTGTACGGCCCGAGGGGCATCGGGTAGCGTGAGCCGGTGACCTTCCCGCCGATGTCGAGGGCGTCCACCACATGAGCAATCCGTACGGTCCTCCTCCCGGGCGGCCGGGCCAGCCGCCGCAGGGTTACGGGCAGCCGCAGGGTTATGGGCAGCCGCAGGGCTATGGGCAGCCGCAGCCGCAGGGCTACGGGCAACCGCCGCCGCAGGGCTATGGGCAGCCGCCGCCGCAGGGCTACGGGCAGCCGCAGCCGCAGGGCTACGGGCAGCCGCAGCCGCAGGGCTACGGGCAGCCGCCGCAGGGCTACGGGCAGCCGCCGCAGGGCTACGGGCAGCCGCAGCAGGGGTACATGTCGCCGCAGGGCTACGTGGCGCCGCAGCCGCACGTCGCGCCGGCCGCGCCGGCCTCGCCGGACAAGGGGCGGCGGACCGCCGGCCTCGTGCTCTGGATCCTCGGCATGCTCATCGGCGCGCTGCTGAACCTCTTCTACGCCGTGATGGGGATCATCGCGACCCGCGGGAGCCTGGCCACCGCGATGTTCGTGGGCGCGCTCTTCGCGTTCCCGGCCGTCGGCGTGTACCTGTTCGTGCCGTCGGTGATCGACAGGTACGATCCGGAGCCCTGGTGGTGCCTCCTGATGGCGTTCCTCTGGGGCGCGGTCGCGGCGACGGGGTTCTCGATCCTGATCAACTCGACGGTGCACGAGGTGGCCTCGGACGCCTTCAACGAGCGCATCGGCGAGCTCGTCAGCGCGTCGGTGAGCGCGCCCTTCGCCGAGGAGTTCTGGAAGGGCCTCGGCGTGTTCGGGTTCTTCTATTTCATGCGGCGCGAGTTCGATGGAATCGTCGACGGGATCATCTACGCGACGTTCTGCGCGCTCGGGTTCGCGGCGGTGGAGAACGTGCTCTACTACGCGCGCGCCGCGATGCAGGGCGGGGACGTGCTCGCGGGCACGTTCGTGCTGCGCGGGGTGTTCACGCCGTGGCTGCACCCGCTGTTCACGTCGATGACGGGCATCGGGTTCGGCCTGGCGCGCGAGTCGACGAAGACCTGGGTGCGGATCATGGCGCCGCTCGGCGGCTACGCGATCGGCGTGGCGCTGCACGCGATGTGGAACTTCCTCCCGACGGCGCTGGGGCGGGCGATGGGGCAGGTGTTCCTGCCGTGGCTCCTCCTGTGGCTCCTGTTCGTGCTGGCGTTCTTCGTGATGATCATCGTGCTGGTGGTGCGGAAGGGGCGCGTCATCCGCGATCACCTGAAGGACGAGGTGCTGCTCGGGACGCTGAGCCAGGAGGAGCTCGACCTCGTGTGCTCGCCGGTGGGGCGGCTGAAGTGCACGTTCGGGTGGCGCGGCGCGGCGGGGCGCAGCTTCATCAGGGCCGGGGCGCGGCTCGGGCTGAGCAAGTGGCACACGGCGCGGGCGATGAAGGGGCAGAAGCAGACGATCAGCGTGGACTTCATCCTGCCGCTCCGGCAGGAGCTGATGCAGCACCGCCAGCAGATGATGGCCCGGGCGCCGCGGTAGAATCGATCTCGACGGGGCTTGGGGCGCAGGGCGGCTCCACACGGGGCGCGACCCGGAGCCCCAAACGTCGATCAGACCGTGACGCGGATCCGGGGCGCCGCGGCGCCCGGGTGCGCCTCGAGCCGGCCGATGATCGCGGCGCGCTCGCAGCCGCCGTCGCGCAGGCGGCGGAGGCACTCCTCCGCGCGAGGGGCGGGGACGCAGAGCAGCAGGCCGCCGGAGGTCTGGGCGTCGGCGAGCAGGAGGCGCAATGGATCCGGCACCTCGGCGGCGAATTCGGTGACGGGCGAGGCGTAGGCGAGGTTGCGCCTCGATCCGCCGGGCACGTGGCCCGCCTCGGCGAGGGGGAGCACGCCCTCGAGGATGGGGACCGCGGGCGCCTGCACCTCGGCGCGCACATCGGAGGCCTCCACGAGGTGCTTCAGATGGCCGAGGAGGCCGAAGCCGGTGACGTCGGTGCAGGACGTCGCGCCGGATTCGAGCCCGGCCTCGCAGGCCGACGCGTTGAGCGCGAGCATCTGGGCGGTCGCGCGGGCGACGAGATCCCCGGGGGCGGTGCCGGCGCGGATGGCCTGGCCCGCGACGCCGGTGCCGAGGGGTTTTGTCAAGATCAGCGCGTCGCCGGGGCGCGCGCTCCTGTGCGACCAGATGCGGTCGGGGTCGACGCTGCCGATCACGGCGAGGCCGCACTTGGGCTCGGCGTCGGCGATGGTGTGGCCGCCGAGGACGGCGCAGCCGGCGCGGGCGCACGCCTCCTGCATTCCGCCGAGGATCTCGCCGAGCGTCTCGAGGGGGATCTTGTCGGTGGGGACGCCGGCGAAGGCGAGCGCGACCTCGGGCCGGCCGCCCATGGCCCAGACGTCGCTCATCGCGTTGGCGGCCGCGATGCCGCCGAAGGCGCGGGGGTCGTCGACGATGGGGGTGATGACGTCGATCGTGAGGACGAGCGCGCGCGCCGCGCCCGGCGGGCGCACGACGGCCGCGTCGTCGAGCGGCCCGGTGATCGGGTCCGCCCACGGGTGCGCGAAGACGGGGATGTTCTTCAGAACCTGGACCAGGCTCTCGGCGCCGAGCTTGCGGGCTCAGCCGCCGCCCTGGACCAGCGTCGTCAGGCGCGGGGTCGTCACGGGCATCTCCTCTCGCCGCGCCTTATGCAGGAGCGGCGCGCGGATGTCACGGCCCGCGAGGGCGGGCGCTCAGGGCCCCTGGTTCGCCGCCCCGGGCGTGGGGGCGTTGGGGGCGAAGGCGCCGGTCGTATCGGGGAGGCGGCCCCAGGTCTGGCCCAGGGGGACGGCGTTGGCGGGGTAGGCGGCGTCGGCGACGATCTGGTCGTCGGGGGAGAGGACGAAGATGCGCTCGCCGTCGGCCGCGCTCACGGCCCAGGTGGCGTACCAGCAGGTGTCCGGGCCGCCGGGGATGCAGACGGTCTGCGGGGTGCCCGGCGCGGTCGCCTGGTCCGCGACGACGAGCAGGTGCTCGCCGGGGCCAAGCGTGGTGCCCGCCGGGAAGCGGACCGCATCGGCGACCTTCGGGGCGCCGGTGTCCGGGTCGGTGTCGGCGACGCCGTAGCCGCCGAGGTCGAAGGGCGCGGAGCCCTTGTTCACGAGCTCGATCCAGTCGTCGCCCGCGGCCGAGACCTCGTTGATGATCGCGTCCACCACGTCGGGCGCGTCGCCGCCGGCGCCGGTCGACGTGGTGCTGGTCGAGGTGCCGGCGCCGGATCCGCCGGACCCGCCGGCGGCGGAGTCGTCGGAGGAGCAGCCGGTGGCCGCGGGGACCGCGGCGGCTGCGGCGAGGAACGCTAGGAAGGCCAGGCGACGCATCATGAAGGACTCCTTCGTCGGAGGACGGTGGGCCGAGGATATACCGCATCGCGCGGCGGGGCGACCTCGGGCTGAGCGGCGAGCGAACGATAGATCCCCATCCACCTTCGCGCCGGGGTGATCGTCGGCACGGAGATGAAGCCGTGATGGCGGCGGTGTGTGGAATCGTGAAGGTCGCGCGACCAGGCGCCGCCTCACGGCGCCGCGAGCCTCACGCCCGCCCCGGCGGCCTCGATGACGACGTTGTGCGGCGCCGCCCCGCTCATCCCGAAGGGCCCAACGACCGCCGTCCCCG
>CAYQYG010000442.1:2994-7421 GCA_964421485.1 uncultured Polyangiaceae bacterium | reverse complement strand
TGCGGCGCGGTGCTCGCTCGCAAGGCGAGGAAGGGCCGTTCGGCCCCGTATGACCCCTGTGCAGCTCAGCCGCGCTGTCAAGCCCCCCCTTCCTCGCCTTGCACCCGAGCCGAAAATCGCATGATCATGTTTTCTGAGGGATTTTCAGGAGGTTTCCTCGATAATCTTGATCAGAATAGCCTGGATCCCCCTCCATCTTCTTGGCGCTGCTCAGTTGGGCAGCACTTCGCGAGAGTTCATTCGGGGCCGCCCCCCAGCTTCAGATCGCCTGCGAGCGCAGGCATGACGTAACCTCCAGCCCCCATCCCAACACGCCAGCGCTCGGACAGTTCCTCCAGACGCTTATTGACCCAGTTGATCGGAACAGGATCAATGCCTGCATCGATAAACGGAACCTCGTCGGGGAACTTCGTCATGTATTCAAGGCGAATCCTCTTGAGAACGGCCAGGCGACGATCATACTCCGGCACATTGCCTCCTGCGCCTCCTCGACCGTAGATCCACAACTCCGATGGCAGTCCCGTTCGCTCTGCGGGGCTTGGCGCCGCTCGCCCACCGCGGCCATCCGGCGTCGCGCAGTTTCCACCGTCCCCGCCGACAATCAAGCCGTCATCTCCCTCAATATGGCCACTTCCGCCCGCGCCTCCAGTTCCGCCTACGCCACCCGCGCCGCCGCGACCGCCGATGATAGTGCCGCGGTTTCCGATGATCTTGCCTCCTCCACCCGCACCGCCGACACCACTGGAGAAATCGATGCCCAAGAACTGCTTCCGAACCGCCGCCATGTTGGGATCATCGAGAATGACAGTCAGCCGCTCCAGATGGTAGACCTCGACGCGATCGGTCCAAGCAGCCATGAGGTTGCGCCTTTCTGCCAGGCGCAACTCCTGATTCGTAACGAATACGAAAGCTTGGGCGCCGCTCGCGCGTGCCGCCTGCAGATCCGAGGTGAACTTCGTCGTGATGGTGGTGAACTCCTGCTGCCCGCGAGGAAAATACACGCCCATCACCCAGCGCATGCCGTCTTTCAGGCAACTGGCATCTTTGCCCCCGTCAGGGCCACCCAGCGGGTGACTCGGATCAACGGCGGCGAACCCCTCGTGGAGAAGGATCTGCGCGGCGAGCCGCTCTGAAGGCGCTTGGCCATTGGTCCATTCGAGAAGTCGATGCCACGTTTCGTCCCAGCGGTTCGTTGCCATGTCATTTTCCGGGGTCATGCTGCCCAACAGGAGCGGCCTTACCCGCGGGGCGCGGTGCCGAGCGGGGCGAGGCTCCGCGCACCGTCGGGTGCAGGCCGTTGTTCGGCGGCCCGCGGCCAGTCTTGAGCTTACGGCGGGAATGCATACTCCTCCCATGTAAGTGACGCGCCCCCCGGCACCCGTTCGCCAATCCCGACCTGAAAGACACAATCGTTCGGCCAGGAGGCTCTTCGTTCCTGCATGAAGATCAGGAGCACGATGATGTGATCGTCGGCATGCACGGAGCGACCACAGGCGATGGCCTGTTCAACAAACTCGGCGAACATCTTTTGAATCTCTTTTGCGTATGCGCTCGTGGTCTTTCCGTAGCGCATTGTCCGACCCACATAGACGCGGACTCGTGACGGCACCAAAAGTAGCTTCACGAAATCGCTGAGGCCGAACGTGTCGCTGTGCAGAAAGACATCGAGAGGACGGTCCCTCTCAAGACTTATGCTGTTGTTCTCCAGTTCGGCAGCAAACTCCAAAAGATGTGGCTTAACAGCCCGATGAACCGAAAGATCCAGCCTCAAGAATTCGCCCTGGTTTTGGGTCCAGCCCTTCTGCGAGCAAATCTGCTCCGCATGCGCCAGAACGTCCCCCTCGCAGCAGCTCAGCGAGAGAGTGAGATCGTTGCCATCGGCGATGGCACCGCCACAGAAGTTCAAGCAGGCACGAAAATTCAACTGGGTAGCCAAGGCGCGCTGCTTCCCGAGGTCCTTCGTCCACATGTTCCTCGGGTCGTACCCGTTCTGCGTCCCTGCCTTCTGAAGGATCTCGAACCAAGTGCTGACGAACTTCGAGGTTAGCTCTGACGTCATACCTTATTATTATCGCCGACTTCGAGTTTCAAAGCAAGCGCGTCTCGCATCCCCATGCCGCATGCGTTTCCGCTGCCAGCCGAGAAAGAGGCCCCTGGATGTGTCGCCCGCCGAGCATCTCGATCGGACGCTTGCGGTCCATCTACGTATCCCGGCTGGGTAGCCAGCAAGCTGTCCATACGGCGGCTAGCCAGCTTGCTGCGTAGCTGCGGGATTCGCACATTCGCCAGCCGGCGTCTGTCCGAGCTTTTCGTCCTTTCCTTCTCTCGTCCCGCCAGCTTCGCTTCTTTCATTCCGACAGCTCCTGGCCCAGGCGAGCGCTGGGCCATCTCCGTCCAGGGAGGCCTACGTCCACTGGATCCGCGAGTTCATCCGCTTCCACGGCCGCCGGCAAGGCGCGGCGAGGTCGATCTGCCGCACGCGCTGCGCGCCAAGATGCCGCACGCGGCGAAGAGCGTCGCCTGGGAATACGTCTTCCCCCCTCGCGACCGCGTGTGGATCCGGCGACCGGACGGCCACGCCCTCCTCGATCCCCCCACCCGCCGCTCACCCCCGCCATGGCCAGCATGCTACCTGCCGCCTCGGTCGCCTTGTCAAGCCAGGATGATTTCGATCCATCGATCTCACCTGCCGGCCGACACCCGCTCGGCGGCCAAGCGCCCGCGATCCTCCTCCCCTCCACGGCCAGACCGCCGAGATCCTCCCGCCTCTGCGGCCAGACCGGCGTGCAGCGCGCTCCTCTGCGGCCAGACCCTCCTGCATGTCACCGCCTTCGCGGCCAGACCGACGTGCAGCGCGCTCCTCTACGGCCAGACCCTCTGCATGTCACCGCCTCTGCGGCCAGACCGGCGTGCACCTCGCGCCTCTACGGCCAGACCGACGTGCAACTCGCGCCTCTACGGCCAGACCGGCGTGCACCTCCCGCCTCTACGGCCGGACTCTCCTGCGTGTCAGAAATCCCGCCGGGGATCTCGCCCTTTCATTCGGCAGGAGGCCCCGGGGAGCGGGAGGGTCCTCACCGGAGGGGCCGGACCGGAGGCGCGCCACTGTGTGGCGCGCCGGAGTTCAGGCCCCGGGAGGTGAGGGCACCCTCGCTCCCCGGGGCCGACGTGGTCGCCCACCGAGATGTTGAACCCGAACGAGGCGCTCTAGGCGCTCTTCAACATCGTGCCGGAGGAGGCGGGCTCGCGCGTGATCTCCTCGATGCGCGCGCGCATCCGCTTCTTCGCGCGCTCCTCTAGCTGCCGCACGCGCTCCTTGCTCACGCCGAAATCGACGCCGAGCTGCTCGAGCGTCGCGGGGCTGTCGGTCAGCCAGCGCTGGCTCACGATGCGGCGCTCGCGCGGGGACAGCTCGCTCACGACCTGGCGCAGCGCGCGCGCGAGGTGGTCGCGCTCGTCGGCCGCGCACGCGGCGTCCTCGGGGCTGCCGTCAGGCGAGGCGAGCCGATCGAGCGGCGCAACCCCGTCCTCGGTGGGCGCGCGCTCGAGGCTCACGTCGCGCGCCATGAGCAGCGGCAAGAGCTCCGCCGCGCGCTCCTTCGTCAGGCCGCTCATGGCCGCGAGGACCTCGGGGTCACGCTCGTGCGTCTTCCGGTAGATGCGCAGCGCGCGGCGCTCGCTCTTGGACGAGCCGAGCCGCACGATCCGGTAGCAGCGCGCGACGTGCTCGCGGATCTCCGCGCGGATCCAGTAGGCCGCGTAGGTGGCGAGGCGGCAGCCGCGGTCCGGGTCGAACCGCTCGGCGGCCTTGAGCAGGCCGATGTTGCCCTCCTGCACGATGTCCTCCATCGGCAGGCCCCAGCGGCGGTACTCGAGCGCGATCGTGACGACGAACGGGAGGCAGGCCTCGATGAGCCGGCGGCCCGCCTCCTGGTCGCCGCTGCGCCAGCGGACCGCGAGCTCGCGCTCGACCTCCGGGCGCAGGGTCGCCTGGTTCGTCAGCTCGGCGCGGTAGGCCGAAAAGGCCGCTCGATCCCAAGTGTTGCTCATGTGGCCTCGCTCTTCCGCCGCCGCAGGCGCGGGGGTCGCCTGGCCTCAGCCTCGGCGCCCCCTGCCCCGTGAGCCATGGCCTGGACGGGCAGGACGCGGCCGGGATGGCGCGGCGCCCGGCCAGGAGCCGGTGGGCAGCACGAGGGCATAATGCAGGCCCGATGCCGGCGAAAAAGCCGCGCCGAGGCGCCTTTTTTGCGCGGGAACGCGCAACGTGTTCGGATCGCGGCGCGGGCGCGAAACCTTTGCGGGAAACCGGACGAGCATGCGATGGGGGTACCCGGCGTCGGGCGGAGGCAGGGGCCCCCGAGCACGCGAGGCGCGCTCGCCCCGGATTGGTCCGCCCGCGGCCAGGCCGTGGTATCCGGGGAGGCGTG
>CAYQYG010000442.1:0-2894 GCA_964421485.1 uncultured Polyangiaceae bacterium | reverse complement strand
GCGTGCGTCGGCGCGGGCGCCGCGGTGGTCGCGCTGCTCTGGCGCGGGCCTTCGCCGTCGCCGCACGCAGGCGCCGCGCGGCGGGGCGTGGCGCAGCAGGCGCTGCGCGCGCTCGATATCGGGGACGAGGAGATCGACGGGGCGAGCTCCTGCCTGGGCTCCCTCGACCGCGGGCTGGCGCTGCCCACCGGGGCGCCGACCTCGCTGGGGTGCGATCAGGGCCGCGCGATCGTGGCGCAGGCGCGGACGACCCTCGCCGCGCCGCCCCTCCAGGTCGACCCCGCAAAGTTTGCCGAGGCCACCTCGGACTGGCTCGACCCGCACGGGCTCTGGTCGGTCGCCCCCGACGCGCCGCCGGGGGCCGCGCTCCGGCGCGAGGCAGGGGCGCTGCTCGACGAGATCCAGGCGCCCGCCGGCAGCGGCGGGTGTGACGCGGCCCTCCGGATCGGCAGCGAGCTCGAGCGCTGGTCGCGGGAGGTGGGGGCGCTCTTCGACGACGGCTTCCGCGCAGGGATCGAGAAGCCCCCGGCGACGCCCGCGGAGGCCTGGGCGCTCGCCGGCGCGACGCCGTTCGAGGACGGGGTGGTCACGCGCGGCGCGCGCGAGCTGGCCCGCGAGCTCGGGCGGCAGGCAGGCGCGCTCCGGGCGTGCTTCGGCGACGAGCTCGCGCCCTACACGGACGCGGCGCGCGAGCGGACGGCGCCCTCGATCGGCGCGGAGGGCTGGGCGCGCGCGGTCATCGCGGCGGCCGTGCGCGCGTACGTGCCGCAGCTCGACGCGCACGGGGCGTGGGCGCCGCTCGAGGAGGAGATCTCGATCTACGATCTGGGGCTCGAGGTGAGCCCGCCGCCGCGGCTCTGGGCCGAGATGACCCGCACGACGCTCGGCGTCCGGATCGATCGGGGGGCGATCCCGCCGCTCGCGAACGGCGATGTCCTGCTGCGCATCCAGGACGTGCCGCTCTCGGGCATGAGCGTCGAGCAGGCCGAGCAGCTCTCGCTCCTCTCCGATGTGCGGTCCGGCGCGAAGGCGCGCGTCGCGTTGCTGCGCCGCTCGCCGGACGGGCAGGCCGGCGCGCCGCCGAGGGTCGGCTCGACATCGGGGGCTCCGGGTCGCGCTCCACATGGCGCGCCCTGCGCCCCGAACCCCGTGCTGCTCGAGCTCGCGGTCTCGCCCGAGGCCGAGGCGCCCGGCGGGGCGGCGCCCGGGCTCACGCTCGACCGCATCCGCTACGGCGACGGGGAGGTCGCCGTCATCGCGATCCCCGACGTGCCCGACGACCTCGGCGACCGCGTCGAGGACGCGCTCCATCACGCGCGCGAGCGGGGCGATCCGCGGGGCGTGGTGCTCGATATGCGCGATAACGGCGGCGGCTCGACGGACGGGGCGATCGCCGCGCTGGGGCGCTTTCTTCCGGGCGTGTCGCTCTTCCCGATGCGGCGGCGCGACGGCGGCGTGGAGGTGGAGCGCGCGCCGGAGGTCCCGCCGGACCGCGGGTGGGCAGGGCCGCTCGCAGTGCTCGTCGACGGCGACTCGGCGAGCGCGGCGGAGATGATCGCGGGCGCGATCGCGAGCTACCGGCGCGGCCTGGTCATCGGCGATCGCACGTACGGCAAGGGCTGCGCGCAGGAGTACATCGACGACGATGCGCACGTCGGCGTGCTCCGGCTGACCACGCTGCTCTACGCGCTGCCCGACGGCTCCCCCGTGCAGAAGATCGGCATCACACCCGATCTCCGCCTCTCGATGCCGCCCGCGACCGAGCGCGAGGCCCGCGTCGAGCGCGCGCTCGGTCCATGGCGCGGCCCCGACGTGCGCGACGCGGGCCGCGTGCGCGAGGTCCCGTGGCCCGCGCACGCCGGCCGCGTCGGTCCCTGCAAGGACGAGACGGTCTGCCGCGCCCTCCGCGCGCTCGGCGCCTCACCCGCCGCGGCACGATGATCGGTTCGTGACCCCGGCGGGGCCCCTGCCCCCTAGCGCTTCCAGAGCTTGCCGAGGAGGCCGCCCCCGCCCGCCGGCGGGGGCTCCTCGGGCGGCGCCTTCTTGCGCATCTCGTGGAGGCGCACCTCGCGGACCGCGTCGATGTTCTTCGGGTTGAGCATGGACACCATCCTGAAGTCGCGGATCGCCCGGTCGGGGTGGCCCGCGCGCTTGAGCAGCATCCCGCGGTAGAACAGCGCCCGCTCGTACTCGGGCTCCTTCTTGAGCACGTCGTCGAGCGTCTCGATCAGGTCGTCGTAGTGCGCGGAGGGTCCGCCCCCGGGGGTCGGAGGCGGATCACCCCGCCGCTGCGCCTGGATCCAGGCGAGCAGCGTGCGGTACTCCGGCTGATCCGGATCGGCCTCGGCGGCGCGCCGCGCGAGCGCCTCGGCTCCGGACAGGTCGCGCTTCTTCAGAAGGACCTCGGCCTTCTGGAACTCGAGCGCCGCGTCGACCGCGCGCGCGATCCGCTCCTCCTCGTCCGGCGCGCCGCGGCGCTGCTCCCTGGCGGCGAGGTACTCCGCGCGCCTCCCGGGATCGTTGAGCGTCTGGTACGCCTCGCTGATCCGCGCGAACACACGGGAGATCTGCGGCTTCATGTCCGCGAGCTCCGGCGGCGTGCGGTCGGGGTGCCACTTCTTCGCGAGCGCGAAGTACGCGCCCTGCACGCGGTCCGCGGGCGCGTCGGGCGGGAGCCCGAGGAGCTGGAAGTGGTCCTCCTGCTCGACCGCGGCCGCGCGCGCCTCGATCTCCGCGCGGCGCGCGGCGATCTCCGGCCGCGGCGCCGCCGCAGGGGTGGCCGGCGCCGGCTTCGCCGGGGGCGGGTTGGGCGCGGAGCGCGACGGCGACGGCGGAGGCTCGGGCGCAGAGCGCGGCCCCGGCGCGGACCGCGGCGGCGGAGGCTCGGGCGCGGA
>CAYQYG010000441.1:0-7436 GCA_964421485.1 uncultured Polyangiaceae bacterium | reverse complement strand
GGCCCTGCGGCGGGGGGACGCCGCGGCGGCGCGGCGGGGGGCGCGGCGCGCGAGGCGGGCGCTCGCGGCGGCGCAGGGGAAGACGGCGATCCCGGCGCTCGCGCGGCTCCGGAGCGAGACGCAGGCGCGGGAGATCCGGCTGCCGGCCGAGGTGGAGCGCGGCCTCGCCGAGCTCGGGTGCGACGGGGACCTCGTCGAGCGGCGCGCGGAGCAGCGGGCCAGGGCGCTCTCCAACGCGCTGTCCGCGGCGCTCTTCCGGGAGTCGGTCGGCTCCGCGCGGGCCGCGCTCGCGGTCGCGCGCGCGGCGGACAACGTGCCCGAGGACGCGGGGCCCTACAACGCCCAGGCGCTCGCCGCGCGGGCGCTCCAGGCGATCGAGCGGCTCTCGCCGACGTACCTGCGCGTGATCCTCGAGGGGCTCGACGACCTCGCCGGGCTGGAGGCGGCGCTCGCGCCGGAGCCGGTCAAGAAGCGGCCCGCGCGGCGAGGGCAGGCCCCCGACGCCGCCGGGACACGATGACCGGCGTGACGGAAAGTCATTCGCTCCCGCCCGGAATGTCGTAGGAGAAGGACATGCGCATGCAGACAGGCAATCTGACCCACGCCGTCGCCTGCTCCGCCGTCGCGGTCATCCTGCTGGCGGCCTGCTCGGAGCCGCCCCCGGCGAAGTACAAGCCGCCGGCTCCGCCCGGGCCGCGCTCGTGCGGCGAGGAGATCGCGAAGAAGGTCGACGACTACAACGCGATGGGCCGCTCGTGCATCTGGGAGGCGTACAAGGCGCGCGACCCTGCGCAGTTCACCACGACCAGGTACACCATCGAGGGAGACCCGATCACGTACACGATCACCGTGACCCGCAAGGGCGTCGACGTCGTCGTCGACAGCAAGGACCGCCTCGGACAGCAGGGTGTGTTCAGGCACACCTGCCGCACGTTCGAGCAGATCTTCCAGGACGGGAACAAGGGCCGCTTCGGATTTGCTCTGACCGGCTGCACCGGGGGCGGAGCGCAGCGGGTCGCAGTGCCCTGAAGGGGCCGCTCCGGGGTGGTCTGGATCCTGGCGTACCCACCCTGGCCCGCACGTGCGGGGGGCCGGGTCGGCTGCCAGGTGGACGCGCGCCCCTGCTACCTCGTACTCTGTCCAGAGCCCGCGCAGTCGGGATGCCAAACCAGATGATCCGAGCGCGCTCCCCCTCGATCCCACGATCCGGCCGCGGCCGGCTCTTCCCATCTTGCGTGAGGTCATGAGCTCCCAATCTGCGCCGACGCCTGCCGCGGAACCGCTCGTGCCTCCCGCTCAGAGCGGGGGGACCTCCGTGCAACCACAGCTCACCGTCGAGAGCGCCGGCATCACGCACCCCGGCATGATCCGCGATTCGAACGAGGACAGCTTCGCGATCGTCGAGGCGCTCGGGCTGTTCTTGATCGCGGACGGGATGGGCGGCCGCGCCGCGGGCGAGGTCGCGTCGAAGATGGCCGTCGACACCGTGCGCGGCTTCTTCGACGACCCGGACTCCACGTGGCCGGTCGCGATCGGGCCGCCCACCGAGCGCGGCGGGACGGTGCGCTACGTCGACCAGGCGCTGCCGCTGCTCGTCGCGGGCATCCAGCTCGCCAACGGGCGCATCTTCGCGACCGCGCGCCGCGACCGCGAGAAGCGCGGCATGGGCACCACCTTCGCGGCCGCGCTCGCGCGCGACGGCTACGTCGCGATCGCGCACGTGGGCGACAGCCGCGTCTACCGCTACCGCCGCCGCCAGCTCGAGCTGCTCACCCGCGACCACTCGCTGCTCAACGAGTGCCTGCGGCTCGGGCACATCCTGCCCGAGGACGCGGCCGCGTTCCCGCTCCAGCACGTGATCACGCGCGCGCTCGGCACCGAGGAGTCCGTCGAGGTCGATACCCGCATCGACGAGATCGCGAGCGGCGACGTGCTGCTGCTCTGCTCCGACGGCCTCTCCGGCACCGTCGAGCCGTCCGACATCGTGGACATCCTCGAGGCGCACCAGGATCTCAACGACGCCGCCGCCCGCCTGATCGCCCGCACCAACGAGCGCGGCGGCCCCGACAACGTGACCTGCATCCTCGTCCGCTGGACGTCGCCGCACGGCGCCGACGAGCTCGCCGCTGACACCCTCCCCCGCCCAGGCGACGACCGCGCCACGCTGCCCGGCATCGATCCCTTCATCGAACGCATCCCGAAAGAGCGCGAAGATCCGGACGATCGCTGACGCATTGTCCATATCGCCGTAAATTTTCCACGCTTGTTGCGATGTGACGCCGCGGGCTGACGTGGTAAGGCCGCTCCCTTCATGGGAGAGCGACTGAACGGCACGACGCGCCGCGCGTCCCGACCTCCGGCGAGAGCTGCCGCTGCGGACGCGGCGCCGCCGGGCCCGCAGCCGTCCGCGAAGCTGCTCGAGGCCGCCCGCGAGCCGGACTTCATCGAGGTGCTCGGCTCGCGCGAGCACAACCTCAGCATCGATCGCCTCGAGGTCCCGAAGCGCAAGCTCGTCGTCTTCACGGGCGTGAGCGGCTCGGGCAAGTCGAGCCTCGCGTTCGACACGCTCTACGCCGAGGGGCAGCGCCGCTACGTCGAGACGCTGAGCGCGTACGCGCGGCAGTTCCTCGGCCAGCTCGAGCGCCCGCAGGTCGAGCACCTGCGCGGCCTCTCGCCCACGATCGCGATCGAGCAGAAGAGCGCCTCGAGCAACCCGCGCTCGACCGTCGGCACCATCACGGAGATCTACGACTACCTGCGCGTGCTCTACGCGCGCGCCGGCGAGCAGCACTGCCACGCGTGCGAGAAGCCCGTGAAGGCGCAGAGCTCCGAGCAGATCACCGCCGAGATCCTCGTGCTGCCCGAGGGCACGCGCCTGTCGCTGATGGCCCCGCTCGTCACGCACAGGAAGGGCGAGTTCAAGGACCTCTTCGAGGAGCTCCGCGGCCGGGGCTTCCTGCGCGTGGAGGTCGACGGCGAGCAGCACCGCCTCGAGGACCCGCCGGTCCTGAGCAAGAAGCTCAAGCACACGATCGCGCTCGTCGTCGACCGCATCACCGTGCGCGCCGAGGACCGCCAGCGCCTCGCCGAGAGCGTCGAGCTCGCGCTCCAGGAGGGCAAGGGCGAGCTGCGCGTCGAGATCCAGCCCGACGACGCGAAGCGCCGTACCCCCGCGACGATGCTCTTCAGCGCCGCGCGCTCCTGCTGCGGCCAGAGCTTCCCGGAGCTCAGCCCCCAGAGCTTCTCGTTCAACAGCCCGCTCGGCATGTGCTCCGCGTGCAACGGCCTGGGCACCCGCCTCGAGGTCGACCCCGAGCTCGTCGTCCCCGACACCTCGCGCTCGATCCGCGACGGCGCGATCGCCCCGTGGGCCTCGGCGATGTCGCGCGGCGAGGGCTGGACCTTCCGCATCGCCGACGCGGTCGCGAAGGCCTGCGGCGTGAACATCGACACGCCCTGGCGCAAGCTCGGCGCGAAGAAGCAGCAGATGGTGCTCTTCGGCCTCTCGGGCCAGCGCATCGCCGTCCAGTGGGGCAAGGAGGGCACCGAGAGCCACGGCACGTTCGGCATGAAGTTCGAGGGCGTGATCCCGAACCTCATGCGCCGCTTCCAGCAGACGACGTCGGAGGCCGCGCGCGAGCTCTACCGCAGGTTCATGCGCGAGCGCCCGTGCGACGCGTGCGGCGGCAAGCGCCTCAGGCCCGAGACGCTCGCGGTCCGCGTCGCCGGCCGCTCGATCGCCGACGTCACCGGCATGACCGTGCGCGGCGCGTACGATCTCTTCGAGGGCATGGAGCTCCAGGGCAGCCGCCGGGTGATCACCGAGGGCGTGCTCCGCGAGATCCGCGCGCGCCTGAGCTTCCTGCTCAACGTCGGCCTCGAGTACCTCACGCTCGACCGCGCCGTCCCCTCGCTGAGCGGCGGCGAGGCGCAGCGCATCCGGCTGGCGAGCCAGCTCGGCAGCGAGCTCAGCGGCGTGATGTACGTGCTCGACGAGCCGAGCATCGGGCTGCACCAGCGCGACAACCAGCGCCTCATCGCGACGCTCCGCCGCCTCCGCGATCTCGGCAACACGGTGCTCGTGGTGGAGCACGACGAGGAGACCATCCGCGCCGCCGACCACGTCGTCGACTTCGGCCCCGGCGCCGGCCACCTGGGCGGCAAGGTCATCTCGAGCGGCACCCCCGAGGAGATCGAGCGCGACCCCGCGAGCCTCACCGGCGCCTACCTCTCCGGCCGGGCCCGCATCGAGACCCCCGCGAGCCGCCGCGCGCCGCGGGGCTGGGTCGAGGTCCTCGGTGCCGCCGAGCACAACCTCCGCGCGATCGACGTCCGCTTCCCCGTCGGCGTGCTCGCCGCCGTGACCGGCGTGAGCGGCGCCGGGAAGAGCTCGCTGGTGAACGGCATCCTCCTCCCCGCCCTCGCCCGCGCCCTCCACGACTCGACCGACCCCGTGGGCGCCCACCGCGCGATCCGCGGCCTGGAGGCCCTCGACAAGGTCATCGCGATCGATCAGAAGCCCATCGGCCGCACCCCCCGCTCGAACCCTGGCACCTACACGAAGGCCTTCGATCTCATCCGCGACCTCTTCGCCGAGCTCCCCGAGTCCCGCGCGCGGGGCTATGGCCCGGGCCGCTTCAGCTTCAACGTGAAGGGCGGCCGCTGCGAGGCCTGCCACGGCGACGGCGTGGTGAAGGTCGAGATGCATTTCCTCGCCGACGTCTACGTCCCCTGCGAGGTCTGCGCCGGCCGCCGCTACAGCGCCCAGACGCTCGCGGTCCGCTACAAGGGCAAGAGCATCGCCGACATCCTCGACACGAGCATCGAGGACTGCCTCGGCCTCTTCGACGCCTTTCCCGCGCTCCGCCGCATCCTCGAGACCCTGGTCGAGGTGGGCCTCGGCTACATGAAGATCGGCCAGAGCGCCCCGACGATGAGCGGCGGCGAGGCCCAGCGCGTGAAGCTGAGCCGGGAGCTCGGCAAGGTCCAGACCGGCCGCACCCTGTACGTGCTCGACGAGCCCACCACCGGCCTCCATTTCGAGGACATCCGGAAGCTCCTGGGCGTATTGCATCGCCTGGTCGAGGCCGGCAACACGGTGCTGGTCATCGAGCATAACCTGGACGTCATCAAGTGCGCCGACTGGATCGTCGACCTCGGCCCCGAGGGCGGCGCCGGCGGCGGCCTCGTCGTGGCCGAGGGCACGCCCGAGCAGGTCGCGAGGGAGAAGGCCTCCTACACCGGCCAGTTCCTCCGCCGCACGCTCCGCCGGAATTGACGGATTGGATCCGCGGCGATCCATCTGGTTCGTCGCTGATCCGCCCCGGGCGACCCCTGGACCCCCTGATCCCGGGCATCTGGCGCGAACGAACGACCTCGGGCGCTGGCGCGAGCATTGCTCTCGCGTGCGCGACCCGAGGTGTCCATGCCCCGCGCGCCGCGCTTCTCTTCGACCAGCACCAAGCTCCTCGCAGCCGCCCTGATCCTGGCCCCCGGCTGCGCCGCCTCCCCCGAGCCCTCCGAGGACACCGCCGAGGCGGAGCAAGCCCAGGTCGTATGCCCCGCCGGCGAGACCGTCGAGGGTATCGACGTCTCGTTCTGGCAAGGCGACATCGACTGGCAAGCCGTCAAGGGCACCGGCGTCGCGTTCGCCATCGCCCGCGCCAGCTATGGTGTCTCCAAGGACACCTATTTCGACGCCAACTGGGCCGGCATCAAGTCCGTCGGCCTCGTCCGCGGCGCCTATCAATACTTCCTGGCCGATCAGGACCCCATCGCGCAGGCCGACGTCATCCTCGACGCCATGGGCCCCCTCGGCCCCGGCGACCTGCCGCCCGTCATCGACGTCGAGTCCACGGAGGGCCAGTCCGCGGCCGTGATCGCCGGCAAGGTGGGCCAGTGGCTCGCCCACGTCGAGGCCGCGATCGGCAGGAAGCCCATCATCTACACCGGCAAGTACTTCTGGCAGGACCACGTCGCCAGCGACGCGTTCAACGGATACCCCCTCTGGATCCCCAACTACAGCCTGAGCTGCCCCGACCTCCCGAACGGCTACTGGACCGACTGGGTGATGTTCCAGTACTCCTCCACGGGATCGTACGACGGCATCTCCGGGAACGTCGACCAGGACCAGTTCAACGGCTCGCTCCAGGACCTGCTCGCGTTCGCGAGCAGCACGCCGAGCTACGCCGCCGAGTTCGTCTCGCAGTCATTCCCCTACGCGAGCCAGGGCCCGCTCACGATGCACGCCGGCGACGTGGTCGACGCCTACATCGAGCTCCGGAACACCGGCTCGCAGCCCTGGGATTCGAATACACGCCTCGCCGCGACCCAGCCCCGCGACCGCGAGAGCGCCTTCGCGGGCCCCGAGTGGCCGGCGAAGAACCGCTTCGCCCAGGTCGAGGGCACCGTCATGCCCGGCGAGACCTATCGATTCTCCTTCAAGCTCCACGCGCCCGCCGAGGCGGGCACCTATGACGAGTTCTTCGGCGTGGTCCAGGAGGGCGTCACCTGGTTCAGCGACGCCGGCCAGGGCGGGCCCCCGGACGACCAGCTCGAGGGCATCTTCGAGGTGCTCCCTGCGATCCCCGGCGGCGGGGGCGGCGAGGGCGGCGGGAGCGGCGGCTCCGGCGGCGAGGCGGGCAGCGACGACGATGCCGGCGACGACGGCTCGTGCGCGCTGCAGGCCGGGCGGAGCGACGGGAATGGCCGCGAATGGATGATGCTGATGCTGGGCGCGCTCGCTGCCCGGCGGCGGCGCGCGCCCCGGAGGCATTGACAGGGGCGTCCGACCACTTCACCCACCCTAGCGCCGGCCGCTTCGCTTCACCTCGTCGCCGAACCATTGCCGCGCGTTGAGGAAGCCCACGCGCTGCGGCAGCTTCTTGTAACGGACGAAGTAGAGCCGCCCGCCCGCGACGCCCACCTCGGCGCGCTGCGCGCCGCCCGCCTGCAGCAGCGGATCGCGGCGGGGGTTCACCTCGAACACGACCTCGCGGCCCGCGCGGCGCGGGCGGCCGAGCTCGCCGGCCATTCCATCGCGGAAGATCAGGCCCGCGATCCGCTCGATCGCCGCTCGCCGCCGCGCGCCGCCGCCGAGCACCTCGGGGCCGGCGCGGCCCACCTCCACCAGGACGAAATTGCGGCCCTCGGTCACGACGAGCTCCAGGCCGCACGCCTCGTATTCGTAACGGATGAGGTCCATCGTGCGCGCCCGGGCCACGTGATAGCCGCGCCGGGGCGCGCGGCCGCCGAGGTGCGGGCTCGCCTCGGGCGTGAAGATCTGGTCGCACCACATGGTCGACTCGGCGCACGCGCCGGCCGGGAGCTCCTCCGCGGCGCTCACCCACGTGAAATGCTCGCGCCGCGCCCGCCGCGCGGCGGCGCGCCAGGCAGAGGCGCGCTCCCGCGCCTCGCAGAGCAGCGCCGCGACCCTG
>CAYQYG010000440.1:0-7449 GCA_964421485.1 uncultured Polyangiaceae bacterium | reverse complement strand
CTCCCTGTGATCCTCTCTCCTCTCCGATCGCGCTCCGGTGATCCAGGGAGGAACCTGGCTCAGCGGATCAGCTTGGAGAGGCGGCGGAACGGCTCGGTTCCGGCCTGACGGAGCCAGTCGAAGACGACGGTCTCCATGGTGGTGATGGTCGCGCCGGAGGCACGGCAGAGGTCGAGGCCGGCCTGGCGGTGGTCCTCGCGGCGCGAGGCGACGCCGTCGATGGGGACGTGCACGATCACGCCGCGTGCGGCGAGCTCGCGGACGGTCTGGTAGACGCAGACGTGGGTCTCCATGCCCACGACGATCACGGCCCGCGGGGCGCGCTTCGCCCAGACGCGCTCGAACCCCGCGGCGTCGCAGGCGGAGAACTCCATCTTGGACACGACGGGCGCGTCCCCGAGGCGCTCCGCGATGGGCGGGATGGTCTTGCCGAGCCCGGCGGGGTACTGCTCGGTGACGATGAGCTCGGCCCCGAGCAGCCGCGAGGCCTCGATGAGGACGGTCGCGGCGCGCGTGAGCGCGGCCATCTGCGGCTCGGGCATGGCGGCCGCGAGCCTCTCCTGGACATCGATGATCAGGACCGCGGTCTCGGCGGGATCGAGACGTCTCATGAATTCACCTCAACACTCGGAAGCTCCGGAGGAACCGGAGGAGATCGCTGCGCAGATCGAACCGGAGGAGGGCCTCGCCGACCGGCGCGCCCGAGGTCTCGAGGATGCGCCCCGGCAGGACGGTCATGGATTCGACGAGGTCCCCTGCGTGGAGCGTCTTCTTGCCCTCGAAGGAGTAGCGGAGGCCGTCATTGGCCGTGAAATGGAAGGCATAAGGGAGCGTGCGCGTGCGCGCGACGTCGAGCCCCAGGCGCCCCTCGAGGCGGCGGTGGTCGGCGAACCCCTCGGCGTCGATCTCGCCCTCGATCTCGACCTCCGGCCTGCGAAAGAAATCCCGCAATCGCGGCGCCCGCGCCCGGATGGTGAAGGACATGGGCCGCTCGTCGGCCGGGTCCCGGTCGAGGTGGAAGCTGCCCGCCATGGTCTCGCGAAACTCGAACCCGATCATGTCCTCTCCTTCGCGGCCAGGGCGGCGAGGGGCGGCCCCGCCGTGGCCTCGTCGAAGTCCTCCGGCGGCAGGACGAGCCGCTCGACGCGCCGCCCCTCGGCGAGCGCCTGGACGATCTCCGGCACGTCCCCGAGCGTGACGCGCCCGTAGAAGAACCCATCCGGCTCGACGGCGATCGCGGGCCCCGCCCAGCAGGCGTCGAGGCAGCTCGACGTGCACGCCCGGGCCTCGACCTTCGCGAGCCCCCGCGCGGCGAGCTCGGCCTTGAGCGCGGCGTGGATCTCGACCGATCCACGCTGGGCGCACGAGCCCTTGGGCGCGCCGTCCGGGCGGCGGTTGACGCAGACGAAGAGATACCGCTTGCGCTGGGGCACGGCGCGCATCCTTGTGCCGCGCGGCGGCCGGGTCAAGCGCCGCGCGCTTGCCCCCGGGCGCCCGGGCCGCAAGACTCGGCCCGCGATGCCCACGAAGGAACGCCCGCGCGAGGATCTGGTCCGGCTCGACAAGCGGTATGTCTGGCACCCGTACACGCCGATGCGGCGATACATCGAGGAGGTCGATCCGCTGGTGATCGACAGGGCCGAGGGGGCGCGGCTCTTCGACGTGGATGGGCGGAGCTACATCGACGGGAACTCGAGCTGGTGGGTGGCGACGCTGGGGCACAATCACCCGCGGCTCTTGGAGGCATTGAAGCGGCAGGCGGACCGCCTCTGCCACACGTCGCTGGCCGGGGTGACGCATGCCGCGGCGGCGGAGCTCGCGGCCGAGCTGGTGGAGGCGGCGCCGCGGCCGCTGTCGCGGGTGTTCTTCAGCGACGACGGGTCGACGGCCGTGGAGGCGGCGATCAAGCTCTGCCTGCAATACTGGCGCAATGTGGGGCGGCCGGAGCGGCGGCGGTTCGTGGCGCTGGAGGGGGCGTTCCACGGGGAGACGCTGGGGGCGTCGAGCCTCTGCGGGGTGGAGATCTTCCGGCGGCCATTCGCCGGAGCGTTGATGGAGTGCATCTTCGCGCCGGCGCCCGCGGGCGGGGGCGCGGACGACGGGTACGCGGCGGCGTTCGCGGCGCTGGAGGCGCTGCTCGAGGAGGGGCGCGGGGAGATCGCGGCCGTTGTGCTGGAGCCGCTCGTTCAGGGGGCGGCCGGGATGCGGATGTATCCGGCGGAGTACCTGCGGCGGGCGCGGGCGCTGTGTGATTCGCACGGGGCGCTGCTCGTGATCGACGAGGTGTTCACCGGCTACGGGCGCACCGGATCGATGTGGGCCTGCGAGGCGGCAGGCGCGGCGCCCGATATGCTCTGCGCGGCGAAGGGGTTCACGGGGGGGATGCTGCCAATGGCGGCGACGCTGGTGACGGAGGAGGTGTTCGAGGCGTTCCTGGGGGGGCCGGAGCGGGCGTTCTATCACGGGCACTCGTACTGCGGGAACCCGCTGGGGGCGGCGGTGGCGCGGGAGGTGCTCGCGGTGATGCGGGAAGAGGACGTGATCGGGCGGGCCGGGGCGAAGGCGGAGAGGATCGCGGCGGCGTTCGCGGAGATGGGAAGGATCGAGGGGGTGGCGCGGGCGCGGGCGCTGGGGATGATCGGGGCGCTGGATCTGCGGCAGGAGGCGGGGTATCTGGGGGAGCTCGGGTGGCGGGCGTACGCGGAGGCGCGGCGGCTCGGGGCGTATCTGCGGCCGCTGGGCGACGTCGTGTACATCGCGCCGCCGCTGACGATACCGGATGAGGATCTGGAGGAGCTGATCGCTATCGTGCGGAGGAGCGTGGTGTTCGCGCTCGGGGGCTGAGGGGGTCCGCGGGCGCGGGCGGGGTTGCGGGGCGGCGGCGGGCCGTGCGATCTTCGGGCAGGGGAGCTGGAGGTCACATGAAGATCAGAGCTGCAGTCGCCGTCGAGAAGCAGGCGCCGTTCATCGTCGAGGAATGCGAGCTGGATCCTCCCGGGCCCGGCGAGGTGCTCGTGGAGATCCGCGCAGCGGGGATCTGCCACACGGACCTCACGGTGAAGGACGTCGACCTCGGGGTCCAGCTCCCCGCGGTGCTCGGGCACGAGGGGGCGGGGGTCGTCCGCGAGGTGGGGGCGGGGGTCACGGAGTTCGCGGAAGGCGACGAGGTCGTCGCGAGCTTCGGGGCGTGCGGCGCGTGCCCGAGCTGCAAGGCGGAGGCGCCCGCTTATTGCCAGCACGTCCTCACGCTCAATGGACGCGGCGTGCGCATCGACGGGAGCTCTCCCGTGCGCCGTCGCGGCGAGCGCATCACGGGGCATTTCTTCGCACAGTCCTCGTTCGCGTCGCACGCGGTCGTCTCCACGGTGAACCTCGTGAAGAAGCCGGCCGGCATCCCCTTCGAGCACGCCGCGCCGCTCGCGTGCGGGGTGCAGACGGGGGCGGGCTCGGTCTTCCACGTGCTCGGCGCGGGCGCCGGCGATACGCTCCTCGTGCTCGGATGCGGCACGGTCGGGCTCGCGGCGGTGATGGCCGGGCGGATCGCCGGCTGCGCGCGCATCATCGCGGTCGATCTGCGCCGCTCGCGCATCGAGCTCGCGCGTGAGCTCGGCGCCACGGACGGGATCGATTCGAGCGCCGAGCCGCTCGCGGAGGCGCTCGCCGCGCTCGGCGGCGCCACGTGCGCGGTCGACACGACGGGGGCGGCCCCGGTCGTGGAGGCGGCGTTCCACTGCCTGCATCCGCGGGGGCGCCTCGTCTGCGTGGGGGTCAGCGCGACGGGGGCCTCGCTCTCGATCAACATGAACGAGCTGCTCATGACGGGTCGATCCGTCCGCGGCACAATCGAGGGCGACTCCGCCCCGCGCACGTTCCTTCCACGCCTGTTCGACGCGTATGCCTCCGGGCGGCTGCCCGTGGATCGCCTCGTCCGGACCTACCCGCTCGACGCGATCAACGAGGCGGCCGCGGATATGCTCGCCGGCCGCGTCGTGAAGCCCGTGCTCGTTCCACAGGAGCCGCCGGCCCGCGCTTCGGCGCCGTGACCCCGATCGTCGATTCGAGGCTCGACGTGTCACGGGGTTCACAAATCACTTGACAGCCACGCAAAACCTGCGCCATCTGGACGCGGAGGCGCAAATCACGCATGTCGGATGGAACCCCGAGGAGCTCCGCGGAGGACGAGGTCACCGCGCTCCGGGCGCGAATCATCGATCTGGAAGAGAAGCTCGCCGCCCACGAGCAATATGCGGTGTTCTTCGAGAGGAGCCTGGTGATGCTCTGCGTCGCCCACGGCGACCGGTTCGTGCGGCTCAATCCCGCCTGGGAGAGCACCCTCGGCTGGAGCGTGGAGGAGCTCTGCGCGCGCTCATTTCTCGATCTCATCCACCCGGACGACGTCGAGCGGACGCGCGAGGCCGTCGCCGATCTCTCGGGCGGCAAGGCCGCCGTGGCGTTCGAGAACCGCTATCTGTGCAAGGACGGCTCGTACCGCCATCTGCGCTGGCACACGGCGCCGGTCGACGAGCACGGCTACCAGCACGCCGTGGCCCAGGACATCACCGGGCAGCGCGTCGCCGAGGAGCACGCCCGGGTCTACGAGGACACCATCATGAGCTCGTCCACCGGCATGGTCGTCATGCACCTCGAGCGGCCCGACGATCCGAGCTCGCTCCGGATCGTGGCGGCCAACGAGGCGGCCTCGAAGTTCGCCGGCATCGATCTTCGTGACGAGATAGGCCGGCGGTTCGTCGAGATTTTCCCCAATATCGCGCAGACGGAGGTCCCGGCGATCTACACGGAGCTGGCCACGCGGGGGGGGGCGCGGGATCTCGGGGAGATCCCGTACGGCGACGCGCGGGTCGAGCAGGGCGTCTTCGCGCTCCGGGCCTACGGGCTCCCCGATCACCGCGTGTGCATCAACTTCGAGAACGTCACGGAGCGCAAGAAGGCCGAGGCTGTCCTGCGACAGAGCATCCGGCAGGAGGAGATCATCCGGGCGCAGGCGGCGGCGCTCGCCGAGCTCTCGACGCCGCTCATCCCGGTGAGCGACGACGTGGTGGTGATGCCGCTGATCGGCGCCGTCGATCCGGTCCGCGCCCAGCAGGTGCTCGATACGCTGCTCGGCGGGATCGCCGGCCGCGGGGCGAGGGTGGCCATCCTCGATATCACCGGGGTCGCGACGGTCGACACCCAGGTGGCCGAGGCGCTCGCGCGCGCGGCACGGGGCGTGAAGCTGCTCGGCGCGCGCGTGATGCTCACCGGCATCCGGCCGGACGTGGCGCGCACGCTCGTCGCGCTCGGGGTCGATCTCGGCGGGATCATGACCCACGGATCGCTCCAGGCGGGCATCGCCGCGGCGCTCGGGCCGCGAGGCGCCTGAGGCCCGCGCGAGGCGCTCGATGCCGCCGGCCGGGGTCGCCGGCGCCCGCGCTCAACGCCACGCCGCCCGGTACCTCTCCGCGCCGGCGGCGTCATGAATGCTCGCCGAGAGCGACGGGGCCCCCCCGCCCTCGTCCACGTGGACGAGGCCATAGCTGCTCCCATCGATGATGTGAAAGCGGCCGGAGGACCGCACCGCGCTCACGCGCTCGGGGAACATCTGCTCGAACGGCCACGCGCCCACCGGCCCCGCGATGAGCTCGTGGAGGCCGCTCCCGGCGTCCTCCATGTGCCAGGCCATGTGGAAATCGGCCGAGAGGACGATCAGCCTGCCCCTCACCTCGGACCTGATGAAGGCCTTGATCTCGTCGCGCTCCGCCGCATAGCCGAACCAGCAGTCGTCCCCGAACGGCGACAGGAGCGGGACCGAGCTGACGAGGAGCTTGAACGGCGCGCGCGACGCCCTCAGGCTGTCCTTCAGCCACTCCTTCTGCCAGGGGCCGAGCATGGTCTTCCCGGGGCCGTTCGGATGGCTCTTCGGATCACGGAACGTGCGGCAGTCGAGGATGAAGGCGTCGACGAGCGAGCCCCACGAGAATGAGCGATAGAGCCCGTCGCCCGCGCCCTCGGCGGCGCGCACCGGCCAGTACTCGCGGAACGCGCGCCGCGCAGGGGGCATGAGGGGGTGGGTCCGGTCCGCGTCGTTCTCGCACTCGTGGTCGTCCCACGTGCCATAGGTGGCGACCTTCGCCATGAGGCGCAGGAGCTCTGGCGATCGACGTATCTCCCGGTGCTTGCGGCGAAAGGCGGCGAGGTCGGTCGCGCGATCGCCCTCGGGGTGATCGGCGTACGCCGAGTCGCCGAGCATCAGGAAGACGTCGGGGCTCGCGGCCGCCATCGCGTCGAGGATCTCGAACGGTCTGAAGTCCAGGAGGAGATCCGCGCTCCACGCGAAGAGGCAGCTCGCGGCGCCCTCCGGCGCGGTCCGGAGCTCTCCGACGGGGTGCAGCGGGAGCGGGCAGCCGCTCGACGAGATCGCCCTGTAATAATAGCGGGTCCCGGGCGTGAGGCCGGAGAGATCAGCCGTCCAGGTGAAATCGGTGTCGTCCGTCACGCGCACCGCGTCGGTGCGCGAGCTCTCCGCGAATCCGCTGTCGGTCGCGTACTCGAAGCAAACGAGGGTCTCGGCGCGGGTGCGCGCCCACAGCACGGCGGTGCGCGCCGTCACCTCCGCGCTGATCGGGCCGAGCTCCTCTTCGCCCTGCTCGCCGCAGCCTCCGGCCCAGCAGGCGGTGGCGAGCGCGGCGGACGCGCGGAGGAACTCACGGCGCGAGGTCATGTCCGCGCCCCCCCGCCGCCGGTCGCCGAGGCCGGCCGCCTGCGCTCCCGAGGATCCGTGAAACCATCGACATGTCCGGAGATCCATCCGGGGTGGTGTACGGTCACGATGACCCGATGCGCCGAGCGCCACCGCGCGGCTGACCATTCTGATGCCGTCGCGCTGCCTCCGGCTTCGGCCGGCGTGAGGGCGCAGGAGGGTATTCTCCGGCGGGGACCGGGGTTCCAGGGTCGCGCGCTCCGCGGGGAATGGCCGGCCCCCGCGTCCCGGGCGGCGCGGCGCGCAGGGGCTGGCGAGCGGGCGGCGCCTGCTCCACGCTCCCGGGGGACCGCTCATCGCCGCGGTCCGGCGCTCGCAGCGCGCGACACCGGAGGACCGCCGCCGTGCCCATTGACCTCGTAGTCGCCTTGATACAGATCATTCCGGGCGCCCTGTGGGCGCTGCTCGCGATCGCCCTGGCGGCGCTGTTCTATCGGCCGGTGAGGTACGATCTGCTCCCGCGCGTGGTCGATCTGAACATCCTCGGGGTCGAGGCGCGCTTCGTCCGCGAGCACATGGACCGCGCCATCGCCTCGCGCTCCGTCGACGTGAGCGGCCAGGAGCGGGAGCGCGCGGTGCGGCGGCTGCGGCGCGTCGAGGACGCGTTTCGCGGCGCCCGGCTCCTCTGGATCGGCGAGGGGCCGGGGGGCGGGGCCGAGGAGCGGGAGATGCTCCGGTCCACGGGGGCGCTC
>CAYQYG010000439.1:0-7477 GCA_964421485.1 uncultured Polyangiaceae bacterium | reverse complement strand
CGCCCGGCGGAGAGCACGCCGCCCGGGCCCGCGAGGGCGCAGCGCTCGCCGCTCCACGCGTACCCCGGCTCGCAGCCCGGCGTGCCGCGCACGCGCTCGCAGATCGGCGGCAGCTCCGGCTGCCCCGGGGAGGCCGCGCCGCGCGCGCGCGGCTCGGTGTCCGGCGGGCACTCGACCGGCGTGACGGTCCTCGCGCACCGCACGCCGAGCGCCGCGCTCCACTCCTCGGGCTTGAAGCGGTTGCGCAGCGCGGTGCGGAGCCACTTCGGGAAGCGCCTGCTGAAGCTGCCGCCGCGGTAGACGACGTGCTGCCCCGCCTCCGCCTCGCCCGGGTACGGCCCGAACCACGTGGAGGTCCACTCCCAGACGTTGCCGGACATGTCGAGCAGCCCGAACGCCCCCGGCGCGAAGCTCCCGACGGGGCACGAGCTCACGTGGTCGTAGCAGGCGCGCTTGCGGTCCGGCGGCTCCTCGCCCCAGGAGTACCGGCGCCGCTCGCTCCCTCCGCGCGCGGCGTACTCCCACTCGCGCTCGCTCGGGAGGCGCTTGCCGGCGTGCCTGCAGAACGCCTCCGCCTGCGCGAGGTCGATGCAGTTGATGGGGTGGTCGTCGCGCCCCGCGCCGCGCCCGTTGCAGAGCGGCAGGCTGTCGTGCGGCGGCGAGCACGCGCCCTCGCGCATGCACGCGAGGTACGCGCCCGCGGTGACCTCGGTCCTGTCGAGGAGGAGCGCCGCGACCGCGACCTCGTGCAGCGGGTGCTCCTCGTCGAGGCCCTCGGCGGCGCGTGAGCCCATCAGGAAGATGCCCGCGGGGATCGCGATCATGTCCGCGGGCGCGGTCGCGGGCGCGGACACGGCAGCGGGCGCGGTCGCGGGCGCGGGCGCGGTCGCGGCCGCGGACACGGCAGCGGGCGCGGCCGGCGCCGGCGGCGTGGCCGAGCGCTCGTCAGCGCAGCCCAGCAGGGCGGCGGCGACGCACATCGAGGCGAGGCGCCTGCGACCGGGAGCCACGCGCGATATCTACCGCGGCCGCGCGGGGGCTCCCAAGAAACCAGGCGCCGGTCCCGGCGTCCCTCAGCCGATCTGCGCGCGCAGCGCCTCATCCATCGCGGCGAGCGGCGCCTCGCGGCCCGTGTAGAGCCGGAACTGCTCCGCGGCCTGGTGGAGCAGCATCCTCCCCCCGTGGATCGCCTCGGCGCCTCGCCGCCGCGCGGCCTTCACGAGCGCCGTCTCCATCGGCTTGTACACGATGTCCATCACCACGAGCCCCTCGCGCAGCGCCTCCTCCGGCACCGGGCTCCGCGGATCCACCTCCGCCATCCCCACCGACGTCGCGTTCACGATCACCTCGTGATCGCCCTCGAACGCCGCGTCCCCCGCCGGAGCCGCCGCGGCCCCCACCTCGGCCGAGAGCCGCTCCGCCTTCTCCCGATCCCGGTTCGCGATCCGCACCGTGGCCCCGCGCTCCACCAGCCCGAACGCCACCGCCCGCGCCGCCCCGCCCGCGCCCAGCAGGAGCACCCGCGCCCCCGCGAGCCCCCGCGCCTCCTCCAGCGCCCGCACCGCCCCGATCCAGTCGGTGTTGTGCCCGATCAGCCGCCCCCCGTCGTTCACGATCGTGTTCACCGCCCCGATCCGCGCCGCGACCGGATCGATAGCGTCGAGCAGCGGCATCACCGCCTGCTTGAACGGCATCGACACCCCCGCCCCCCGGATCCCCAGCGCCCGCACCCCGCGCACCGCGCCCTCGAGATCCGTCACCGCGAACGGCACGTACGTGAAGTCGAGCCCGAGCGCCCGGTACCCTGCCAGGTGCATCGCCGCCCCTGTCGACACTGGATGAAGCGACAAAGATCCACACAGCGTGAGCCGCGCTCCATCCCTCGTTCTCTTCGTGGACGCATCCATGCGCCGAGGCTGGTCTGTCCGCGCCCCGGATGCTACTGCCGTCGGCCGATGCCCGCCCCGGCGCCTCAGGACCCCCCCGCCTCCCGCGCGCGCCGCGCACTCGCCTCGCTCCGCCGCCTGGCCTTCCGGTGCATCGCGTTCGCGCTCCTGCTCACGCTCGCGCGCGCCACGCTCGCCGACGAGTACCACGTCCCCACCGGCTCCATGTGGCCCACCATTGCCCCCGGCGATCGCATCCTCGTCGACAAGCTCGCCTACGGCGTCCGCCTCCCGTTCACCGATTTCCAGGTCATCACCCGCACCGGCCCTCGCCCCGGCGACATCATCGTCCTCGCCGATCCGCGCGGCGGCCCCATTCCCCTGGTCAAGCGCGTCGTCGCCGTCGCCGGCCAGGCCGTCGAGGCCCGGGCCGGCCTGCTCTACATCGACGGCGCTCCCCAGCGCCTGGAGCGCCTGGACGACGGCAGCCTCATCGAGCACCTCGGCCCCACGAGGCACGCCTCCGGCCACCCCGACCCCGACGCCTTCGGCCCCGTCCTGGTCCCCGCCGGCCACGTCTTCGTGATGGGCGACAACCGCGCCTCCTCCCTCGACAGCCGCACCATGGGCGCCGTCCCCTCGAGCCTCGTCCGGGGCCGCGTCGTCGGCGTGCTCTATCACGAGGGCGCCTCCGGCTTCGATCCCGACCGCCTGCTGCTCGCCATTCAGTAGTCACGAGAACGGAACCGGAACCGGATACGGACGCGGAATCGGATACGGGCGCGGAATCGGATACGGACGCGGAATCGGATACGGACGCGGGATCGGCGTGGTGCTATGCCAGGCGGCCGCGCGGCGGCTCCATCGTGATCAGCCGCTGCACACCGCCGTCCTGTCCCATCACGAGGAGCCGCGCCAGGGTCTGGCGCGTGCCCTGCCGCACGAGCGCCAGCCGGAGCCTCAGCCCCGGGAGGTCCGCTATCTCGACGGCGAACACCCGCTTGCCCTGGCGCTCCTCCAGGAGCTTCAGGGTCGCGCGGTGTGACTGGACCGCGATCAGCGTGCAGATCCCCGGATCTCCGAATGCGTCGAGCACGCAGCTGTTCGGATCGAGGAGGACCTCCACCTCCCCCCGCCGCTGCCCGCCCCTGATCCTGATCTGGTGGGCCGCGAGCGCTCCCTCGACCATCAGCGCCTCGGTCAGATATCCCGTGTTGACCTCGAATGCAGCCTGGCTCCCCATGGTGGATCCTCCTCCCTGAAGTGACTGTCCAGCGGCGCCGGCGCCGCATATCGTGAACGGATGAGCCACCGGCGCCCTGGACACCCTCGAAGCACGAGGCGCGCCGCGTGCCGACGAGCGTGACGAGCGCCGCTCCGGCGTCAGGCCGCTTTTCTCAGGCGGCCGCGCGGCGGCTCCATCGTGATCAGCCGCTGCACGCCGCCGTCCTGCCGCATCATGAGGAGCCGCGCCACGGTCCGGCGCGCGCCCTGCCGCACGAGCGCCAGCCGGAGCATCAGCCCCGGGAGGTCCGCCGCCTCGACGGCGAACACCCTCTTGCCCTGGCGCTCCTCCAGGAGCCGCAGGGTCGCGCGGAGCCGCCGCACCGCGATCTTCGTGCAGGCCCGCGGATCTCCGAATACGTCGAGCGTGCAGCTGTTCGGATCGAGGAGGATCTCCACCTCCCCCGGCTGCCTCCCGGTCGTCCTGATCCTGATCCGGTGGGCCGCGGGGGCGCCCTCGATCATCAGCGCCTCGGTCAGATACCCCGTGTTGACATCGAATGCAGCTTGGCGCGCCATTGTGGATCCTCCTCCCCGACGTGACTGTCCAGCGGCGCCGGCCCAGCATATCGTGAACGGATGAACCACCGGCGCCCTGGACGCCGTCGAGGCATGATACGGGCCGCGCGCCGCGCGAGCGCTACTCCGGCATCGAGAAATCGTCGGCGAGCCACTCGTCCCGCCGCCACCCGAGCGCCCAGTGCGCGGCGAAGAGGCGCCGGGCCCGCTCTTCCCCCACGATGGCTGCCGCCCGGGCGATCCACGCGTCCTTGCCGGTGTCCGCCCCGTGATCGTGATACGAGCCCGCGATGTGGATCGCGAACCGAGCGCGCTGGTTCGGGTCCGCGAGCGACTCGACGAGCGGCACGAGGTAGACGTCGCAATCCAGATCGCCCCCTGCCGCCGCGACGTCGAGCATCGCCCGCCCCGCCGCGAGGTCGGGCCCGCGCGCGAGGCGCCGGGCGAGCGGGCCGCGCGCGAGCTGCGGATCGCCCAGCGCGAGGTGGAGGCGCGAGAGGAGGATCGCCTGCTCGGTGGTCAGGTCCGGCCCCGAGAGCGCGGCGCCGAGGCCCGCCTGCAGATCGAACGAGAGCGCTCCGAGATCGGGGTTCTCCTTCACGATCGCCGCGAAGTCCTCACGAGAAGCCGTCCCGGCCGCGACCCTTTCGAGGCGCTCGATGGTTTCGGTGTTTTCCATGGCCTGGCGACGGTATCACGTCGCGCTCCGGCGGCGCAGCTCGGCGCCTCAAGCGCTCCGGGCGTGCCCACCGGCGGCCGGCCGGCGGCTCGGGCGCGGGATCTCCAGGATCACAGGATGATCCCTCCTCCACCCCGCGACGCCGGCCGCATCTTCCGCTATGATTCTCGTCCGATGACTCTCCTCACCCGCGACGGCATCATCCAGGCGCTGGAGCGGCTCGACGCCGAGCTCTCGCGCCGGGGGGTCCGGGCAGAGCTCTTCCTCGTCGGCGGCGCGGTCATGTGCCTCGTTCACAACGCTCGCCCCAGCACGCAGGACGTGGACGCCTGGTTCACGGAGCCGCAAGTGGTGCGCGAGGCCGTGCGCGCCGTCGCCACCGATCTCGATCTGCCGGAGGACTGGCTGAACGATGCCGCCAAAGGGTTCGTACCCCAGAACGCCGGCTACGAGACCTGGCAGGTGCTACCCCACCTGACGATCTCCACCGTGGATGCCCGCACGCTCCTCGCGATGAAGTGCGCGGCCGCGCGGGGCGAGGTGGATGCAGCCGACATCCGCATCCTGACGCGGCTCCTCGGGCTCACCACCTCCGACGAGGTGCTGCGCGTCGTGCTGGAGTATTTCCCGCCGGAGAGGCTCCCGGTCCGGGTCAGGCTGCTCCTGGAGGAGATGTTCGATGAAGGCGAGTGATCTCGTCCGTGCGTGTCAGGACGCCGGCCCCGATTTCCAGCTCCACATCAACGCCTTCGTCGACGACTTCCGGCGCGCGCCCGACCCCGAGCGCCACGCGATGGTCGCCGAAGGCCCGACGACCTCGGGCCGCTTCGAGGGCCTGGTCGCGGCGGTGGTGAGCGCCCTCTGCCGCGAGGTTGGAATGAATGCCCCGGAATGGGTGAAGACGGTCCACAGCCCGGAGCCGTTCTTCGTCATGACCGCGCGAGGCTTCAAGCTCCGCCTCCGGCTCATGCTGGAGTCGCCGCCCCCGTTCCGATCCCGGAACGTCTTCGTCCCGGAGACCTATCTGAGCAGGGCGTGAGCCGATCAGGCCGCGCCGACATTGCCGGAGCTCCGTCGCCGAGCCCCCTTGTTGGCTCTTCCCCCTTTCCCTTGACCGTCCGAGGTCAGCTCGGCTCGCCGAGCGCCTCGGCGAGCGAGCAAGCACGACGCGTTGCAGTGGATCCGGGATGCCGTGCACGGTGGCCGCTACCACGAGGCGACGCATTTCCAGGAGCAGCTGCGCCTCAATAATATCGACATGTGGGACGTCTTCAAGGCGATCGAGGAAGCGGCCGAATGTCTGCCTTATTCTGGGGTGCCGCACCATGAAGGCACCTGCTGGCGCGTTCTTGGGCCCACGGCCGACGAGCGTGTGGTGGCCATAGGGGTCGAAGCGTTCCTCGACAGGAAGCGAAGGCGCTGCATCCTGTGCACCATCTTCAGCGTGGAAGGAGAAGCATCATGAAGTGCGAATGTGGTGGCGTCCTGCGCAAAGCCGTTCTGTCGCGGTTCGACTTCTCTGCGTACGCCGGGATCCCTGTCACCCTCGTCGACGCGCCCGGTTTCAGGTGCTCGAAGTGCGGGCGCGGAACGCTGGGAGGCGCGCTCATGAACCGGGCTCTTCGGGTGCTCGTCCAGACCATCGTCACCGGACCGCACCGGCTGAAGGCTGAGGAGGCTCGGTTCTTGCGCAAGAGCATGCGCCTGACGCAGCAAGATCTGGCTGAGCGGCTTGGCATCAATCGCATCACCGTCACCAACTGGGAGCGCGGTGAGGCACCCATCTCGAAGGAGCACGACCTCATGCTCCGCTCGATCGTCGGCGCGTACTTGCTCCGAATCGAGCGAGGACGACCCAAACGCGAAGAGATCGCGCAGGCGATCGACCGCGCCCGGACAGAGCTCGCGCCGACGACCTCACGGCCATTCATGATCGCGGACATGGTCGCGCGCATGCGCAAGACGGCTGCATGAACGAGGAGCGGGAAGCCCGCGGAGGCGCCGTCGAGCGCGGCCCGTCCCTCCGCCGCCAGTCGCTCGGCGCCGAAGAGGTGCCAGATGAGGGCGTGGGTGTCGGCGAGGACCTGGACGCTCGGGGGGCCCGGGCTGCCGTTCACCCGCTGGACGTCCAAAATAGTTCCGGTGGTGTGTCCGGGAACGCATCAACGTCGATTTTCGGAGGACCTTTCTCGCTGTCAGCTATAGTCTGGAGCTGCACTAGCGTAGGTACTGTCCACTTTCTTCCAGCAAGTTTCAGCGAATGGCAGTACACGCTTGCCTGATGGTTCGTATACTTCGCGGTGCTCAGTTTGCGCTGCCAAACAGACCCAGTCTTCTTATCTACCACAATCTCATCGGTCGCTTCGTATCGCGTGTTCTCGGACGAGACAGTTGCGGTCGAGACGGTCAAAGCCCGCGTAGTACTCGGATCGGGTGGAGCTGCTGATACGCTCGGCGTCCCGCTGTCGGAGGTGCGCTGGCCGCTGGCCGCCGGGTGACTTCCTGTCGGGATCGCGACGACTGGCCTGGAGTCCGAGCTCTGGTTCTCCGTTTCGCTGGAGTTATCGACGCTGCCGACTCTAGTGCGCCACTCACGCACAGTAAGTCCAATAGTCAGACCGATCGCTACAACCCCGCCGACGGTAGCGGGAATGAACAGCTGACGGCGCTTCCTGTTAGCACTTGGTGGCATGGCCGGCGGTTTATAGGGCGCTGTCTGTCCGCCGACAGTAGCGACTGGAGTGCCGCCGTCGATGGCCTCGTGGTGCTGTGTCGCGGGGGGCGCTTCTTCAGGGAGGAGGATGAGCGATGCGGTCGTTATTGGCGCGGCTAGGTCGGGAACACTGTCGCGATTCTCATTGTTATCGGTAGGCGCTGCGGCGGTCATCGTCGACTGCTTCGCCCTTGGTGTCGACAAATCAACATGGTCGCGAGTTGCTGCAGTTCGAATGGTGCGTGTTACTTGTGTCCAAGCCTCATCAGGGTGAGCCCACATTGCAACGGGCCTGCCGTGTTGAGGCAAGACCTGCAACTTAGCGATGGGTGACACTTCCCAGTCGCATGCGCGAACGATGACGGGCACAATCAGAACATCGTTGTCGTTCCATCG
>CAYQYG010000438.1:0-7492 GCA_964421485.1 uncultured Polyangiaceae bacterium | reverse complement strand
GACAACATCCCGGCGGTCGCGCTGCCACGCGCGCCGGCGGCTGCTGGCGCGGCGCGACCGGCAGGGCAGGGGGCGCCGCCACGGCCTGCATCGGCGCCGGCGTCGGACGGTAGGGCGGCCGCGGGGCGCTCGGCTGCGGAGGCGAGCTCGGCGCGCCGAGCGCGGGCGGCATGTACTTCGTCGCCTCGTCCTCGATCTCGAAGCTCGGCAGCGGCGCCTCGCTCGTGAACGGATCGTCGACCTCGTCGAGCTGGTACGAGGGCAGCGGCGCGTTCGGATCGTACATCTCGGCGGCCTGGAGCTCGCCGGTGGTGTAGACGTGATCGACCGAGGGCGCGGCCGGGGGCGGCTGCTCGTAGCCGTCCTGCGGCACGGCGTAGCCGAGCGCCGCGAGCATCTCCGTCGCGCCGGCGTGGTCGGGCTCGAGCAGCAGCACCTCGTCGAGCACGCGCGCGGCGGCCTCGACGTCGCCCTCGCTCGAGAGGTGCGCGGCGAACGCGAGCATCTGCTCGATCGCGCCGTCCTGATCGCCCGCCTCGATGAGGACGTCGTAGATCTTCTCGCGGATGTCGCGCGCGGCCGGCAGGCGATCGATGCCGCTCTTCAGCACGGCGACCGCCTTGTCGTACTGACCCGCGCGGCGGAGGCCCTCGGCCTGGCCGATGATCTGCCGCGCCAGCGCGGCGGGGTCGTACGGGTCGAGCGCCGCCTGCGACTGCCGCAGCGGGATCGGGACCGCGGACTGCGGCTCGTCGTCCGGCGGCTCCTCGGCCTCGACCTCGACCTCCTCCTCGATCTCGACCTCGATCGACATCGACGCGCGCGGGTCGACCGTCGACGAGGGCACGAGCTGCGCGGCGAGCTGCCGCACGCCCTCGTCGTCCGGCGCGCGGGCGAGCAGCGAGGTCACGATCGCGGCGAACTGATCGACGCGGCCCGCCTCCTTCGCGATGCGCGCCGACTCCTTCTGCACCTCGATGGCCTTGGCCGGTTGGTTCAGGAGGTCGAACGCGCGGGCGAGCAGCGTCAGCGTCTCCAGGTCCTTCGGGTTCTCCTTGAAGGAGATCTGGAGCTTGGCGAGCGCCGCCATGCCGTCGCTCGGGTCGCCGCGGTCGAGGTAGATCTCGGCGGCCATGCGGGCGAAGCGGGCGTCCGTGCGGTGCTGGAGCAGGCGCTCGACGACCTTCAGCGCGTCGTCGCGGCGGCCGAGCTTGAGGAGGAGCTCGGCGGCGGTTCCAAAGCGCCTGATCGCGTTGTCGTAGTCGCGGACGCGGACCAGCGCCTCGGCGAGGCGGAGGTAGGGGAGCGGGTTGTTCGGCTCGAGGTCGACGATCTTGCGGAAGACGTCGATGGCGTCGCGGTCGCGGCCGGCGCGCTGCAGGCGCGCCGCGACGTCGTCGTAGGCGGCGAGCGCGTCGCTCGTCAGGCCGAGCTGCGCGTAGATCTCGGCGAGCCGCGGGACCACGTGTCCGAAGCGGTCCTCGAGGCGGGGGACGTGCTTGTGGATGATCTCGCGGATCTGCTTGTAGACGGCGATCGCTTTGAGCGCGAAGCCCTGCTGCGAGTAGAACTCACCGACGCGCTCGTAGGTCGTGATCGCGTCCTCGTAGGCCTCCATCTTGAGGTAGAGGTCGCCGATCTTGAGCAGCGTCCGGACGTCCTTGGGGTCCTCGGCGGTGAGCTTCTGGTACTCGACGATGGCCTTGTCGTAGCGCTTTCGCTCGACCAGCTTCTGCGCGGCCTGGAGCACCTTGTCGCGATCGACCGCCACGGCGATGGGGATCTCCTACTACAGAGCAGCGAGGCGGAGATGGCCCTCTTCAGGTCCGCCTCGTCTAAAACACCTACCGAATCCGGCCACCTCGTACAAGAACGCGGCGCCGGAAGTTCGGGAAGCTATGCCCAAGGTGGTCGGTTCGGGGGTGGGCGCAGGGCGCGCCGTCGTCGTAAGGAGCGACCCGGAGGCGGTGAGCTCGCCTCAAAGTCAGCTCGGGATCCTGAAGATCGCGAAGAAAGCGGCGAGAGCCGCCAGGACCGCGAGGACGGCCGAGAGCATAGCAGTAGGGCCGGATCCTTGCACCGCCCCGCGCGCGAGCTTCTTCGCGCGGCCGCCGATGACGTGGTGCAGGCCGATGACCGCGAGGGCCGCGGCGAGCTTGCCGTGCATCCAGTGGTGCTCGACGAGGTAGTAGGAGGTGTTCATCCCGAGCCTCGCCGCGCCGCAGACGAAGGAGACCACGAACGCGGGGGCGGCGAGGCGCAGGTAGACCCGCAGGGCGAGCTCGCCGCGGAGCTTCGGGTCGCCGGCGGGGGCGGTCACGATCGCGGCGACGGCGAGGATCGAGCCGATCCACACGATGTTGCCGGTGACGTGGAGCCAGACGAGAGCGTTTTCCATGCTGAGGGGTCCCAATCGATGCCGGGGCGCGGGCGGCAAGGCTAGCCCAGCGCGGGCGGCGGGCCACGTTCTCGGTGAAATGGTCCGGGCTGCGGCCGGCGGGCCGATCCAGGCGGGCCGGCGCGGCGGCGGCGCGAGGGAGCGCGCCTCGACCGGCTCTGGGAATCGCCCTACAGTTGGCCCCCATGACACACAACCAGGGCTACCGGGCTCCGTTCGCTCCGGGGGGGGACAGCCCCGTGGACGAGGCCCTCTGCGAGCGCTTGCTCTCGGTGGCGCTCTCCAGGGGCGGGGACTACGCGGACGTGTTCTTCGAGTACCGCGCGAGCGGCGGGTTCACGTTCGACGAGGGGATCCTGAAGGCGGCGTCGCGCGACGTCTCGATGGGGGTCGGCGTGCGGGTGCAGCGGGGGGACGCGACGGGGTACGCGTTCACCGAGGACCTCACGTGGGAGTCGATGAAGCGCGCGGCGGAGACCGCGGCGCAGATCGCGACCGGCGCGGGCGGGACCGAGCGGATCGAGCTCCGGCGCCGGGAGCTGCCGCGGCGGTACGAGCTGCCGGCGATCTCGCTCGACGCGCCGGGGCTGTCCAAGCGGGCGCTGCTCGAGCGGGCGAGCGCGGCGGGGCACGCGTACGACGCGCGGATCCTCAAGGTCGAGGCGAGCTTCGCGGAGGGCGTCCGCGAGATCCTGGTGGCGACGAGCGACGGGCGGATGGCGCACGACGTGCAGCCGCTGATCCGCTTCGGCGTCCGCGCGATCGCGGAGCAGGACGGGCGGAGGCAGGAGGGATCGAGCGGCGGCGGGGGGCGGATGACGCTCGGGTACTTCGAGGGCAGGTCGCCGGAGCAGCACGCGCAGGAGGCCGCGCGGCAGGCGATCGCGATGCTCGACGCGCGCGAGGCGCCCGCCGGCGAGATGAGCGTGGTGCTCGCCCCGGGCGACAGCGGCATCCTGCTGCACGAGGCCGTCGGCCACGGGCTCGAGGCGGACTTCAACCGGAAGGGCACGAGCAACTACGCGGGCCAGATCGGCAACGACGTCGCGAGCTCGCTCTGCACCGTCGTGGACGACGCGACGCTGCTCCAGTCGCGCGGGACGATCAACGTCGACGACGAGGGGAACGAGCCGCAGCGGAGCACGCTGATCGAGGGCGGCAAGCTGGTCGGGTACATGCACGACCGCCTCTCGGCGCAGCATTACAGGCTGGCGCCGACGGGCAACGGCCGGCGGCAGAGCTACGCCGCGGCGCCGCTCCCGCGGATGACCAACACGATCCTGCTCGCGGGGCCGCACGATCCGGAGGAGATCGTGAAGAGCGTGAAGCGCGGCGTGTTCGCGCGGAAGTTCGGCGGCGGGCAGGTGGACATCTCGAACGGCGACTTCGTCTTCTCGCTGACGGAGAGCTACCTCATCGAGGACGGCAAGGTGACCGCGCCGCTCAAGGGCGTGAACCTGATCGGCAACGGGCCCGAGGTGCTGCGGCGCGTGTCGATGCTCGGCGACGACGTCGAGGTCTCGGACGGCATCTGGACGTGCGGCAAGGAGGGGCAGAGCGTGCCCGTCGGCGTCGGCTGCCCGACCGTGCTCATCGATCGCATCACGGTGGGCGGCACGCGCATCGGTTGATGCGTCCGGCCGATGCGTCGCCGATCGTTCATCGCCATCGTCGGCCACGGGCCGGACATCGAGCGCGAGGAGGGCGCGGCGGCCGTGCTGCGCGGGCTGGGCGCGGAGGTCCGGCCGCTCGACCTCTGGGACGATCCGGGGCGGCTCTTCGGCGAGGGCGAGGCGGACGCGAGGGCGATCGTGGTCGAGGCGCTGGATCGGCCGGACCTCGCGGCCGCGGCGCTGCGCGCGCTGCGCCGCGAGCCGCGGCTCGAGGAGGTCGGCGCGCTCGTCGCGGTGACGCTCGGGCAGATCGCGCGGCTGGATCCGTCGAGCGGCTTCGATGATTTCCTGCTCGTGCCGTACGTGCCGGCGGAGCTCTATGCGCGCGTGCGCATGGTCGAATGGCGCCGGAGCGAGTTCGCGACCGAGGAGCGGATGAAGGTCGGGGCGCTGGTGATCGATCGCGCGGCGCACGACGTGTCGATCGGCGGCATGCACGTCGCGCTGACGGCGAAGGAGTTCGCGCTGCTCGCGTACCTCTGCGAGCGGCGCGGCAAGGTGGTGTCGCGGGGCGAGCTGCTCCGGCGGGTGTGGGGGAGCGACTACGAGGGCGGCGCGAGGACGGTGGACATCCACGTGCGCAGGCTGCGCGCGAAGCTCGGGCCGGCGCTGCCGCTCGCGACGCTGCGGGGCGCGGGGTACCGGCTGGAGGCGGTCCGGACGGGCTCATGAGGGCGCCGGTCGTCGCGATCAGCGTGGGGTGCCCGAGCGGGATCGGGCCCGAGGTCGCCGCTCTGGGCGCGGCGCGCGAGCGGGGCGCGCGGTGCGTGCTCGTGGGGGACGAGGCGGTGATCCGGCGGGCGGCGCGGCTCCGGCACGTGGCGGAGCGGCGGCTCGTGGTGGTGGACCGGGAGGGGCTCGCGCGGCTCGAGCCGCCGGCCGTGGGGATCTGGGCGGGGAGCGCGCGGCTCTCGAGGCCGAGCGCGCCGGGGCGGCCGGAGCGCGAGGACGGAGCGGCGCAGCTCGCGTGGATCGACGAGGCGGCGGCGCTCTGCATGTCGGGCGCCGCGGACGCGCTCGTGACGGGGCCGGCGTCTAAGCTCGCGATCGCGACGAGCGGCGCGCCGGGCGCGGAGGGCTTCCTGGGGCACACCGAGCACCTCGGCCGGACGCTCGGCGCGCGCGAGGTCACGATGGCGTTCGCGTCGAGGGAGCTCGTGACGGCGCTCGTGACCACGCACATGAGGCTCGCGGACGTGCCCGCCGCGATCACGCCGCGCGAGGTCGCGCGCGCGACGGCGGCGCTGGCGCGGCTCCTCAGGGACCTCGGCGCGGCGCGGCCAAAGGTGGCGATCGCGGCGCTGAACCCGCACGCGGGCGAGGGCGGGCTGCTCGGCGACGAGGAGGTCGCGCGGATCGCGCCCGGCGCGCGCCTCGCGCGGCGGCGGCTGGCGCGCGCGGGGATCGACGCGGAGCTCTCGGGCCCGCTCGGCGCCGAGACGGCGATCCGCCTCGCGGCGCGGGGGGCGTTCGACGGGGTCGTCGCGATGTACCACGACCAGGCGACCATCCCGAGCAAGCTGCTCGGCTTCGGCGAGGCGGTGAACGTGACGCTCGGGCTGCCGATCGTGCGCACCAGCGTCGATCACGGCACGGCCTACGACCTCGCGGGCACGGGGCGCGCGGACGCGCGCGGGATGCGCGAGGCGATCGCGCTGGCGGTGCGGCTCGCGCGGCGGGGCAGGGCCCCGGGCCGATGAGGGGGCTTCGCGCTGTTGACGTTCGGGGGCTCCGCGCGGACGGGCCGCGCTGCGCCCCCGAACCCCTGACGCTCCCGATGGTCGCTACCCCGGACCCTTGCACCGAATTGATGCTTGACTCGGTTGTCGCTGCTCTCGCTTCGATCCTAGCGGGCGCCGCGGCTCGCGACGAGGCGCATCAGCCGCTCGAGCGCGGGGAGCTCGACGCCGTGCTCGCGGCCGAGGGCGAGGATGCTGGCGCCCATCGCGAGGTGCTGGTCGTGGAGCTTGGGGCCGAAATGGCGCTCGACGAAGCGAACGGCCTCCGGGAAGAGGCGGCGCGCGAGGCCGACGCCGGGCTTGATCGTGAACGGGCCGACGAACTTCGTGAGCAGGTGCGCCCACGGGGCGATCTTGCCGAGCTTGCGCGCGAGCGCGTCGGACTCCTTCGCGGCGTCGAGCGCGGTGGTGAGCAGGCCCTTGTCGGAGAGCACGCCGTCGACGCCGCCGCCGGCGTCGATGGCCGCGATCAGCGGGAAGAACGCGGTCGTGGTCGCGGCGTTGAGCGTCGGCACGTCGCGCTCGAGGCGGGCCGGGACGTCGGCGTTGGTGAGGCGGCGGGCGAGCCCCTCGACCGCGGCGCGGCCCTCGGCGCCCGGATCGGGCGTCTCGACGAGCGTGGCCGCCACGCCGGTGATCCAGTAGCGGACCACGTCGCGGTCGTCGATGTAGCCGGAGACGCCGGGCATGGCGGCGAGGATCTTGCGGTTGCATCCGAGCGCCTGCTCGAGCGCGGCCTGCTGCGCGGGCATCGAGGGCGTGAGGATCACGACCGGGCGATCCGGCGCGGCGCGGAGGAGCTCGGCGAGCGAGCCCGGGCCGGTCTGCGTGAGCTGATCGAAGCGCACGGCCACGAGGATGACCTCGGCGTCGGCCGGGACCTCGGCGACGCGCCGCGGCCGGTCGATCACGTCGCGGCGCTTCGGCCCGTTGACCTGCTCGATCACGAACGGCGCAGCCTCCGCCACGCGCTCCGGTCGCACGACGAAGGCGACCTGATCCCCGGCGGCGGCGAGCCGCACGCCGTACGCGCGCCCGAGCGCGCCCGCGCCCACCACAGCAACCCGCATGAGGTCATGAGGTAGCTCCTCCGGCCCGGGGAGGAAAGGGGCAGCGCGCTCGCCGCTAAAAGGTGCGCTTCGAGTCGATGAGGATCGTCACCGGTCCGTCGTTGTCGACCAGGACGCGCATATCGGCGCGGAACCGGCCGGTCGCGACCGGGATCTCGCGCTCGCGCACGGCGGCGACGAAGCGCTCGTAGAGGGCCTCGGCGCGGACGGGCTCCATCGCGGCCTCGAAGCCGGGGCGGAGGCCGCGGCGGACGTCGCCGAAGACGGTGAACTGGCTGATCGCGAGCAGGCCGCCGCCCACGTCGGCGAGCGCGCGCGCCATCTTGCCGGCCTCGTCGTGGAACACGCGCAGGCCGGCGACCTTGTTCGCGACGTAGTCGGCGTCCGCGTCGGTGTCGTCCTTGCCGGCGCCGACGAACGCGACGAGGCCGAGCCCGATCGCGCCCACCACCTCGCCGCCCACCTCGACCCGCGCTGCGCGGACGCGCTGCACGACCGCGCGCATCAGTTCCCCACGAGGGGGCTCGCGCCCCCCCGATAGTGGGGGGGGGGCCCGGCCCCCCCCCCCCGCCGCCCCCCCCCCCCCCCCCCCCCCCCCGCCCCCCCCCCCCC
>CAYQYG010000437.1:0-7538 GCA_964421485.1 uncultured Polyangiaceae bacterium | reverse complement strand
GCCGTCCCGGATCGGGAGGGCCGAGACGTTGCGGACCCACTTCTGCCAGACCTTCGGGTCCAGCAGGTACTGCTCGACGTTCGATACGTAGAAGGTGGACACGTGAAGGTTTCGCTCGCGGAGCAGGGCGGCGATGCCGGGCATCGCGCGGTCGCCGGCGAAATCGCCGACGACGGGGAGGATGCGGCCCTCGCGCTGCATCTTCTGAACGAAGCGGAAGTCGTCCTCGGTGGCCAGGTAGCCGCGGCGGGCGCCGTCGGGGGCGGCCGCGGTGAGCAGGTCGCGGAGCGCGGGGTAGCGGCGGCCGGAGGTCTCCTTGAGCTCGAAGCGGAGATCGAGCTGCTTCGAGAGGAAGCCGCGCGCGGCGAGCTCCATCGTCTTGCGATCGCCGGCGTCGAGGTGGACGCCGTAATCACGCTCGATGCGGGCCGAGGCGCGCTCGAAGGCCGCGGCGAAGGTGCGCTCGTCGGGGGGGAGGCGCTCGGCGTGCGCGATGACGGCGTCGATATCCGCGGCGGGGCCGGGGGCAGTGGCGGCGTCATGAGGGCGGCCGAGGAGGAGCGCGAGGAAATGGGAGCGGGTCTCGGCCTCGTCGAAGAGGGCGCGGTAATAGAGGTGCTGGAGCATGTTGCCGCGGCGGATGTCGACGATGAACGCGACGTCGGGGCGGGTGAGCGCGATGTACGTGAAGTTCTGCTCGGGGCCGACGCCGAGGTAGGCGCCGCGCCCCTCCACCCCGCGCGCGGCGAGCTGCGCGGCGACCTGGAGATACGAGGTCTCGTTGGAGATCAGGTTGTCGGAGAAGAACTCGCCGTCAGGCTCGGAGAGGGTGGTGACGAGATCGGCGAAGCGGCCCAGGCCCGCGGCCTCGGCGCGCGCGGCGGCGGATCCGGGCGCGAAAGCGGACGCGGGGACGGCCGCGGATCCGGGAGCGGTCACGGATCCGGGAGCGGATCCGGTCACGGAGCCGGGAGCGGAGACGGATCCGGGAGCGGATCCGGTCACGGAGCCGGGAGCGGAGGCGGATCCGGGAGCGGATCCGGGAGCGGCCGAGTCGGCGCAGCCGTTCGCGGCGAGCAGGAGCGCGAGCGCGGCGGGCGCGAGCAGGCCCCCGAGCAGCGCGCGGAGGCGATCGTGGCGAGGGCTCGTGGCCTTGCGGAGCTTCATTCTGCCGGGGGAACGCTGGTCGTCGCGGGCGCCATTCCGGCGCGGTCGCGGCCGGTGGCCGCCCCCGTTTCCTGGTAGCATCGGCGCCGATGGACCGGGTGGAGCAGGTCGAGATCCAGCTCGGGCACCTGTGCAACAACCGGTGCGCCTTCTGCGCGAGCGGGCACATCACCGCGCTCGGCAAGGTGGGCCAGGAGGACTCGACCCCGGCGCTCGCGCACCTCGCCGACGCGCGCGCCCGCGGCGCGCGCCGGGTCACGTTCGTCGGCGGCGAGCCGACGCTGCAGCGGGATTTCCCGCGGATCCTCGCGCGCGCGCGCGAGCTCGGGTTCGAGGAGATCGTGCTCTTCACGAACGGCGTGCGGGTGCAGCAGCGCGAGTACTTCGCCGAGCTCCTGCGGGGAGGGCCGCTCAGGTTCCGGGTCAGCATCCAGGGGGGCGACGCGGAGACCCATGACCGGGTCGTGGGCCGGCAGGGGGCCTTCCAGCGCATCCTGGACGGGCTCGAGCTGATGCGCGCGCACGGCCAGGAGATCACGGTGAACGCGTGCCTCAACGCGCTGTCGTACGCGAGCGTCGGCGGCTACCCCGCCCTGGCGCGGCGCTACGGGGTGCGGCAGCTGCACCTGGATCAGGTCAACCCGCGCGAGATCGGCGACCGGCCGCCGGGCTACCTGGGCCCCATCCTGGCGCGCTGCTCGGCGCAGGCGCCGCACCTCGCGCGGATGCTCGACGCGTTCGAGCGCGAGCTCGGGGCCGACTACGACGTGAACGTCGGCAACGTCCCGTTCTGCGTGATGCCGGAGTGGGCGCACCACATCCACCACGCCGGGGATCCGACGCTGGTCGTGCCCGCGAACGAGGACGGCATGGCGGAGGCCGGCTACGACAAGTACGAGCGCAAGGCCGGCGGCAAGCTCAAGCTCCCGGGCTGCGCGAGCTGCGCGTTCGATCCGGTGTGCACCGGGGTCTTCGACGAGTACGCGGACAGGTTCGGCACGGGCGAGCTCGTCCCCGTGCCGCTCGAGCGGCTCGCGCGGCAGCGCAACGCCCCGCGGCTGTTCACGCTCGTCGCGCGCGATCGGCTGGCGCGCCTCCGGGCCGCCGGGGCGCCGCCCGGCTTCGAGCCGCTCGAGGCCGAGGTGTCCGCGCGCGACGCCCAGGCCTGGTTCCGGTACCGCGGCCCCTCGGGCCACGAGATCGCGATCTCGGTGCGCCACCGTGACGCGCCCGGGACGCCGCTCGCGCGCGGGGAAATGGCGGCGCTCCACTGGGAGGGCAGGGGGCCCGCGGAGGAGGACCTGCCGCTCGTCGGCTGGATGTGGGAGCAGCTCGGCGAGCGCGGAGGGCCGGCGCTCCAGGCCTCCGAGGCGCGGCGGCGCGTGGCCTTCGCCGCCGCGGCCCGGGCGTCGCTCGCGCGCATCGTCGAGCGCCTGACGGCGTCCGGGGAGGCGCGCGATCCGCGCTGGTCACGCGACCGCGACAGCGCGTCGGTCGCGATACGGGCCGGCGAGGAGGGCGATCTGCGCGTGCGGTTCCTCACGCAGCCGGCGTTCGAGCGCGCGCCCGTGCGCGCCGTGCTGCCGAGGCCCGGCGGCGCGGGCGCCGGGGAGCCCGCGCTGGCGAGGGTCGTGGGCGCGGTGCGCTCGGCCCTGGCGGCCCGGCCCTAGCGGCCCGGCCCTAGCGCGCCGCCTCAGCCCGTGCGGCCGGGGCGCGGCGGCAGGGGCAGGCCCGCGCGGGCGGCGAGCCGCGCCATCGCGACCTTCGCGGCGCCGAGGGCCTCCTCGGAGGTCCGGCCCGTCGCGGAGAGGTGGCCCATCTTCCGGCCCGGCCGGGCCACGCGTTTGCCGTAGAGGTGCAGCCGCACGCCGGGCACCTCGAGCGCCGCGTCGAACGCGGGCGGCGCGTCGCCGAGCCAGAGGTCCCCGAGGAGGTTCACGATCGCCGCGGGCCGGACGATCTCGACCGATCCGAGCGGCAGATCGCACGCGGCGCGCACGGCCTGCTCGAACTGGCTCGTGACGCAGGCGACCTCGGAGGCGTGGTAGCTGTTGTGCGGCCGCGGCGCGAGCTCGTTGATGAGCAGCCGCCCGTCCTTCAGGAGGAAGAGCTCCACGACCAGCAACCCCTCGACGCGCAGCCCGGCGGCGAGATCGAGCGCGATCTGCAGGGCCTCTCCGGTCACGGACGCCGAGAGCGGGCCCGGGAGGAGCGACCACTCGAGGATGCGGTCCTTGTGCTGGTTCAGGGCCGGCGGGTAGACGGCGAGCTTGCCGCTCGGGCTGCGGGCGACGAGCACCGAGAGCTCGCACTCGAGATCGAGGGCCCGCTCGACCACGCAGCGCTGCTCGCCCGCCGCGCGCCAGAGGGCCGCCGCGTCCACGGGCTCGCCGAGCCGCTGCTGGCCGCGGCCGTCGTAGCCGCCGAGGCACGACTTGATGAAGCACGAGGGGCCGAGCTCCTCGGTCGCCGCGGCGAGCTCCTCGGCGGTGCGCGCCTCGCGCCACGGGCCGACCGGGAAGCCGCTCTGCGAGAGCCACGCCTTCTGCGCGCCGCGGTCCTGCACCATCGCGAGCACGTCGGCCGAGGGGCGGACCGGGGCGAAGCGGGCGGCGGCGTCGAGGGCCTCGCAGGCGATCTTCTCGATCTCGAGCGTGACGACCTGGCACTGCGACGCGAGGTCGGCCGCCGCGGCGGCGTCGTCGAACGCCGCCGTCACGCAGCGATCGAGCACGGAGCGCGCAGGGCAGTCGGGATCGGGATCGAGCGCGTGGACCTTGTAGCCGAGCGTGCGCGCGGCCAGGGCCGTCATGCGGCCGAGCTGGCCGCCGCCGAGGATGCCGAGGGTGGAGCCGGGGGGGATGAGTCGGGTCACGGGCACAGAGAGAGAGAGGGAGAGAGAGGAATCACAGGGAGGCGGGGAGGCGGGGAGAGAGAATCTTTGATTTCTTATATTCTCTCTCTCCCCGTCTCCCCGTCTCCCTGTGAACCCTCTCTCCTCTGGACGTGTGGTGCTAGCAGATGATGGAGTCGCGGAGCACGGCGGCCTCCTGGGCCGCGCGGAAGGCGGCCAGGCGCTCGCGGAGCTCGGGGCGCTTGACGGCGAGCAGGGCCACGGCGAACAGGGCCGCGTTCGCCGCGCCGGGCTTGCCGATCGCCATGGTCGCGACGGGCACCCCCTTCGGCATCTGGACGATCGAGAGCAGCGCGTCGAGCCCGTTCAGCGCCGTCGCGGGGATCGGGACGCCGATCACCGGCAGCAGCGTGCGGGAGGCGACCATGCCCGGCAGGTGCGCGGCGCCCCCGGCCGCGGCGATGATGACCTCCAGGCCGCGCGCCTGGGCCGTCGACGCATATTCGAACATGCGCTCGGGCGTCCGGTGCGCCGAGACCACGCGGACCTCGTGCGGGACGCCCAGCTGCGTGAGCAGCTCCCCCGCGACGGAGAGGTGCTCCCAGTCGCTCTTGCCGCCCATGATGACGCCGACCCAGGGCCTCTCCACGGAGGTGGCCGGCGGCTCGGTGTCGGAGTGATCGCTCCCTTGCTCGGTCATGGCGATCGACCTCAGCGCGTGAGCTGCTCGAGGAGCTCGAGCGTCTCCGCCTCCTCGGGGGAGATCTCGCCGTCGGCAGTGATCATCGCGCGCGCGGTCTCGAGGAAGAGCTGGCGGTGGGCGCGCGGGATCTTCATCGGGTCGAGCGCGTCGACCTCCGGCGGCACGGTGAGCCAGCCCTGCACGAGCCGCTTCTCCTCCGGATCGAGCTTGAGCCGCCGGATCAGCTTGCCGACGAACTCTCGCTCTTTGGGCTTGATCTCGAGATCCGCCCAGGCGAACGAGCACACGAATTGCATGAGCTGGAGGCGTTCATCCCTCGAGAGATTGTCGAGCATGCGCGGACTCTAGCCTCAAACCGAAGGCGGCGTCACGTGCCCCGATCGCGCCCGCGGAGGCGCGCTCAGCGGTACGGCCCGGCCCCGCGCGCGCCCCGCAGGCGCTGCGAGAGGAGCAGCATCGTCCCCATCACCTCGCGCGTGATCGACGGATCCTCGAGCGGGGCCGGGAGCGCGAGGACCACGGCGCCCGCCGTCACGCGCAGGGCGCGCGGGCGCTCCGGAGGGCCGTCGCCGGTGAGCCGCGCTGCGCCCCCGGGTCCCCGGAGCTCCCGGACCAGCTCGCGGACGGCCGGCGACGCGGCCGCGAGCGCCTCCGGGTCGTCGAGCTCGGGCGCCGCGTCGAGCGGGGGATCGAGCGCGAGCGTGATCTCCGTGCGGTCGGGCTCGGCGGCGCGCTCGTAGCGGGTCTCGACGTGGAACGTGGCGCCGTCCTGCCGGCCGTCGCGGATGCTCATCGGGCCGAGCTCGAGGCGGCCGTGGAGCTCGCGGGCGAAGGCCTCCCAGGCGGGCCGCGCGGACGCCATCGAGGCCGGCGGCGGGATGCGCGCGGAGGCCGCGGCGATCTCCGCGCCGAGGCGCGCGAGGCGGCCGAGGAACTCGCCGAGCCAGGGCTGGTCGTGGCCCGGCGTGCGCGAGGTGACGGTGACGCGCTCGTCGTCGAGGCGGACCTCGTCGAAGGCGAGCAGCGCGCGGCGGAGCGGCGCGGCGACGACGGCGCGCACCTGCGCCGGATCGCGGCCGCGCACGCGGTAGCGGTTGCCGAAGCCCTCCTCGTCGCCTGCGGAGAGCGGCAGCATGAAGCGCTTCAGGCCGATCTGGAGGCCGATGCCCCACGAGGGCCAGCGGAGCTCGCCCACCAGCGCGCTCGACGGCTGCGCCGCGCCCGCGTCGACCCACACGGCCGCGGCGCAGCCGGAGAGCGCGCCCGTGAGCCGGAGCTCGTGCCGGTCGAGCGAGAGGCCGTGCTGCGCGCCGACGGCCTCCCAGACCGCGCGCCAGCGGCCCGCGCCGATCTGCCGGCGCATCCCGCCGAGCTCGGGCGGGCGATCGAAGGCCGCGAGCGCGATCGGCGTCCTGTGCACGATGTCGTTCGCGCGGGCGAGGTCCACGCGGGCCTCGAAGCTCCAGAAGAGCGCGGCCCACCCCGCGTCGAACGCCGGGGGCGCGGCCGCCGGGATCCGGAACCGGAACGGGAGCTCGCGCCCCTCGTCTCGGCCGTCGGCGCGCAGGAACGCGGTGAACCGGTGCGCCTCGCTCGCGAGGCGCACGCGCTCGTACCCGACGAGCGAGAGCTCGATCCCGCGGACCTTCCGGCCCTGCACGTTGCCGAGCGCCACCGCGCCCGTGATCTCGTCCCCCGGCGCGAAGGCCCGATCGTCCAGCGAGAGCTCGACGAAGGGCTCCTCGCCGCGCGCGCTCGTGCTCGCGATCGGCGCCCGCGGGGGCCGCGCGACCGGACGCGGCGCGACGACCAGCTCGTAGGACTCCTCGACGTCGAGCCACCACGGGATCGAGACGGTGAGCTTGATCGAGTACCGGATCTCCGCGCGCGCGCCGAGGTACGAGCAGGGCGCGTCGTCGGGCAGCGGGAAGCTCGCGCGGAAGCGGCGCTCGCCCTCCTCGAGCGTGATCCCCTCGGCCACGCGCGCGACCAGCGACAGGAACCTCCGCGGCGCCCCGCCCCGGCCGTCGTGGTGCATCGCGTAGCTCCCGTCGAGGCGGGGCGCGTAGCTCCCGTCGAGGCGGAGCTCGACGAGCTCGACCGGCGTCGGCGACCGGCTCCGCAGGGCGAGCTCGACCAGCACTGCGTCCCCCGGGTGCACGGCCCTGGACATCCTGAGCTCGACCTCGGGCCGGCTCCGCATGGACGCCTCAGCGCGCGAGCGGCGCCGGCACTGCGAGGCGGATCGGCCCGCCCGGCGCCGCGGCCTCGAAGATCTCGCCCCGGCGATCGGCGATCCCGAGGCGCATCAGCCCGTCGGCGCGCACGAGCGCGAACGGCGCCCGCGGCGCGGGCTCCCCCGAGCCGTCCGGGATCACGAAGACCGCGACGTCGTCGGGCCCGGGGCCCGGGGCGGAGCGCGGCTCGTCCGCGCGCAGCCCCGGATGTGGACCAGGGCCCGGGGCGTAGCGCGGCTCGTCCGCGCGCAGCCCCGGATGTGGACTGCCCGCGGCCGGCGCCGGCCTGGAGCAGCGCAGCGCGACCGTCGCGTTCCGGTCCTCGCCCGCGCACCGCGACAGCGCGCGCCGGTCCGCCTCCCTGTCGTCCGCGCCCTTGCCCGCGAGCGCGCCGGCCAGGTGGTCGGCCGCCGCGAGCCGCACGGCCTCGGCGGGATCGCGCGCGAGCAGGTCCCGCGCCGCCGCGCCCTCGCACCGCGCGCGCGCCACCGTGAGCCCCGCGAGCGCGTTCGCGCGCACGTACGGCCGCGCGTCCGCGAGCGCCGGGCAGAGCAGCGCCGCCGCCCCCGCCGCGTCG
>CAYQYG010000436.1:0-7662 GCA_964421485.1 uncultured Polyangiaceae bacterium | reverse complement strand
GGGCCCCCCGGCATGGGCGGCAGGTAGCCATACTGGATCTCCTTCGCGCCGTCGGACCAGAACCGCGAGTAGATCCTCCCCTCGCGATCGTGGACGATGCCCGCCCGGCGGTTGATATCGAGCAGCGTGGCGACCCCATCCAGGAGCTCCTCCGGCGTGCAGCCGATGCGCGCGGCCCACGCCCTGAAGAAGGGCAGATCGGCCGTGAGGCCCCCGTACTCCACGATCATCCGGCCCCAGGGCTCGAGCCCGAGGCGCTGGCGGGCGCCGGTCACGATCTCGCGCAGGACCTGGATGCGGAGGAAGCGCCTGCGCTCGGCGGCGTGCCGCGTGCCGGCGGTCTCCTTGCGCTCGGCCCGCCAGACCTCGGGGACCAGGGCGCGCGAGAGGTCGTCGTCGGCGTCGAGCCGGTCGTCGAGCGCGCCCGTGAGATCGCCGACCGAGATCGGCCCGCGCTCGATCTGCTCGTACATCAGCGATCGCAGGCGGAAGCGCCGCGCGTGGTCCTGCATCCAGCCGGCCTGGAAGGCCGCGTCCTGGCGGTTGTCGGTGAAGATCAGGAGCCGCGGCCGCTCCGCGTGGTGCAGCATGCTCTGCGCGAGCACGTGCACGTCGGACACGTTCTGCGCGCGCACCGGGCGCGCCGGCTCCCGGTAATCGCCGGGGCGGGCGCGGCCGGGCGCCCGGCAGGCGACGCACGCGGTCAGCTTGCCCTCGTACTGCTCCTTCTGCTGGACCGCGAAGAGCGGCACCGGCCGGCCCGCCGCGCCGCAGCCGTCGCAGCGCTCGCGCGCGCCCGGAGACAGGGCGCCGCAGCGGCGGCAGAGGTGCACGGCCGCCGCGTTCCGCGGCTCGTCCGCGTCGTCCCCCTCGTCGTCGTCGGACACCAGGCGATCGAGCAGCACGACGCGCCGGCCGCCGGACTTCTCCTCGAGCGGCCGCCAGACGACGCGATCCTCGACCGCCTCGCCGCCCCCGGGCGCGCGCGCCGTGAACGAGAAATCGGCGACGAAATGGACGAAGTAGTGCTGCCCGCAGGTCGTGCAGGTCGTCAGATCGAGCCGGACGAGCCGCTCGCCCTCGGGCTCCGCCGAGGCCGCGTCCTCGCGCGAGAGCCAGAGCTTCGGCCCGTCCTGCCCCTCCGGGAACGTCACCACGGCCCCCCCGAGCCCGCGGATGAAGCCGTGCACCACGGGCCGCAGCAGCGGCCGCCACTCGCGGCGCGACGCCGCGCCGAGCGCGAGCCAGGCGACGACCTCCTCCTCCGGCACCGGCCGCCCGAGCCGCGCCTCGAGCTCGCTCACCCGCTCCGGCGTCTTGCCGACATACATGCCGAACGAGACGCCGCTGCCCGTCAGGAGCGCCCGCAGCCGCCCGAGCTGGTCCTCGGCGAGCGCGTTCATCGGATAGACGAGCACGGCGGCGATCCCCTCCGGCGCCCCCTCGTCCCGGAGCTTCAGGCAATGGCTGATGATGGGATAGAGGAAGCACTCGGTCTTGCCCGATCCGGTGCCGGTCGAGACGAGCGTCGTCCTCCCCGCCGCGATGTGGCGGAACGCCGCCTCCTGGTGCCCGTAGACGTGCCGGGAGGGCGCGAGGCTCGCGAGGTGCGGGTGGAGGAGCCCCTCGGCGACCAGCGCGCTGACCGTCGCGCCCGTCCGGAAGGACTGGCTGAGGCTGATGTACGGGCCACGCAGCAGCGGGGTCCGGCGGGTCTGCTCCAGGCTGAGCAGGGCGCGCATCTGCTCGTGGAGGCGAGGATCCGCGAGCGGGTAGGTCGTGAGCTGATAGCGAAGGAAATCGCCGACGACCTCCTCGGAGTAGGTGATGGGGTTCAGCATGGGGGGCGGCGGCCGGCGAGCGCAGCGCCGCGGGGGGCGAACGGTCCAGGGAACGGAGCGTCATCCCCGTCCGCCGCCTGCGCGCCGAGGAGATCGCGAGCCTCGGCTGCGCGGCCGGGCCCCCAACCCCCTGGTCACGCGCAGAAGTGCTCCAGCGGGTACTCCGCGCCGCACGCGTAGTACGCGAATGGCAGATCCTCGAAGCCGCCGGCCAGCGGCGAGTACGAGCAGCGCACCTTGCGGAGGCTTCCCTTCGGGAACTTGTATTTCGGGCTGAAGACCAATCCCCGGCGCTCGACCGCGGGCAGGCGAACCGCGCGGTGATGGGCCGCCATGTTCAGGATGTAATCGGCGAGCAATCGACCGTTCTCGATCTGCCTGCGCGAGCCGCCGACGTTCTCGGACTTCAGCTCGCAGAGCAGCACAAAGAGGCGTGCGTCCTCCCGGGAGCTCTCCTGGCAGAACACGATGTAGTCGCACATGACGCAGAGCCCGGCGACGTCGAGCCGGAACAGCGGGAAGAGCCGGTCCGGCGCGCCGAGCGTGAGCGCGCACTCCCGGCGCGGACAGACCCCGCCGGCGGCCAGGTCAGGACGCAGAACCAAGGCCTGCCCTTGCTTGTGGATCGTGACGGTCTCGCAGGTGCTCCCGGGATCCGTCTCCTGTAGCTGGATCGGGCCTGGGGGCACGAGCGCCGGGCGCAGGATCTCTCCGATGGCCTGAAGCAGGGTCGGCATGACAATGGAGGCCGGATCAGCCGGAGAGCCGCGCGTAGAGGCGCTGCTCGTCGGCGTTGATCTGGTTCACGACGTCGTCGATGGTCTTGATGGAGAAGCCGGTCTCCTCCACCGGGACGGGAGAGGCGTGCTGCTCGTTGAACAGATAGACGCCGACCCGCTCCGGAGCGATCGCGGATTTCGGGTCGTATCCGAGCGCCTGGGCCTCGTCCTCGGGTAGCTTGTGGAGCATGATCATATGGTTGAGCTCCCGGAGCACATAGTCGCTGTGGGTGCTCATCATCACCTTGAAGCCGAGCTGCACGGCCTTGGTGAGGATGCGGGTGATCTTGCGCTGGTTGTCCGGATGGAGGTTCAGCTCGGGCTCGTCGATGATGAGAAAGTCCCCGGCGTGGGCGATGTGACGGAAGTAAAAGACGAGGCTGGAGAGCGACTTCACGACCGACGCGGTGAGGTGCATCTGGAGGCGGGAGGCCGCCGCCGCGCCTCGGGGTGAGAAGATCATCTCGCCGGTCTCGGAAACGGCGACCTCGCCTCCGAGCACCGCGGCCTCGAGCTCGTCGGCGATGGAGGCGAACGGGCTCTTCAGTTGGCTCAGGTTGGCAAGGTCGTTGGCGATCATCAGGCTGTCGCGAATCGGCCATGGATATCTCCCGACCCTGCGCCTGACGAGCTCCATGGGGACGCCGCTCTGGGCGTCGATGTCCGCATCGACCATCTCGTCGACCAGCTCCGTGCGCTTGAGGGCGAGCTCCTTGGCGAAGATGTTCACGGCGATCCGCTCGGCAGGAAAGATCGTGCATTGCGGAAATAGCTCGAGGAGCACCATCGAACGCAAGCTCATGCCAACCTGCTTTTCGAGGCGTTCCCGCTGGCCTGTCGCAGTGGCTTCGAGTATGGCTGACATCCATTCATGCCATTCCAGCATGACAGGCCCCTCTTGGTCCGTCACCTCAGGAATCGGCCCCCGGACATCCTCATTGATGAGAGCACCACTCGCCCGTGTCGATTCCGAGCCATTCCTTCGAAGCGCCAAGAAACCAGGATGTATCAGGTGCGACGTGTAGCGCCTGGAAAAATCGCGTCGATTGAGCAGCTCGACGCCTCGGAGCGAAATCTCCGTGGCGGCAAAACAGCCGCTCTCCGCCGCAAAGCAGAGATGCAACTTCGAGTTGTATTCCGCGGCAACGCGGTCGAGCAGCGTGGGGCCCGCCTGCGCAAAGAGCTCGCCGAGGTCGATCGCATGATCCGGCGACTCCATGAGCTGCCGGGCCCAGCGGTCGAGGACGCCGGCCAGCGCTGGGCGGGAGCGATGGATCCCATACACACTCCAGGCGAGATACGTCTTGCCGGAGTTGTTCGGCCCCGCCAGCACGATCAGGTCTTTCGACAAATCGATCTCGGCGTCGCGGAGGGGTCCGAGGTTCTGAGCACGGAAGAACATGGTGGAATCTGACGGGTGGCGTTCGCGGTCCAGGAGGCGGGGCGGAGCGTACCCTCGGGTACCTACCGTTACAAGGCGGATGCTCTCTGCCGTACCGGAAGCGGCATCCTAGCCGGCTCAGACGCGGCCGGCGCGGCGGCGGGCGGCGGGGCGCGGCGACGAGGCCGACTTCCGGCGCGGGGCCGGCGGGGGCTCGAGCACCTCGTCGGCCGAGGACGCCTTTGCGGCGAGGCGGATCCAGCGATCCAGGAGCGCGAGGTCGGTGCACTCCTCGATCCGCCGCCGCTGCGCCGAGCTGATGGGCAGCTCGCGCGCCGACAGGATGGCGAGGAGGGCGTCCCGCTTGCCCCTGGCTTCGCCGGCCGCCTCCAGCTCGAGACGGAACTCTCGGAACCACGGGGTCTCGGGGGTCTTCTTGGGGTCCATGAGCACCTCTCTCAGATGGGACCAAAGGGGCTTGCTCAGCACGCTCACGATCGCACGCAACTGCTCCTCCCGCAACGGCGGCGGGAGGGCGCCGGTCAGCTCGATCGCGCGCTCGACGATCTTCTTCGCCTCGGGGCCGTGCCGCCGCTGCATGGCCCAGGCGGCGAACAGGGCCAGGTCGGGGTGCGCGGGGTCGAGCAGCCTCTCCACCACCGGGCCGGCGAGCAGCAGGACGACCGGCTGGAGCACGAGCCGGGTGCCCAGCCCGCCCCTCGCCGAGGCCACGGTCGCCGCCCAGCGGGCCACCCGGCGAGAGGTGGTGATAACGATCACCTCGCCCATCTTTCCATGCGCGTTGAGGAGCACGGTCGACGCCAGGAGCCAGCGCCGCCGCTTTGCCGGATCGATGCGGTTCTGCACCTCGACGATCAGCCAGCGGGCGCGCCGCCCCCGGAAGACGAGATCGGGGCGGACCTCGTCGGGATCGGCGATCTGCAGGGTGGAGTCGAGCACCTTCAACGCCGGATCGAGATCGGCGCCGAGGACCTTGTGGACCAGCTTCGAGAGCAGGGCTGGGTGCTCGCGCAGCCTGGACACAGCGCGCTCGTGGGCGACGCTCAGCATGGACACCTCCTGCGTAGGAATTACGGGGAGGCGGCCTCGGTGATGGGGAAATCGACGTGATGGGTCAGCGGGGCTTCTTCCGGCGGCGGGCGCGCCGGATCTCGACCTCGGCTCCATCAGGAACGACCCCGATCCCATCGCCGGATCGCAGACATTCAGCGCGAGGATCTCCTCCGGCTTGCGCGGGACCCACCCGCCGGCCGTCCCCGGCGCCGCGCTCCCGAGGTCTCGCGGCGGATCCCCGGAGAGGATTTCACAGGGAGGCGGGGAGGCGGGGAGGCGAGAGAAGAGAGAGAATTCTCAGAATCATTCTCGTCTCCCCGCCTCCCTGTGAATCTCTCTCTCTCTCCTCTCCCTGCCCGCGGGAGCCGGCTCGCGCTGGATGCCGCGCGGGGGCCTGAACGCGTGGACCAGCTCGGGAGAGGGCCCCGGCGGAAGCTCCGATGCGTGAGACCGCTCGGCGGCGGTCTCGGCCGCTGCCCGTCGGCACCTCCGTCGGGGTCCCCGGTCACGGCCGGATGGGAAGTCGCCGCCTACGGCTTCGGGTGCTTCTCGAAGAAGTCCCACAGGAGATCGTTGGCGGAGATCTCGCCCGCAGGCTCATCGCCCCAGGGGCCGCCCTTCCGGCCGCCGGGCCAGGTGTGGCCCTCCCCTTTGATGGAATAGACCCGCACCTCCGTCCCCTGCTGGCAGCCGGTGTACGCTTCCTGGGTCAAGCGCCCGTGCTCCGCTCTCGCCGGCGCCTTGTCGCAGCCGTTCCTGGCCACGAAGAAGGCGGTCGCGGCGGCGACCGAGGCATCGACCCGGGGGTGCGGATCCACCCGCTTCTTCGGCGCGCCTCCCGCGTAAAGGACGTGCTCGTCGTCCATCCCATGAACGACCACGAGGGAGATCGGGACGCTGGGGTTGCACGGCTTCGCGCTCAAGGCCCCGGCCACGGGCCCGATCGCGGCGATTCGATCGGCGAGCTCACAGCCGAGCCGATAGGCCATCATCCCGCCGTTCGACATGCCGGTGGCATAGACCCGCTTGGGATCGAGAGGGAGCCGTGCCGCGAGCGTGTCGAGGAGCGATCGGATGAAGCCCACGTCGTCGGCGCCCCGGTCGAGGGCGAGGCCGCAGCAATTGCCGGCGTTCCAGGTGAGGAGCTTGTCCTCGAACCGGCCGGTTCCGTTCGGGTAGACGACGGCGAAGCCCTCGGCGTCGGACTTCTGACTCAGGCCGCTCATCCGGGCCATGTTCTCGGCGTGCCCGCCGCCGCCGTGGAGGGCGATCACCAAGGGGAGCTTCCGCTCGCCGTCGTGAGAAGGGGGGAGGTGCAGGAGGTAGCTTCGATCGCCGCCGCTCACGGTCAGGTGAAGCTTGTGGTCGCCGGGGCCGAGAGGCTCGCTGCCCAGCGCCCTCTTGCCAGAGCAGCCGGCGAGCAGGGCGAGGGCGAGCGGCAGCGCGAAGAGAGGGGAGGACGTCGGCATCGACCGAGGGTAACGCGGCGCCGTGGGCGATGAAAGCAGGCGGCGCCCAAGGGGCCGGGGCGCCGGACGTCGCGCGCTCGATCGGCGCGCGATCTCCGCGAGCCGATCGAACGCATCCTCGGCTGCGGGCGCGCACCTCGTGCGACGGATGGTCCGCGGGCAGCCAAGGACGAGACGGCGCTCCCCAGGAGCGAGACGGCGCTCCTCCACCTCGGGCACCCCACGTCACGGGAGGTATCGTCATGAGCGCTCAGTTCAGCGTATTCGCTCGTTATTGTGCTCGGCCCCACGAGATCGTCATCGAGATGGGAGCGCCCCAGGTGCTCGTCGACGTCTACGAGAAGACCGCGGGGCAGCCGTTCCAGGCCTTCACCGACTCGATGGCGTCGGTCAAGGCGGCCACGGAGCGCGTGAAGGCCGCGGAGAAGGGGAAGACGAGCAAGCTCGCCGAGATGGACAAGCTCTTCCGGACGGGGCGATCGGCCGTGGCGGCGGTCGTCCCCGGGACCGTGCTGCCCGACACGCTGAAGGTGCAGCCCACGGACACCGACAGGCGGAATGCGATCCAGGAGCTCGTGAGCACGGTGCAGAAGCACGCCGGCGAGGGCTGGGCTGACAACCTGATGTCCGGTGAATTCGGTCAGAAGGCCCCGGCCGCGATCGAGACGCTGAACGAGTACATCGCGGCGGCGAACGCGCTGCAGAAGGCCAAGGCCGACCGGTTGACCGCCTTCGAGCCGGCCTGGGGCGCCTTCGTGAAGTTCAGGCGCCTGGTGCGCGATACGCTGGGATCCTCGTCGCGCCAGTATCGGGGGCTCCGGCCGCGCGGCGCCGGCAAGTCCGAGGACGCCGGCGAGGAGGCGGGGGACGCCGGCGAGGAGGCGAAGGACGCCGGCGCCGCCGCGGGCGCGGCGAAGGCGGACGCCGGCAAGGCGACGACGAAGGCGGACGGCGCCAAGCCCGAGGCGAACGCCGGCCCCGCCAGGCCCGAGGCGAAGGCGGACGCCCCCAAGCCGGCGGGGAGCGCGGACACGACCGCCGCGCCGGAGTCGGCGGCGGTGCCCAGCGTGCACTGATCGCCCGCCTCGCCCCCCTGCCCTCCCGATCCCCCCGCCACC
>CAYQYG010000435.1:0-7664 GCA_964421485.1 uncultured Polyangiaceae bacterium | reverse complement strand
GCCGTTCCTCGTGATGGAGCTGCTCGCCGGCGAGTCGCTCGCGGACCGCGAGATCCGCCTCGGCCGCATCGAGCTGCCCGAGGTGCTCGACTACGCCGCGCAGATCCTCGACACGCTCGCCGCCGCGCACGCGCAGGACATCGTGCACCGCGACATCAAGCCCGCGAACCTCTACGTGATCGAGGGCGGCCGCGTGAAGGTGCTCGATTTCGGCCTGGCGAGGATCCGCCAGGACTCGGCGATCCAGGGCGAGCTCACGCGCATGGGCCTGGTGATCGGGACGACGCCGTACATGCCGCCGGAGCAGGCCAAGGGCCGCGGCATCGACGCGCGCGCCGACATCTTCTCGGTGGGCGCGACGATGTTCCGCCTGATCGCCGGCCGCCACGTGCACCGCGCCGACTCCGATTTCGAGCTGCTGATGAAGATGGCGAACGAGCCCGCCCCGCCGCTCGCGACGATGGCCCCCGGGGCCCCGCGGGACGTGTGCCTCGTGGTCGACCGCGCGCTCGCCTTCGATCGGGACCAGCGCTACCCCGACGCGGCCAGCATGCTCGAGGACGTGCGCGCGGTGATCCGCGGCGAGCGCCCGCCCCACGCGATCGCGAGGGCCGGCGACGCGGATCGCGGCGCGAGCACGGTCCCCGAGCGCCGCGCCCCCGCGCCGCCCGCCGGCGAGGCCCCCCACGTGACCTGGGATCCCGCGCCGGCGAAGCTCAGCGAGGACGTGCACGTGACGTGGGGCTCGAGCTCCACGCAGCCCGGCGAGGGCACCATCCACGTGGAGCTCCCCCCGGTCTCCGCGGCCCCTGTCCCCAGCGAGGGCGTGCACGTGACCTGGGACTCGAGCTCCACGCAGCCCAGCGAGGGCACGATCCACGCGGCCGTGGTCCCCGGCCGCGGGTCGGGACCGGCGACCGGGGAGGACCCTGTGTCCATCGACGTCGACCCGGATCCCTCGACCGCCGGCGGCGCCCCGTCGATCCCCGTCGAATGGAGCGAGGGCGGCATGGCGGCCCCCGCGCAGAGGCCGGCGGTCAACGAGCAGACGCAAGTCTCCCCGAGGCCGCCGCCCCCGCGCCGGAGCTAGAGCGACAAACAGGTTGAAACCACCTGGAAAGAGCGAGATTCGAGAGACCGCAAGGGCGCAAGGGACGCAAGGATCAGAGGGAGATATTTCTCCTGATCCTTGCGTCCATTGCGGTCCATCTCTCGGATCTTCAACCTGATCGGATCTCCTTATCGCCGCCGCCTCCGGCGCGCCGCGGCCAGCAGCAGCCCGAGCGCGGCGAGCTGCGCGCCCGCCGACCCGGCCTCCTCGCCGGCCACCGCGCACCCGCAACCGTCGTCTCCCGGCGAGGGCGGCGGGGCCGCGCCGCCGGAGCCGCCCTCGCCCGCGGACCGCGGCGAGACGACCACGTCGACCGTGTCCGTCGAGGTCGCCATCCCGTCGCTCACCGCCACCTGGAACGTGAGCGTCGCGTCCGCGTCCACGTCGGGCGCCTTGAAGCCCGGCGTCGCGCTCTTCGCGCCCGCCAGCGCCACCTGCGGGCCGGCCGTCTGCGACCACGCGAACGTCAGCGGATCCTGGTTCACGTCCGAGCTCGCCGACGCGTCGAGCGTCACCTCGTCGCCGCTCACCGCAGCCTGATCCGGGCCCGCGTCGGCCGAGGGCGGCTGCTGGCAGAGCGTCGCGTCGGGCTGGAGCGAGGCGAACGGGGTGTTCGTGATCCCGCTGAAGCCCACGTCGTCGAGCACCCAGCCGAACCCGACCCCGCCCATGTCCGTCCCGATGCGGAACCGGATCCGCACCGTCTTGCCGGCGAACACCGTCCCGAGGTTGAGCGTCACCACGTCGCCGTTGGGGAACGACGGGTTCGTCGCCACGAAGCCCGCGCGGCCGTTCAGCGGGTTCCCGGACGAGCTGTCGATCACGCCGTTGTAGCCGGGCACCGCGTAGGCGCTCACGTCCTGCCAGCTCTGCCCGCCGTCCTCGCTCACCTCGATCACGCCGCCGTCGAAGTACTCGACCGGGGTCCCGCCCGCCTCGAACTGGAACGCGTGGCCGAAGGTCATCACCAGCGGCTCCGCGTCGCTCACGACGAGGTCGGGCGACTCCAGGGCCGTGTCGGAGGTCACGCCGTAATCGGCCCCGTGCCAGACGTGGTTGCCGGGCGCGACCTCGGTCCGCTCCCAGATCTCCTCGGCCGCGCCGCCGGTCTTCGACCAGACCTCGATCGAGCTCTCGGCGTGGTCGATCGCCGAGGACGCCGGCAGGTCGTCGAGGTTCACGAGCCGCGTGAGCGCGAGCGCCACGGTCTCGTCGCACGCGCCCGCGCCGGTCACGGAGACCTCGAGGTCCAGGGCCTCCACGTCCGCGATCGAGTCGTCGAGGCCGACGTCGATCGTGACCGTCGCCGTCCCGAGCGGGGGCACGTCGCCGATCGGCGCCGTCGAGCCTGCGGGGAAGAGCACGGCGCTCGAGCTCGCGGCCACGGACGCCTCCGCGAAGGCGAGCGGGGCCGCGCCGGCGTTGCGCACCTCCACGGTCAGCCGGCCCGTCTCCTCCGAGTCGAGCGCGCCGTCGCCGTCGCAGGACAGGACCGCATCGTCGAGCGTGACCGACACGATCTCGATCTTCGGCCTGAGCTCGAAGCTCTCCACGACGCCGGCGAAGTCCGTGGAGTAGCGGTCCGGCGACGCGGCGCAGCTCCCCGCGCCGCGGCCCGCGAAGCCCCCGGCGAGGGCGAGCATGTCGTCCTCGCTCCGCGCGGCCGCCGCGGCCAGGATCGCGTCGCGCGTCTCGGTGAACGTCGCGTCGACGGGCGCGAGCTTGAGCCCCGCCACGACGTAATCGGACATGAGCCGCCGGGCCTCCTCGAAGGTGTACGGCGCGCCCGGCCCCTCGGACCGCTCGAGCAGCGCCACGTACGCGTCGAAGAGCATCGACGCCCAGACCTCGCCGGCGTTGTGGACCTCCGCGTTGCTCGCCACCGTGGGCTGCGTCGGTACGCCCTGCGGCAGCGGCTCGCCCTCGGTCATGTGCCGGAACGAGAGCGGCGCCTTCGTGACGTCGACCGAGTACGGATAGCGCCGGATGCCGAAGTAGCCGCTGTCGCCGCGGGCCTTGGTCGAGTAGATCGCGAGCGCGAACGAGCCGCCGAGGTCGTCGCCCTCCCGGACCGCCATGTGGAGCGCGGTGAAGTCGGCCCAGCCCTCGCTGAGCGCGCCGCACATCTTCGTCGCGCACACCGAGAGGCGGTGGTGGAGGTAATGCCCCCACTCGTGCGCGACGATCGTGTTGTCGATCGTGCCGTCGCGCTCGACGCCGGCCACCCGCTGCATCGTGGCCGTGACCGTCCCGGCCTGGAGCGCGTCCTTGAGCGCGACGCCGGCCTCGTACGTCACCGAGAGGGCCGGGATGTTGATCGGTACGTCCGGGTCCCCGTTCGCCATGGTCGGCGGCGGGTCCCCCGCCGTGTGGTTCGCGACGATGAGCCCGATCGCGCCGGCCTCCTGCGCGTTCACGGTCTTGAGCTTGAAGGTGCAGGTGCCGCGGTCGACGAGCGCGATCTTCCCGGCGACGTCGCCCGCGAGCGGCTCGCACCCGTCGCTCAGCGGATCGACCCCGTCGTCGACGAGCGCGAGCTCGCCCGTCACGTCGAAGTCGGTCAGCCCGAACCCGGCCGGCCCCGTCTGGTCGATCGGGACCGGCGGCTGCGTCGTGACGGTCCGGACCGGATCGATGCCGCTCCAGAGGTACATCTGCATCCGCGGCGAGGTGCCGTCGGACGGCGTGCTCATGTTCGCGTTGTTCCGGTTGCCCGCGAGCGCCCCGTCCTGCGCCTCGGCGCGCAGCGGATCCCCCCCCGCCCCGCCCCGCCCGAAGTTGTTCTGCTGCGCGTTGCCCGCGGCCTCGTCGAAGCCCGAGTCGTAGTACCAGTCGTGCAGCCAGTTCGTGACGTAGAAGAGCTGGGTCGTGGCCGCCATGGTCTGGTCCACGCTCGAGACGGGCCCGAGCGTGGCGTCGTAGACGCGATCGAACGTGTGGCTCGACGTCGTCGTGGCCCGCAGGTCGCCGTTCGAGTAGCCGTCCGGCGCGTAGAGGTCCGCGTACGCGTCGACGTTGTTCCCCAGCGTCTGCGTGGCGTTCGAGGGGAGCCACGGATCCGCGAAGTCGAACGGGTTCGTGTTGAACCCCGCCATGGAGACCAGGCTCGGCGGCACGAAGGCGGGATCGGTGTTGTCCGGCAGCCCCGCCGGATGCGGCGTGTAGTCCGCCTGCGGCCCGTCGAGCGGCCGCCCGTCGCCCGAGGCCTCGGCCCAGACGCGGTAATTGAAGGCGTCGTCGTGCGTGAGCCCCTGGCGGTGGAGGATCCTGCCGTCGTCCGCCGCGATCACGATCGCGTGCGCGTCCGAGCCGGTCTCCGCCGCGCTCCCCGCGAGCACCTCGATGAAGTACGCGGCGACGAGGCGGTCCACCATCGGGAACAGCACCCGCTTGACGCGCACCGGCTCGACGAGCCGGAGCCCCCCCGCCTGCGCCCCCGGCGCGAGCTCGAAGAAGGTCGATCCCGGCAGGCTCTTCCGCCGCGACGGGACCAGCGCCGAGGCCGGCACCGAGACCCCGTGCAGGTCCGCGAGCGCGCGCGCCCCGGCCTCCTCGGCGCGGAGCCGGAACGCCTCCGCCCCCGGCTTGCCCGAGGCCGCCGCGGCCGGGTGCGGCGCCCCCGAGATCGCGACGAGCTGGAGGTCCTGCCGCATCAGCACCTTCACGTCGCCGCGATGGATCTCGACCCCCCGCACGCGCTGCCGCAGGGTGACGATCACGCCCCCCACGCCGAGGTCGTGCACCCCCACGACCTCGGCCGCATCGAGCGCCGCCCTGGAGACCCCGAACGCGCGCGCGTGCCGCGCGAGGTGCTGCCGCGCCGCCGCCTCCGGCGACGCGGAGATCGCCCCGCCCCCCGCGCCGCGCGCCGCCCAGGCGAACGACGGCACCCCGCGCCTCGAGTCCACCGACGTGACCACGAGCCCCACCCGCGCCGCCTCGCGCACGAGCGCGTCCGAGCGCCGCGCCGGCTCGCCCGCGAGCACGTCGAACCCCGGCCGCTCCGCCGCGCGCGCCGCGCCCCCCGCGGCCAGGACCCCAAGGAGCAAGGGCAGCAGACGGGCAGGGTGCCTCTTCATTGCATCCTGATACCCGCTCCCGCGGCCGGGTGGAAGTCGAGAGCGCGGGCGCGGGCGCGGACACGGACACGGATGCGGGCGCGGACACGGACACGGATGCGGGCGCGGACACGGACACGGACGCGGGCGCGAGAGCGGGCGGAGGCGGCCGGGGGGCCCGGAGCGGGCGCTCGAAAACGAACCCGCGACGCGCTGCGCGAACGCTGTAGGATGCGCGCCGCATGCTCGGCGAGGCGAAGCGGATCTACCTGGCCACCAGGAAGAAGCACGACCAGCTCTTCAATACCTACTTCATGAGGCCCATCGCGGGCCTCGCCGTCGCGGTCCTGTCGCGCACGCCGATCACGCCGAATCAGGTCACGATCCTGAACCTCGTGATCTTCGTGATCGCGGCGGCGCTCTTCATCGCGCTGCCCACCGCGGGCGGCGGCCTCATCGCCGTGGGCGTGCTCGAGCTGAGCTACCTGCTCGACTGCACCGACGGCATGCTGGCCCGGCACAAGGGCCTGGCCTCGAAGGAGGGCCACCTCTTCGACTTCTTCACCGACGAGCTCAAGGCGGTGCTCCTGGCCGGCGCCCTCGCCGTCCGCCTGTACCGCACCGGCGGCCTCGGCCTCGACGCCGCCGCGTGGCCCGCCGGCGACCCCCGCTTCCTGCTGGCCGGCGTCGCCGGCGTGATCATCATCGCCTCGGCCATCTCGCTGACGAACTTCGTCCGCCGCCCCGAGCTGAGCGGCAAGGAGACCTCGGTCGCCGCCTATTACGAGACCGTGGAGCGCGAGCGCCACCGCACGATCGCCGGCCGCCTCGCCGAGCTCTTCGTGACGTTCCTCCGCTTCCTCAACCATTACCCCAGCCACGTCTGGGCCTTCGCGCTCGCCGGCCGGCTGGAGGTGTTCTTCTGGATCTACACGTCGATCAACCTGCTCTACCTGGCGAAGGGCTGGCTCGGCCTGCTGCTCCGGTTCGGGCGCAAGTAGACAGGGGGTGAACCGGCGCGAGCGGCGCTGGCCGGCGCCGGCGCGCCCGTGCTACCGTCGAGGCGCCGTGATCAGCGCCAGCCAGGCCCCCGTTCCCGAGACGCCGGTCGAGCGGCGGATGAGCCTCGCCGAGTGGGTCGCCCTGCCCGAAGACGAGCCGGGCGAGCTCGTGGAGGGGCGGCTCGTGGAGGAAGAGGTGCCGGACGCGATTCACGAGGTCATCGTCGTCTGGGTGGTCAGCGTGCTCAGGGGCTGGCTCATCCCGCAGGGTGGGCTCGTGCTGGGCTCCGAGGCGAAGTTCGCGGTGAGCGCGCCCCGCGGCCGGAAGCCCGACGCCTCGGCCTACATGCCCGGCAGCCGCAAGCCTCCCCGCCGCGGCGTGATCAGCGCGCCCCCGGATCTCATGGTCGAGGTCGTCTCCCCCTCCCCGCGCGACGCGCGCCGGGATCGCGTGGAGAAGACGCGCGAATACGCGGCCTTCGGGGTGCGCTGGTACTGGATCATCGATCCGCGGGACATGACCCTCGAGATCCTGGAGCTCGGCGCCGACGGCCGCTACGTGCACGCGCTCGCGGCCGCCGACGGCGTGATCGATCACGTCCCCGGCTGCGAGGGGCTCACGCTCGACCTGGACGCGCTCTGGAGCGAGGTGGATCGGCTGGGCCCCGAGTCGGGCGATGCGCCGATCGAGGCGCCCGGGGGCGAGTAGCCGAGGTCCGCGGGGACCGCGACGCATCCTGCCCTTGCGCCTCGCCGCCGGCGCGGTGCAGGCTTCGCCCATGGGCCAGCCCGGCGAGCGCCACCGCGCCACCTACGCCGATCTGGAAGCGGTCCCGCCGAACAAGGTCGCCGAGCTCATCCGCGGCACGCTCTACACGTTCCCCCGGCCTGCGCCGCGGCACGCCCGCGCGTCCTCGCGCCTCGGCGTCGAGCTCGGCAGCGCGTTCGACACGGGCAAGACCGGCCCGGGCGGCTGGGTGATCCTCGACGAGCCGGAGCTCCATTTCCCCGATCCCACCGCCGAGGGGGAGATCGACGCGGTCGTCCCCGACCTCGCCGGGTGGCGCGTCGAGCGGATGCCGGAGCTGCCCGAGACCGCCTATTTCACGCTCGCGCCCGACTGGATCTGCGAGGTGATCAGCCCGTCCACCGCGAAGGTGGACCGCGAGGAGAAGATGCCGATCTACGCGCGCGAGGGCGTCCGGACGGCCTGGATCATCGACCCGATTGCCCGCACCCTCGAGGTCTTCGCGCTCGGCGCCGGCGGCCGCTGGGGCAGCGCGCGCGTATACCGCGACGATACCCGCGTCCGCGCCGAGCCGTTCGACGCCGTCGAGCTCGACCTCGCCGTGCTCTGGGCGAAGTAGATCGCGCCGCTCGCGGCCGGCGTGCCGTTCGGCCGCGCATGGCCGGATTCATCAAGCTGCACGTCGAGGATGCGCCCAACGACTTGGGCCTCAGCCGCCGGGTACGCTGGCGAGCGCAGCGAGCCTG
>CAYQYG010000434.1:0-7680 GCA_964421485.1 uncultured Polyangiaceae bacterium | reverse complement strand
GCGATCGCTCCAGATGTCCGGGCGATCGCTCCGGATGTCCAAGCGCTCGCTCCCGAGGTCCGTGCCGCGGGTCTGTCGGGCAGTGCGCTTGCATTGTCGGCGACTGCCGTGGCTTCGTCGGCAGCTGCCGCTGCTTTGCTCAGCGCGCGAGCAGGCTGCGGAGCCGCTCGAGCGCCGCGGGGTGCGCGCGGACCTTGAGGTGCGCGCCGGCCTCGTCGTACTCCTCGGACACCACGCGGGCGCTCTCGTAGACCTCGGAGAGCAGCCCCTGCTTGCCATATGGCAGGAGCAGCTCGCCGTCGATCATGTCGGCGTCGAAGAAGGCAATGATCGTCTCGCGGAGCGCGGCCACGTCGGCGGGGATCTTCGCGGACATCAGGATGGCCTCGGGGTATTCGAGGCGCAGCGAGCCCTGCTCGTCGCCGGAGAGGCGGTCGGCCTTGTTCAGGATCAGGCGCGAGGGCACGTCGCCGGCGCCGATCTCGGCGAGCACCGCGCGGGTGACCGCGAGCTGGTCGCGGAACGTCGGGTCCGAGGCGTCGGCGAGGTGGAGCAGCAGGGAGGCCTCGAGGGCCTCGTCGAGGGTCGAGCGGAAGCTCGCGACGAGGTCGTGGGGGAGCTTCTTGATGAAGCCGACGGTGTCCGAGACGAGGATGCGCGGGCGGCACTCGGGGTGGAGGGCGCGGACGGTGGTGTCGAGGGTGGCGAAGAGCTTGTCGGCGACCAGGACCTCGCTGCCGGTCAGGGCGCGCATGAGGGAGGACTTGCCGGCGTTCGTGTAGCCGACGAGGGCGACGCGGCGCTGGTCGCGGCGGAGGGCGCGGCGGGTGGCCTGGTCGCGCTGCACGGACTCGAGCTCGTGGCGGAGCTCGGCGATGCGGTCGCGGATGCGGCGGCGGTCGAGCTCGAGGGCGCTCTCGCCGGCGCCCTTGCCGCCGATGCCGCCGCGCTGGCGATCGCCGCCGCCGCCCGCCTCGCGGAGGCGCGGGGCGACGTACGTGAGGCGGGCGATCTCGACCTGGAGCTTGGCCTCGCGGCTGCGGGCGTGGCGGTGGAAGATCTCGATGATGACGCCGGTGCGATCGAGGACCTGGGCGCCGGTGGCGCGCTCGAGGTTGCGGATCTGGCTGGGCGAGATGTCGTGGTCGACGGCGACGAGGTCGACGCTGGATTTCGCGCCGCCGTCGAGGATCGAAGCGTCGTCCTGCTCGCCGCCGCCGTCGCCGGCCTCGTCGATCTCGGCGGCGGCCTCGTCGGGCGCGCCGCCTTCGGCCTTCCTGCGGGCCTCTTCCCAGCGGAGGCGGGCCTTGTCCTTGCGCTGCGGGGCGGCGGAGGGGACGACGCCGGGGCCGCCGGTGAGGTCGCCGAGCTCCTTGAGCTTGCCCTCGCCGAGGACGGCGGCGGGGGCGAGGGAGGCGCGGCGCTGGGAGACGGTGGCGGTGACCTTGTAGCCGAGGGTCTCGACGAGCCGGCCCAGCTCGGCGAGGTCGGCGGCGTGCTGGGTGTCGTCGACGTCCGGGAGCTGGACGGCGACGAGGACGGCGGCGGGGGGAGGCGGGATGGGAGGCATGCAGGGGGACCGCCTTTGACCTGGGGGTGAGGGTGACGCAAGGGGCGAGCGAGGGAGCGCGCTGGACGGAGATCGTTGACGGCGGGCGCGGGGCCGGATCCCATCGGTGCATGGCCAAGCTCCTCCCGAACAACTGGACCGTCCCCGATCGGTTCCGCGCCCGCCTCGGCGCGCAGGCCGGGCGACAGCGCGTCATGCTGCACGAGGGCCACATGCTGCTCGTGCTCCACGACCTCCCGGGCGCCGACGAGGCGGGCCGCCGCGCGAGCTTCTTCTGGCGCGCCCCCGACGGCACGTGGAAGAGCACCGGCGCCGCCGCGAAGGGCGGCATCGTCGCCCTCCGCACCCACGTCGAGGCCTTCGCGGCCGCCGGCCACGCGCTCGAGGAGCGCGTGGAGAAGGCCACCCAGGCCGCCGAGTTCTTCAGGGTGCTGCAGGAGGTCGCCCCGGTCCTCCGCGCCGCGAGGAATCAGCACAAGGTCTTCCAGGAGGCCCGCGAGGCCTGCCCCGACGACAAGGATCTCATCACGCTCCGCGACCAGGCCTACGAGAACGAGCGCAACCTCGATCTCGTCCAGGCCGACGCGAAGGCCGGCCTCGATTTCACGGTGGCCCGCCGCGCCGAGGAGCAGGCCGAGCTCTCGGAGCAGATCAACCGCTCCAGCCACCGCCTGAACCTGCTCGTCGCGCTCTTCCTCCCGATCTCGGCGCTCGGCGGCGTGCTCGGCGTCAACCTCGAGCACGGCTTCGAGCACGCCCACGCGCCCTGGCTGTTCTGGGGGGTCGTGTCCGGCGCCTTCCTCCTCGGCCTGATCGTCCGCGCCGGCGTGAACGGCGGCAAGCCGCGCGGGGGTTGAGGCGCTCGACGATGCCCCGGACGCCGCGCTCGAGCGGCGTTGGCGACGCCCGAGGAACGTCGCAGAACGCTCCCCGTGGCCGCCGTGTACTTCAGCAAGCTCGACTCCCGCGATACGGATCCGGCGCTCTTCAACAACCGGACGCCGGACGTCGAGTGGCTGAAGCGGAACCTGGAGGGCTACCTCGGCGTGACCGACGCCCGCCTCGGCCGCGCGTTTCGAGTGACGGGCGGCAAGGGCAGCGGAAAGACGATCTTCGTGCGGCACGTGCTCCGGCAGCTGAAGAAGCAGCATGCCGGCACGACGCTCTTCATCGAGGCTGATTGCCGTCGCTGCCCCGGCAGCCGGGAGGTCTTCGGCGCCGTCGCCGCGTGCGCGGTCAGCGAGCTCATCAAGCTGAAGGGCGCGGGCGCCCCGATCAAGCAGGAGCTGATCGACGCGGCGAACCTGCTCAACACGATCACCCGCTTCACCGACGCCACGCTGCAGGTCGTGCACGAGCACCTCATGCAGTACAAGGCCGCCGCGGACCTGTCCGCGGAGGTCTCGCTCCTGTCCAACCTGAAGGCGAACTTCGGGATCTCCCTGGAGCGCAGCGAGAAGCAGATCAAGCAGCTCAGCGGATCGATCCGCTTCGACGAGTACCGCCTCTGCGCGGCGCTGCGGGCGTTCTTCGACGACGTGCGGGATCAGGGCCTGAACGCGGTGCTCTTCATCGACAACATCGACGAGCTGGACCACGACTACAGGGAGCCTGCCCAGCGCGAGCAGGTGCGGCAGCAGGCCGGCTGGGTGCTGGAGCTGAAGCAGGCGCACGTGGCGCTCATCGCGTGCATGCGCACGTACTATGCGGACATCGCGCGCGACATCGGCAACAAGCTCGTGCTCGATCGCCTGCCCCCGAACATGCTGAAGGGCATCCTCGAGCGCCGCATGAAGGATGAGCCCGAGGGGATCCGGCAAGCCTTCGATGGAGGCGAGGTGAGCGGTCTCGCGGATCGGCTCTCGCACGCGGCGCCGACGCCGCTGGCGTACATCGAGTGGTTCAAGGCGCTCTGCGAGCAGGACGCGTTCGACTCGGCGCGGCGCGAGAAGGCCATCCAGCGCTTCGTGACCGCCGAGTACGCGGGCGTGCCGTTCGATGTCGTGAAGGGCGTCGTGCGCGCGTTCCCCGCGCCGGATCACGAGATCGATCGCAAGGTCCTGCTGGACGCCTGCGGCGGCAGCGAGACGGAGCTCGCGGCCGTGCAGGACCGGCAGGTCGTCCTGCCCAACGATTTCTGGAACCCGACGAGGTTCAGCCTGGATCCGTCGCTGCACATCCTGCACCCGGACGCCCTGAAGCGCGGATAGGGGGCGGCCGTGTGGATCCTCCCGGTCGACCTCTCGCAGGTCCGCGTGACCTTGCCGCCGGGACAATACCTCTTGCCGTGGCATTACACCGGCGAGGAGATCCGGCGGCTGGCGTGGCTGCTCCGGGGGACGCTGCCCGACATCAAGGACGAGCTGCACCTGACCGACGCGACGCTCCGCGCCGTCGCGCGCCGGGCCATCCAGGCGCGCGACGCGCTCGTCATCGCGACGGTCGAGGCGCTCGATGTGACGCTGGCCGATGCGCTCGATCGACTCCGGGGCCTCGGCGCACGCTATGCGCTGCTGCGGTGTCCCGTGCCGCAGGAGTCGGGCTACGCGTGGCTGGAGCAGCACGTGAAGGTGCCGGTCTTGTCCGCGCTCAGGACCTGGTTGCGCAGGCCGGAGCATCCGCTCGCGCCGCTCGGGATCCACCACCTGCCCTTGCTGGATGCGGCGTCGCTGACGACCGATCCGGTGGAGCTGATCGACCTGCTCGAGCGGACGGTGTCGCACCGGATGGAGCACGCCGACGTCGGCGTCCGCGAGGATGACTATCTGCGCAGCTTGCACCTGAGCGCCGGGAGGCGGCTCGCGGAGCGGCTGATGCGTCTGTCCGACGCCGAGCGCCCACGAGCGCTCGAGATGATCCTCGCGAACGCGAAGGCGAAAACCGGGAACGCTTCCACTTTCCACCCGTTGCAGCGCGTCGGGCTGGCGCAGATCGTCGGCGACAGCGTCAGCCTCGGACCACTCCCCCGAAGCATCGCCGAGCCACGGATCCTGGGCGCGCTCGAGGCCGCGATCCCGGAGCGCGCGTGGACAGAGAGCAGCTTCATGCTGCTGCGGCGGCTCCGGTCCGACCACGAGATCCGCCTTCCCGACATCCCCGACGGCGTGGCCGTCGCGACGAGCGCGCTGGGCGGCGTTCCTTTTCCTGTGGAGCTCTTGGCAGAGCCCGCGGGCCGGGCCTTCTCGGACGACGCGACCGCGAGGTCCGTCGTCGACCTTCTGGCCGAGCTCGGCTCGCTCCCGTGGTTCACGGAGGAGGTCCCCCGCGAGATCGAGGAGAGGCTCACGCAGGCGCTCTTGTGGCTGGAGGACGCGCAACGCGGGGCCTCCGAGGAGGCGCGGTGGAGCGCCAGGGGGCTGGAGGCGCTGCTGCGCCTCTTTGCAGCGCGCGGCCCGACCGCGATCGAACGGCAGGCCAGCGCGCTCGCGCTGTTGAACGAGGCTCTGGAGCGCCTTGGAGAGGCGTGGCCCCAGTCCATCCACGCCGCGGCCACCCTCCACCACGCGGGCTTCCGCGTCGAGCGCGCGCGGAGCCGGGAGGACGTGGATCGCGCAGAGGCGCTGCTCCTCGCGTGCGTCGCGACGCTGGAGGTGGAGGCGGATCCGGCCGCGCAGCGCCTGCTCGCGGCTACCTATCTGCGCCTCGCCGACATCGCCGCGATGCGAGGGGCACAGGAGCGTGCCCTCGAGTGGGACGAGAGAGCCAGGCTCAGCGCTCAGGGCGTCGAATACGGGCCCTTGCGGATCGACATCGAGCTCGCGCACGGCCGCGACGCGCTCTGGCAGAGGCGATTCAGCATTGCCGAGCAGCATGCTCTCCTCGCCCACGACTCTTCGCTGCGAACGCGGGACAGGTGGCGCCTGGCCGCGAGCAGCCGCCTCCTCGCACGGCTTCGGCGAACCACCGGTGATCTCGCCGCGGCGCACGTCTCCGCCGAGGAGGCCATCTCCGTGGCCGATGAAATCGGGGATCTCAAAGGGAGGATCGAGGGGCGCCTCGTCCTCGCCGAGATCGATTCGGCCGCAGGCGACTTCGACGCCTGCAGGCGGTCGGCGGAAGAGGCCCTCCGCCTGAGCGAGTCCGTGGAGTGGCTCGCCCTGAGCGCGCCTGCGCACATCCTCCTCGGGAGCGTCGCGCTTCAAAGGAAGGACGTCGACGAATTCAATGAGCTCTGGCAAAAAGCCGCCGAGAATTACGATCGGCTCGGGATAACCGTAGTAGGTCGGTTCTATCGACAGGTGGCCGATCATTGGACTCGGCAGCTGCGCGTCCCCCCGCCGACACCCGAGGGCGTCGGCTGACCCTCGCGCCCGCGACGCGCCCGCGCGAGATCTTCGACGACGCTCGACTTCTTCAAGCGCCACCGCCGCGAGGAGCTCCGCGCCCGCCCCCGCCCGAGCGGCGCGCCACCATCGAGGAGAACGTCCTCTACCTCCGCGAGGAGAGAGAAGAAGAGAGCTCTCTGATTCATGATTTCCGATCTCCCCGCCTCCCCGCCTCCCTGTGAATTCTCTCCCTTCTCCTCCTCCCTCGTGCGGCAGATGCAAACGTGAATGGAAACAGAAGCGGAAACGGAAGCGGAAGCGGAAGCGGAAACGGAAGCGGTCGCAGGAACGGAACCTGGGCTATGATGCGGCCCATGGCGGGAGAGCGCGCGACAGGCCCGGAGGAGAGCACGGCGGAGGCGGCGGACCCGGAGGCGCCCGCAGGCGACGAGGCGGCGCGCCTCGAGGCGGAGCTCGCGGCCGCGATGGAGGTGCTCGGCGGCGCGGAGGCGGTCGCGGCGGCGTTCGCGGAGGCCGCGAGCCACGCCGGCGAGCCGGGCCTCGACCCCGAGGCCGCCGAGGCGGCCGGGCTGGCGGGCGCGGCGGTCGCCTGGGAGCCGCGCAGCGCCGAGCTCGACGAGCTCGGGCCCGCGCCGCCGCGCGGGCGCTGACGGCGGGCCCGGCGCGGCCGGCTTGCCGGCGCGGATCGCTTCGAGGAAGATCCGGGCCGTGGCGGCATCGAGCCAGCAGCGCCGGCGGATCGCGCTGGGCGCGGTCGCGGCGGCGTGCCTCGCGATCGGCGGGGGCGTCGCGGCGTCGGCGTCGCTCAGGGCGTCGATCGCGGCGGCGTACCGCGCGTTCCGGGATCCGGCGCTCGTCGAGCGGGGCGCGGCGCCGTGCCCGGACGCGTGCGGCGCGGCGCCGCCCCTCGACGGGCCCGCGGAGGGAGAGGCGCTGGACGACCTGACGCTCGAGGCGCCCTCGGTGGAGGTGGACGGCGGGGCGGCGGCGCGCGTGAGCCTCGCGCTCTCGGACCTGCCGCTGCCGGTGACGAAGCGGACCCTGGAGCTGGTCCGGTACTTCGCGGAGGATCCGGCGGGGCGGAGGTCGTTCACGGACAGGTTCCGGCGGGCAGGGCGCTACCGCGGGACGATCGAGCGGGCGCTGCGGGAGGCCGGGGCGCCCGAGGACGCGCTCTGGCTCGCGGCCGTGGTGAGCGGGTTCTCGCCGCAGGCCGTGTCACCCGAGGGCGCGGCGGGGCTGTTCCAGATGATGCCGGAGACCGCGGCGCGGTACGGGCTCGCGCAGGGGGAGCTCCTCGACGAGCGGAAGAGCATCACGCGGAGCACGGCGGCGGCCGTGGCGCACCTCGGGGACCTGTTCGAGCAGTTCGGGTCCTGGGAGCTGGCGCTCGCGGGGTGGCAGCTCGGGCAGGAGCGGCTGGAGGAGGCGGTCGAGAAGGCGCGGGCAGGGAGGAAGCGGGGGGACGAGTCCCCTATCACGCTCGCGGAGCTCGCGGAGCGGAGGCTCGTGCCGAAGGCGACGACGAGCTTCGTGGCGCAGGTGCACGCGTTCGCGCTGGTCGCGGCGAACCGGGGGCTCTTCGATCTGGATGACCTCGATCCGGCGGCGCCGTTCGACATGGCGGAGATCGCGGTGCCGCAGGGGACGCGGCTCAAGACGATCGCGGCGGCGGCGGGGATCTCGGTGGCGACGCTGCGCGACTACAACCCGGAGCTGCTCCGCGATCGGCTGCCGCCCGCAGGGGGCGACGTGCTCGTGAGCCTGCCGGCGGACCGGATCGACCGGGCGCGCAGCGCGTTCCCCGCGTACCTCGCGCGCGAG
>CAYQYG010000433.1:0-7689 GCA_964421485.1 uncultured Polyangiaceae bacterium | reverse complement strand
ACGGGGGCCGGCGGCGCGACGAGCGGCGGCGGGACGGGGGTCCTGACCCCGGCGGGCGGCGGCGCGACGAGCGCCGGCGGCTGCGCGCTGGCCCGCGACGGCGCCGCGGCGGCGCCGGGCTCCGGCGTGCGCTCGAGGTCCTCCTCGATCTGCCCCGACGACGTGGCGGGCGGCGCGGCGCGCTCGGCGGGCGCCGGGCGCTTCAGCTTCCCGGCCTTGGCGCGCTCGAGGCCCGCCGTCGCCTCGGCGTCGCCGGACTTCATGCGGAGCACGCGGCGCCACGCGTCCGCGGACTCGCGCGCGTCACCGAGCTCCTCCTCCCAGATGCGCGCGACCTTGCGGGCGAGCTCGGCGCGCAGCGCCGGATCGCGCCCCCGGAGGATCTGGTCCTCGTAGAGCTGGATCATGCCGCGGTGATCGCCGAGCTCCAGCAGCAGGCCGGAGAGATCGTTCATCACGTCCTGATCGGCGGGCGACAGGTCGTGCAGCTTCTTGAGGTCGACCGCGGCGCCCTTCCGGTCGCCGAGCACGTCGCGGCGGAGCCTCGCGCGCCGGTGCAGGAGCTTGCGCACGAGCGGCCCGTCGAAGACCTCCTCGAGCGCGCGGCTCAGCGTGGCGCCGACGCGGCCCATGTCGCCGATCGTCCGGCCGAGCTCCTCGAGCGCCTCGAGCGAGGCGTCGTCGACGTGGGTGATCAGCGCGTCGCCCAGCCAGGTGAACGCTCGCTCGACGTCCCGCAGATCGCGGTGGGCGATCGTCGCCGCGCGGCGGAGCAGCGCCGCGCGGGTGCGGCCGCCGTCGCGCGAGCCCTGGCCGCCGGCGGCGAGCGCCTCGGCGAGGATCGTGCGGAGCGCCGCGGTGCCGGAGCGCTCGTCGCCGAGCGCGGCCGCGCGCTCCAGCGCGCCGATGGTCTCCTCCTGCACGCCGCCGCCGAGCGCGAGCTCGAAGAAGCTGCGCGCGCGGTCGTTCGCCCCGCGCTCCGCCGCGACCTGCGCCGCGCGCGCGAGCGCCGCGAGCCGGTCCGCAGGCAGCCGGCAGCGCGAGACCTGCCGCTCGTAGAGATCGATGATGTGCCCCGGCGCCTGCGTGAGCGCCGCGAGCCGCGCGAGCAGCGGCTCGACCTCGGCGGGGGCCACGCTCGTGAGCGCCGCCTCGCCGTGGTTCATCGCCTCGAGCGCGTCCACGCCCGCCGCGACCTGCACCTCGGCCTGCCGCACGAGCTCCGCCGCCCGCGCCGGGCCCGAGAGGTCCTTCGCGAGGATGTCGTGCGCCACCGAGAGGGCGTCGAGGTCCTTCAGCTTGACGGCGATCTCCTCGAGCTGCGCCGCCGTGCTCGAGTCCGCGCTGCGCGACCGCGCGAGCTCCATCGCGACCCGCGCCGCGTCGGTGCCCCGGCCGATCTCGACGAAGCGATCGAACGCGCCGCGCAGCGCGTCGGTGCGCGCCGGCCCGACCGCCGACTCGTTCCAGGCGACGAGCTTGGTCGCGACGATCCCCTTCCACCCCAGCCGATCACCGAGCTCGACGTACGCCGCGCGGCAGGGCTCGTCGCCCTGATCGGCGAGCCGCTCGAGCGCCGCGAGCGCCTCGTCTCCCTTGTTGAGCCGCGTGAAGAGGATGTCGGCGAGGCGGCGCGTCATGTTCGACGCCTCCTCCTCGTCGCCCTCGACCTCGATCAGCATGGCCATCAGGCTCGCGACCTTGGGCCAGTCCTCGATCTCCTCCGAGAGCCGCTGGAGCCTCGCGATCGCGTCGAAGTCCTCCGGATCCGCGGCGTGCACGATCTCGAGGGCCTTGATCGCGCCGCGCGCGTTCTTGAGCGGCCCCTCGTAGAAGGTCGCGAGGCGCTGGGCGATCTCGACCCGATCGTCGCCCTCGGCGAGCTGGATCTCCCGCTCGAGCGCGTCCGCCGCGCCCTGGAGGTTACCCCGCTTCTCCTCGAGGTCCGCGATCGCGCGGAGCGCGACGCGGCTCTTCGGATCGAGCGTCTTGTAGATCGACTCGTAGCGCTCGATCGCGCCCTCTGTGTCCTCGATCCCCTCGGCGAGGATCCGCGCCTCGCGCAGGGCGATCGCGAGCTTGTCGCCGTGGTTCTTCGTCATCGCGCCGAGCCGGCGGAGCAGCTCCACGCACTCGTGGTGATCGCCCCGATCGGCCGCGTCCTCGACGAGCTTGGCGAGCGCCTCCGCGTCGTCGCCGTCGGAGAGCAGGAGCATCAGGCTGTCGCGCGCGCCCTCGCGATCGCCGAGCTGGCGCTGCACGTCGGCCGCGGTCCGCCGCGCCGCCACGCGGCGCCCCTTGTCGCCGAGCTTGTCGGCGCGGCCGAGCAGGTACCGCACGAGATCGTCCAGCCGATCGCCGCGCCGGTGCTGCTCCTCGAGCGCCTGGGCGTAGGTGTCGTTCGCCGGATCGATCTCCGCCGCTTGCTCGAGGCGCGCGATCGAGCCGTCGAGATCGCCCGACTTCAGCATGAGGTCCGCGGCCTGCGCGTGGAGGATCGCCCGCTGCTTGCCGTCCGAGAGCTGCGCGCGCTGATCGAGCGCGTTGGCCGCGTCGGTGAGCCGCCCGGCGGCGAGGTAGGCCTTCTCGGCCTGCTCCCAGAGCTTCGCTTGCCCGATCGCCTCGGCCGCCTCGGCGTGCGCGTCGCCCGCGCCCGCGTGGTCACCGAGCTTCACCCGGAGCTCGCCGAGCTTCTGGAGCAGCGGCGCGCGCGTCGCCTTCTCCGTGATGCCCGAGACCGTGTCGGCGATGACCTGCGCCGCGAGGTCGAAGCGCTCGCCCTTCTCGTAGAGCTTCACCGCGGTGCTGATCGCGCTCTCGTCCTCGGGCGAGAGGTTCGCGATCCGGGCCCACGCCTCGGCCGCGGCGACCGGATCCTTCCGCTTCTGCTCGTGCAGCGCCGCGAGCTTCTTCTCGAGCGCGATCTTCTGCTCGACGTCGGGCGTGCCCATCGCCTCCTGCTCGAGCACCGTCGCGAGCTCGTCCCACCGGCCGCCGCGCTCGAGCAGCCGCCGCAGCTGATCGCGGGCCTGCTCGTCGCCCCGGTCGATCTGGCAGATCTGCTTCCACGCCCCGATCGCCGTCTCGATGTCGCGGAGCTGCGACTCGCAGATCCCGGCGACGTCGCGGAGCTGCGCCTTGCGGGTGTCGATCGAGACGCTCGGGACGCGGGAGGCCGCGAGCAGCACGTCGCGGAGGTCCGCGTACATGCGCTTCTGGCGCAGGTGCTCCTCGACCCACGACAGCGCCTCCGGGTTCGCCGGATCGATCTTGAGCGCCTCGCGGAACTTGGCGAGCGCCTGCGGCTTGCGCCCCTTCTGGGACTCGCCCTGCGCCTCCTCGAGCAGCTGCCCGAGATCGGCGGAGCCGACCTTGCCGGAGCCGGTCATCTCGGGCATGCGGCCCGCCGGCGAGGCGGCCGGCGGGAACCCCGCCGACGTCGAGGGCGACTCGATCGGGGGGGCGCCTGGCATCGCGCCCATGCCCGGCTGCGATCCGAGCCCCCCGATCATGCCGGGCTGGACCCCGCCGGGCTGGACCATGCCGGGCGACAGCGGCGGCGCGCCCGGCATCGCCGGAGGCAGGCCGAGCCCGCTGACCGGCGGGGGCGGCGGCGGCGCCGCCGCGGCGGCCTTGGCGCGCGCCTCGGCGGCCATGAAGCCGCTCGGGTTCGCCTGCAGGTACGCCGCGTAGCGGGGCGCGAGCTCCGCCGTGCGGTTGAGCTGCTTCGCGTAATGATCCGCGAGCTGCATCGCGCGGTCGTGCCCCGGCGCGGCCTTGAGCGCCGAGGTCGAGTACGACAGGCCGTACTCGCCGTCGTACATCTCCGCGAGCGAGACGAAGAGCTGCGCCGCCTCGTCGCGCTCGGCCTGGGGCATCGGCTCGCCCGCCTCGACGCGCTCGAGCAGGACCACGCCGAGCTCCTGCGTCATCGCGACGTCGTCGGGCCGGAACGCGCGCGCGCTGCGGAGCGCCTGCGCCGCGCCCCCGCGATCGCCTGCGCGGCGGCGGATCTCGGCCTCGTCGCGGTAGAGCGCGAGCTTGCGCTCGGGGTCGTCGACGAGCGCCTGCTCCATCGCGAAGTACGGCACCGCCTCGGCGTATTGCTGGTTCGCCTTGAGCATCTCGCGCGCCGCGTAGATCGCGTAGGCGTTCTGCGGGTCGAGCTCGGCGAGCCGGCGCCAGTTCTCGATCGCCCGGTCGGGCCGCGCGAGCGGCGGCTCGCTCCAGAGCCTGCCGAGCTCCTCGTGGAGGCTCGAGAGCTGCGCGCGCACCTCCGGCTTCTCGTAGAGCAGCGGCGTGAGGGACTTCACCAGCCGCTCGAGCAGCGCGATCAGCGCCTTCTGGTCCCCCTTGTCCCGGTAGAGCTGCGCCAGCCGCTCTGCCGCGGTGCGCTGCGTGGGATCCTTCTCGATGGCGATCATCAGCGTGCGGGCCGCGTGGTGCGCGTCGCCGATCGTCGTCGACCAGACGTTGGCGGCCTCGCTCAGCCAGTGCGCCGCGTAAGCGGGATCGGTCGTGGCGCTGCCGACCTTCTCGAGCAGGACCGCGTAGGACCTTGGGTCCTGCGTGCCGGCGCGGTGAGCGTACGCCAGGGCCTCCTCGTCATGAGGATTCGCGACGAGGCGCTGGATGAGCGTTTCCATCTCCCGAGGATCCATCGTTGCGCCGCGAAGTTACACGTTAGCTTCCGCTGCGTACAGCGGAGTTCTCGGGCTCCGCGCGCTGCCACGCGGCGCGGCAGCGGCGTGGGGGGCAGCTGAGACAGGTCTCCGGGAGGCCCCTCGTGGGGGCTCGGGCCCTGCCCGTCAGTTAAACTTCTCGTAACCGGGCTTGCGGGGCTTCGGCCTCCGCGGCGCCCTCGCCGAGGGCGCGGTCCCGGGCGGCGCGGCGACCGAGCCGTCCGGCGCGGCGGAGGCCGACCCCGCGACCGGCAGCGACGGCGCGGGCGCCGGATCCGGGTCCTTCGGCGCGAGGGCGCGCGCCGCCGCGTCCGCCCGCGCGCCCGCCGCGCGCGCGACGTGCACCTGCGCCTCGCGGAGCGGCGCGCTCGGCCGCAGCCCACCCACGGCGAGCCCCGCGATGATCGCGAGCGCCGCGGCCGCGGCCAGCGCCAGCAGCGCCTGCCGGGAGCGCGGCGCGGGTCGGCGCGCGCCCTGCACGTGGACGGCGTCGATGTCGTCCCCGACCACCGCGAGGAGCTCGCTCGTCGCGCCCACCTCGCCCGCGGCCGCTGCGGTCCGCTCGCTGTGACGCGCCGGCAGCGCCCCCGCGCGGTCGAGCTCCAGGATGAAATCGTGCGCGCTCGGCGGCCGATCATCCGGGCTCTTCGCGAGCACGCGCTGGAGCAGGTCGGACAGCGGCCGCGGGATCCCCGCGTCGGGCGCCGCCTCGATCGCCGGCACCGGCGTCGACTTGATGTGGCGCGCCATCACGACGACCGCGTCGTCGTCCACGAACGGCGGGCGGCCGACGAGCATCTGGTAGAGGAGCACGCCGAGCGAGTACAGATCGCTGCGCGCGTCGAGCGGCTTGCCCTGCGCCTGCTCCGGCGACATGTACCGCGGCGTCCCGAACACGGTGCCGGCCTGCGTCTCGAGCGCGTCCACCTTCTCGCGATCGGTCACCACCACCTTGGCGATCCCGAAGTCGAGGACCTTGCACACCTCCTCGCGCTCGCCGGGCGGCGCCTGCGCGATGAACAGGTTGTCCGGCTTGAGATCGCGGTGGATGATCCCCTTGTCGTGCGCCTCCGCGAGCGAGAGGAGCGCGTGCCGCGCGAAGCGGACGGCGTCGGCCACGGGCAGCCTCCGGACGCGCTTCAACCGGTGCCCGAGCGACTCGCCCTCGAGCAGCTCCATCGCGAGGTAGAGCGATCCCCCTCCGCCCCCGATGCCGAAGTCCGCGTCGGGCGAGTCGTCCGCGATCTCGCCGAAATCGAAGACGGTCACCGTGTGAGGCGACGTGAGCAGGCTCATCGCGCGCGCCTCGCGGGTGAAGCGCGCCTTCGCGTGCGCGTCGAAGGCGCGGTCCGACCGGAGGATCTTGATCGCGACGTCGCGCCCCATCGCCTCCTGGCGCGCGCGGTAGACGGTGCCCATCGAGCCCGCGCCGAGCCTGCCGATGATCACGAAGCGCTCGGCGATCGTCATGCCGAGGAACGGATCGCCGTCCGCGGCCGCGAGCACGTCGGCGCTCACCATCGCGGCGCCGTCCGAGGGACAGCGCAGGATCTCGGCGGCCCGCACGCGCCTGCTCGGGGGCGCCCGATCGCTTCCCGGGCTCAGCGAGGGCGGGGGCAGCGTCTCGACGGCGGGCGCCGGGGCGCGGTGCTGGCAGCGCGGGCAGATCACGGTGGGCGCGCCGGCGTCACCCGGCTCACCGGCGGCCCCGCCTGCGGACCCCGCGGCGGGCTCGGAGCGCAGCCCGACCTCCCGGGCGCCGCTGCCTTCGGCTGCCTGGGGAGCGTTCTTGTCATCGGCCGGGGAGGACGCCACCGCGGTGGCGGATCGTCCGTTACTTGGGCTCGCACCGCAAGGCCCACGACGCCCCCGCATAGTACGGCCGGCACCCGATCAGCGCCGGGTCGCCGCAGGACGCCTCGGTGCAGCATGCGTCGGAGCAGACGCTGCCCTTCGGGACTCCCAGGTCCAGGCACGCCCCCCCGCGGCAGTCATCGCCGCTGTGACACGGCGCCCCGACCGCCCCGGCAGCGCTCGTGGGCACGTCTCCGACGCAGGCGCGGAAGGTCACGCCGCCGCGCTCGACCTCGCGGCACGTCACGGCCCGCGCCTCGCTCGCGCTGACCTGGACGACGCCCGAGCAGGAGCCCGAGCCGCAGCAAGGCTGGGTGCAGCGCAGGACCCCGGCGATCGCCGCGCAGGCGCCCGACGCGCAGTCCGAATCCCCGTCGCACGCCTCCAGGTAGACCTTCTTCGAGGGCTGCGGCGGCCGGCACGCCCAGGCGGCCCCCTCCGAGACCAGGCCGACCGTTAGCTGGCAGGTCTGATCGCTCTCCGCGCAGTTCGTATCCGAGCAGCACGCGTCGGCGCAGCGCCCCTCGGCGCAGAGCCCCGAGCGGCAGTCCCCGGGGGCCGCGCAGGGGGCGCCGGTCCGGCCGGCGCCCACGGCGGGGCGGCCGACGGACGTGGCCGCGCGGCAGAACCCGCCGCCCCCCGCGTCGGGGATCCAGCAGACGAACTCGCCGTCCGGGTCGCAGTCGCTCGACGTACAGCACGCGCGGGCGCAGATGGGCGCGCCCTCGCCGCCGAAGCTCTTCGGGTTCAGGCAGAGGTCGGGCGGGGAGCAGCCGGTGTCGCCGTGGCAGGCTCGCCCGAGGCCCGCGAGCGCGACGCAGACGCCGCTCCGGCAGATCTGGTCGCCCGGGCACGCGGGCGGCCCCACCCCACCCTCGTCGGCGCACCGGATCGACGAGAGATCGCCGTCGATCAGCACCTCGCAGCCGGCGCCGAGCGCCGCCAGGACCGCCAGCGCCCGCAGGGCCCGCAGGAGCCGGAGCGTCGACGCGCGGGCGCGCATCAGAACCGCACCTCCACGCGGACGCCCCCCGCGCCGAGCGCCACGCCCACGCTGCCCGCGGCCGCCGCCCCGTCACCCGGCGCGCCCGCGCGGGCCGAGGACGCGCCGCTGCGCGAGATCGGCGTCGGCGGCGCGGGGGCCGGCGCCGCC
>CAYQYG010000432.1:1711-7696 GCA_964421485.1 uncultured Polyangiaceae bacterium | reverse complement strand
CTGTCCTGCTGGGCCGTCCCCTCTCGCTCGCCGACATCGATGACGTCGCGCGCCGCCGCCGCCCTGTCGCCGTCTGCCCCGAGGCGCGCGCGCGCGCCGCCGCCTCTCGCCGCGCGATCGACGCGATCGCCGACGCCGGCGATCGCGCCCCCGCCGTCTACGGCGTCAACACCGGCTTCGGCGCGCTCGCCGAGACCCGCATCGCCGAGCACGACATCCGCGCGCTCCAGCGCAACCTCGTGCGCAGCCACGCCTCGGGCGTCGGCCCCGACCTCGCCGAGGCCGAGGTGCGCGCGATGATGGTCCTGCGCGCGCAGGTCATCGCGCTCGGCTGCTCGGGCGTGCGCGTCGAGGTGCTCGACACGCTCGCGGCGATGATCGAGCGCGACGTCTGCCCGCGCATCCCCGCGCAGGGCTCGGTCGGCGCCTCGGGCGATCTCGCCCCGCTCGCCCACCTCGCCCTCGCCCTGATCGGCGAGGGTGAGGCCCGCGTGGGCGGCGCGCTCCTGCCGGGCGCCGAGGCCCTCGCGCGCGCAGGGATCGCGCCCGTCGAGCTCGCCGCCAAGGAGGGCCTCGCGCTGATCAACGGCACGCAGTACATGACCGCGCTCGGCGCCCTCGCGCTCCGCGACGCCGCCGCGCTCTGCGCCGCCGCCGACGTGGCGGGCGCGATGAGCCTCGAGGCGCTGATGGGCTCGGAGCGCCCCTTCGACGACCGCCTGATGCGCGTCCGCCCCCACCCCGGCCAGGCCGCGACCGCCGCGAACCTCCGCGCCCTGCTCGCCGCGAGCGAGATCATGAAGAGCCACGCGAACTGCGCGAGGGTGCAGGACGCGTACTCGCTCCGCTGCATGCCCCAGGTGCACGGCGCCTCCCGCGACGCCCTCGCCTGGGCCGCCGAGGTGCTCACCCGCGAGGCGAACAGCGTCACCGACAACCCCACCGTCTTCCTCGACGACGAGGGCGGCGCCGATCTCATCTCCGGCGGCAACTTCCACGGGCAGCCCGTCGCGCTCGCGCTCGACCTCGCCGCCATGGCCGCCGCCGAGCTGGCGAGCATCAGCGAGCGCCGCGTGGAGCAGCTCGTGAACCCCGCCCTCTCCGGCGGCCTCACGCCGTTCCTCGCCCCGCACAGCGGCCTGCACTCCGGCTTCATGATCGCGCAGGTCGCGAGCGCCGCCCTGGTGAGCGAGAACAAGGTGCTCTGTCACCCCGCGAGCGTGGACTCGATCCCCACGAGCGCCGGCCGCGAGGACCACGTGAGCATGGGCAGCATCAGCGCCCGCAAGCTGACCCAGGTGATCGAGAACGTGCGCGCCTCGATCGCGATCGAGCTGCTCGCCGGGGCCCAGGGCGTCGATCAGCGCCGCCCGCTGCGTCCGAGCGCCGGCGTCGCGGCCGCCCACGCCGCCGTCCGCCGCGTCGCCCCGGAGCTGAGCGAGGACCGCCCCCTGTACCGCGACATCGCCACCGTGAGCGCCTTGCTCCGAGACGGCTCCCTCCTCCGCGCCGTCGAGGAGGCCATCGGCCCCCTCCGCTGACCTGTCTCCGTTCCCGCGCCCGCTCCCGCGCCCGCGCCCGCATCCGCGCCCGCATCCGCTCCCGCATCCGCGCCCGCGCCCGCTCCCGCATCCGCGCCCGCGCCCGCGCCCGCGTCCGCGCCCGCTCCCGCATCCGCGTCCGCGCCCGCGCCCGCTGGCACAAATCTGTTTTTCACAACTGGATATGGAAATTTTTGGCGCATCTCGGAATGCTATTTCCCGTTCTCGCCCCGGCGGCTGTACATTGGACCAGTGTCGACTCCGCCCGGGCGCCTCAGCGAGCCGCGCGGCGCCTCCGCGCCGGCGTTCCCGTTCGATGCTGTCCGCGACCTGCTCGGCGTCGTGCGCGCGCTCTACGCGGCCGCCCGCGAGGGCGGCGCGGGCCGTAACGACCTCGCCCGGATCGCCCGCGTCGGGGAGCGCCTCGGCCGCGGCCTCGATCTCGCAGGATCGCCGCGGCAGGGCGCGTCCAGCGACGACGAGGCGTGGCGCCACGTCGAGCAGGCCATGGCCGACATCGGGGACCTCGTCGACCCGCTCACGCCGGCCGCGCCCATCGTGGCCGCGGCCAGGCGCCGGCTCACCGGGTCCGGCGCCGTCCGCCGCCGCGGGTGAGCCCCGCGCCCACGCCGCGCGCAGGGACAGATGCGCGAAAGGTGAGCCGATCCCGCCCCGGTCGAGGTACCGTAGGCGCGCGCTTGCCCTCCCGCAGGCGCCGGGGGGGCGCGCGGGCCCCTCGCATCGATCGGTCGGGCCGACAGGCCCCTTCCAGGAGAGAGCCCCAGTGTCGAATTCCAGTGCTTCACGGAGAGTGTTTCTGAAGGTCCTCGGCGCCGGCGGCGCGGCGATCGGGGCCACGGCGATGGTCGGCTGCGGCGACGACGGCACCGGCTCCGATCCCGCGACGGGCGACATCGCCGCGGGCAACATCAGCGCCCTTCCAGAGAACACTCTCCGCGCCGTCAGCGGCCAGCCGGTCGCGATCGGCCGTGACGCGGGCGGCGTCTACGCCATGACGACCATCTGCCCCCACGAGCAATGCGACATGACCGTCGACGGCTCGATCTCGATCACCGGCGTGACCTGCTCCTGCCACAACAGCACCTTCACCGCGAACGGCGACGTCACGCAGGGGCCCGCCACGAGCAACCTCGAGCACTACGAGGTCGTCATCGACGCCGGCGGCGAGATCACGATCCACGCTGGCAAGGTCGTCGACGCCTCCACCCGCGCCGCCGTCCCCGCCTGATCTCCACCCGCGCCGCGCTCGACAGACATTGCACGGAACCTCGGCGCGCGATGCCCCGGCATCGAGCGCGTACCCTACGGCCTGCCCGAGCACCGCGCCCGGACCGTGTCGCGCACCCGCTCGACACCCTCCAAGGCCGGCGGCGGCGGCGAGGCCAGGAGGCCCGCGATCCGGATCAACTGCAGGTCAGCTGCGCCGATCGCGGCGCCGCGCCGCCTCGGCGTCCCGCCGGAGGCCCAGCATCACGGCCCGGACGAGCTCGCGGGCGTAAGCCCGGCGGTCGTGGCGCTTCCTGTCCGGGAGCTTCACGCCCAGCGCCGTCGCCAGCCGCTCCACGTTCTCCACCTTCGCCTCACGGAGACAGTCGATGTCCAGATCCATTCGCGGGGCGACGCCTTACCCGAAAATTCCGGATCTGTCGAGACATCCTCGCGAAAGATCCGTTGCCGCCATGCCCCGGTCGTTCGCGGAGCGCGCTCAGGCAGCCCCGGGAGGCACGCTCCAGTACGGCGCGCGCCGCGCGGCACGCGGCGCGACCTGCCGCTCCGGCGGCGACGCGCCGAGGTCGGGCATGTCCTTCCGCGCGAGGATGAAATACGTCCCCTGGCCCGCCTGCACGGTCGCGCGGATGGCCCAGCGCTCGCGCAGCAGCGCGGGCAGGGCCCGCCCCGCGTACCGCTCCGAGTCCGCGTGGGGCTCCCCCGCCATCAGCACCGACCACGAGCCGCGCGCAAAGACGACGCGATCCCCCCCCGCCTCGGACCCGAGCCGCTCGCCGGATACAGGCCCCTCGTCGTCGCTCGACATGCCACCCTCCGCACGCCACTGGTACCGCAGTCAGCCCGGCAAGGTAAGCCCCTCCACCACGGAATTGTGGGTAAAAGTACGTTCAGGACCAAGGGCGTTCAGGGTTGTTGAGGTCCTGCCTCGCGTGCTCGCAGGCCCACCGCTCGATCAACCTGTTCCCGCCCGCCCGTGCGGTAGCCCCGCTCGGACTCGAACCGAGATCCCCGCGAAGGGGTGAGGATTTTAAATCCTCTGCGTTTTCCTTTTCGCCACGGGGCCGTCACTCTGCTTGCTTCCCCTCAATCCAGCAGTCGCTCCCGTCTCTCCTCCCCCCCCACGTGCCTTCCCCCCGCCCCCCGCGCACAGGCAACCAAGGATCGCAGCGCAGCAGCTCACCCTACCTCACCACCGCCTCGTTCCGCAATGGAAGTGATCTCCCTCACTCACAAGCGCCGCGCATCGGGGTGATGCCCCCCTTCCGACCGGCAGGCGCGGTGAGCTAGAACGGCGGCACCGTGGGCGGCGAGCGGGCGCAGGACGACCTCGGGGCCGGGTGCGTCGGCCCCTTCCCACGGGATCGCGTCACGCACGGCGACTGCGCCGAGCTCGCGGGGGCGCTGCCGGACGGGAGCGTCGACGTGATCGTCACGAGCCCGCCTTACTGGGGGCAGCGGGCCCCGGCCGGGGGTGGCGCGGGGATCGGCGCGGAGGACGACCCGCGGGCATACGTGGCGGCGCTCACGGCGGTGCTCGCGCGGCTCCGCGACAAGCTGAAACCCTCGGGTATCGCCTGGGTGAACCTGGGTGACGCGTACAACACGCCGGTGAACTGGCGGCTCGAGGACCGCGCCTACAGCACGCTCGGCGCTGCGCGGGCGGGGCTCTCGCCGATGAACTCGGCGTACACCAAGCCGCGCGCGCGGCGGCGCGCGTTCGTGTCGGAGGAGGCGGGGTGGCTGCGCTACGGCAACCTCCTCGCCCTGCCGCAGCGCTTGGTGCTGGCCCTCTGCGACGCGGGGTACCTGCTCCGCGGCGAGGTGATCTGGCGGAAGCTCAACGCCATGCCCGAGGGGCGCTGCCGGCGGCCGCACCGGCAGCACGAGGCGATCTACCTCCTCGCCCGCAGCGAGCGGCACGCGTTCCGCGCCGCGCCGCCCGTGAAGAGCGTCTGGGAGCTGGCGAGCGAGAAGATCGACGGGCCCGCGCACTTCTCCCGCTTCCCGGAGGAGCTGCCGCGGCTCTGCATCGAGGCGTACGGCGCGGCGGGGCCGGATGTGCTCGTGCTCGATCCGTTCGCGGGCTCGGGCACCACGGGGATCGCGGCGCGGAAGCTCGGGTGCTCGTTCATCGGCTTCGAGATCGACGCGGCGCAGGCCGCGGCCGCGAACGCGCGGCTCGAGGCGCTCGCGCGCGGGCGCGCTACCGCCGCTGGAACATGAACTTCGCGGTCACCTGGCTCGTGACCACGATCTCCCCCACCTCGACCGGGGTCGGCGCGGCGGCGGCGACCCTCTCGAACGCGAGCGGGCGCGGGCCCGACTCGGGGCCGCCCTCGAGGGACACGAGGCCGTCGAGGGAGACCCGGGCGGCGTCGGCCATCGTGCGGGCGTTGCGCTCGGCGTCCTCGACGGCCGCCTTGAGCGACCGCGCCTGCGCGTCACGCAGATCGCTCACGAAGAAGCCGATGCCGAGCACCTTGTTGGCCCCGGCGCGCACGGCGGCGTCCACGATCCGCGACCCCTGCGCGCCGAGGTTCTCGTAGGCCGGGCCGCGCACGGTGGCGCTGACCGAGTTCGAGGCCCGGTAGCCCACGATCCTCGGCGGCTGGTTGCCCTGCGGCTCCGAGTACACCGGCGAGATCTGGAGGGTCTCGGTCTGGAGGACGAGCCCGGCGATCTGGAGCCTCTGGATCGCCTGGATCACCCTCTCCATGCGGGTGTTCACCTCGTTCTGGGCCTTCTCCACCGTGTCGGCCTGCGCCTCGACGCCGACCTCGACGCGGAGCGAGTCGGGACGGATGCTTACCCGCCCGATCCCCTGCGTGATGATGAGCTGCTCGCTCGCGTGGCGCGCCTCAGGTCTGGCGGACGGCCCGCCGGCCGACGCCTTCCCTGGCGCCAGGGCCACGATGCCGGCCGTCAGGCCGGCGAGCATCGAGCTCCGCTTCAGGTACTTCATGACGGACATGACTCCCTCCCTCTCGCTCATTTCGGGCGACCGAGATCGCCGCGTCTCCACCGATCCATAAGGCGAGACCCGTCCAAAGCGGGAGTGCTGCGTACCTCGCATCGCGTCACGGCGCGGGGTCCGGGGCGCAGGGCGCCGTCAGGCGACCCGGAGCCCCGGATGTCGAACGGGGTCCGGGGCGCAGGGCGCCGTCAGGCGACCCGGAGCCCCGGATGTCGAACG
>CAYQYG010000432.1:0-1611 GCA_964421485.1 uncultured Polyangiaceae bacterium | reverse complement strand
GGGTCCGGGGCGCGGGGCTCCGATCCTGGACGGGGGGCGCGGGGGGCCTCGGAGGGGGGTTCGGGAGGGCTCGGAGGGGGGGTTCGGGGGCCTCCTCCGGGGTGGCTTCGCAGAAAATCGGACGAACCGGCCCGCGGCGCACTATCGTGGATCCCGCATGGCCAACGGCGGCGCCCCTCCGTGCTGCACAAGATGCGGCGAGTTCGACAGGGCTGGCGGCTATTGCCGGCTGCTCGCGGCGCCGACGCTCGACAACCGGAGGCGCCTGCTCACCATGCCGTGCGACGTGCAGCGGCTGCTCACGCAGCGCTTCCGCGCCTACGGCGAGGATGTCGCGCGGGAGGCGATCCTGCTCTGGCTCTCGCCCGGGTGGGGCACGGAGGACGTCGCTCGATCGTTCGGCCGCGCGCCGCGCGATGCGCGCCTCTGGCTCACCTCGTGGCCGTACCTCTACCTCGGGCGCACGGCGGTGCGGCGCGTGCAGCAGGAGCGCGCGGAGCGCGGCGGCGAGCCGCCGGGCGAGCTGCCCGCGCCGCCGCGGCCCGATCCCTCGATGGCGCTCCGCGTGGCACGCGCGCTCGACCGGGTCCATCGCGTCGATCCGGTCTCGCACGCGATGCTGCTCGACTTCCTCCGCGATCGCTTCGACGCGCGCCGCTGGTGCGCGCTGCTCGAGTGCAGCGAGGCGACGGTCACGGACCGGAAGTACCTCGGGATCTACCGGTACGCCGCGTACTTCCACGAGGTGCTCGAGAGCGTGCAGCCGCAGGAGGCTGCGATGGCGCTCGCGGCCCGCCGCTTCTCGCCGGGCGATCCCGACGACGGCGAGGCGCTCGATGCGACGCGCGCGGCGCTCAGGGCGCCCGAGCTCTCGATGGGGGACTTCCGCGCGCGCTACCGCGAGGGGGCGCTCCGCTCGCTCGCGCTGCTCGGCGCGCCGGACGCGCTCGGGCCGGAGGCGATGGCGCACCTCGGGACGGCGTTCCGGAGGGTGCTGCGGGTAGACTGAGCGAGACGATCCATGGAACACGGAGATCCGAGAGAGCAGCCGTCGCGCAGGATCCTGGCCGGGCCGCTCGCATCGTTCGCGTGGGGCACGGGGGCCCAGCACCTCGATCCGGACCTCGTCGCGATGCACGCGGCCGGCGAGCTGCCTCCGGATCAGGCGCTCGCGGCGGCGGCGCACCTCGCGAGCTGCGACGACGGGCGCTGCGCGGCGCTCCTGCGCGAGGAGACGTCGGGGCTCGACGCGATCCGGCGCGCCGTCTTCGAGCGGCCCGCGGATCCGGCCCCCGCGCAGCCCGCCGTGAAGGGCGTCGGGGCGCGCACCTTCGAGTGCCGCGACGCGCTCTGGGAGACGTTCGAGCAGCTCTCCGCGCAGATGGGGAGGCCGATCGACGAGCTGGTGAACGAGGCGATGGAGCAGCACCTCCAGACGCGCAGCTACGGCGCCCGGCTGGTCGAGGCGGATGACGGCCCGCGCCCCGCGCCACCGCCGACACCGCCGCCGATGGCCGCGACGCCTCCTCCCCCGCCGCCGGTGGCCGCGACGCCTCCTCCCCCGCCGCCCGCGCGCCCGGGGCCGCCGCCTCCCCCGCCGCCCGGCGGGAG
>CAYQYG010000431.1:0-7745 GCA_964421485.1 uncultured Polyangiaceae bacterium | reverse complement strand
GGGGCTCGGGGCGCAGGGCGCCGCCAGGCGACCCGGAGCCCCGAATGTCGAACCGCCCTCGGCGTCGTCGGCGGCGGGCGCGGGGGCCGCCTCGTCCCGCGCGCGGGCGGGGGCGCCCACGTGGAGCGCGCCGAGCGCGCGCAGCCAGGCCGCGATGCGCGCGCCGGCGGGCTTGGGCCAGCCCATGGTCGCGAAGCGCGCGAGCAGCTCCGGCGTGTGATCGCCGGTGCGGCTGTCCTTGAACGACGCGCGCGCGGCATCGAGCTCGCGCGCGGCCTCGTGGAAGCGGCCCTCGTGGTAAGCGAGCCACGCGAGCGTGAGGTGCCGGTGCTGCTTCGGCTCGGCCTCGACGAGCGCCACGGCCTCGCAGGCGATGAGGTGCTCGCGCGCCCGGTCGGCGTCGCCGAGGTGCAGCGCGATCTGCGCGAAGAGCAGGCGCGACTCGACCTGGCCCCAGGGATCACCGAGCCGGTCGAAGATCCTCGATGCGGCCTCGGCGTGCTCCTCGGCGAGCTCCGCGGCGCCGGCGTCGAGCGAGGCCATCGCGAGCAGCCGCTCGCAGCCGGCCTCGCCGCGCGGGTTCGCGAGGTCGCGGAAGCTCTGCCGCGCGGCGAGCGCGAGCTCGCGCGCGGCGCCCTTGTCGCCCTGGCGGTGCTCTGCGTGCGCGAGCGCGAGGTCGCACTGCGCGAGCCCGAGGCGGTAGCCGATCGAGTCGAAGTCGATGCGCGCCGTCTGCAGCAGGCCGCGCGCGGCCTCGGGCGACGAGCCCGCGGCGGCCTGCTCCACCATGCTCTGGAGGAGCAGGCACTGCGCGCGGCCGAGCCGGTCGCCGAACTCGAGGAAGCGCGCCGCTCCGCTCGCGAGCACGGCGCGGGCGCGCGCGTGCTCGCCGAGCAGGTAGTCGATCTCGCCGAGCAGCACCTCGCACTGCGCCTGCCCGTGGCCGTGCCCGAGCTCCTCGAAGAGCCCGAGCGCCCGCGCCACGAGCCGCCGCCCCTGCGCGCCCGCGCCGAGGTCCGAGGCGATGTGGCCGAGCAGGCGGAGGCAGTGGGCCTGGTTCTCCCGGTCGCCCGCGTGCTCGAAGAGGCGGCGCGCCTCCTCGGCGTCGCGGCGCGCGTCCTCGAGCCGGCCGGCGAGCCGGAGCGCCTCGGCCCGGAACCGGAGCTGCCGCCCGAGGCGCGCGCCGGTCAGCGTGGCGCGGCTGTCCTGCCCGCCGGGCGAGCCCGGCAGCTTGCCGTCGAGCACCGAGAGGTCGCGCAGCGTCGCGGAGATGTCGCGCGAGCTCTGCCAGAGCGCCGCGACGTAGGTGTGCAGGAGGTCCGCCGCCTCTTCGAGATCGCCCGCGCGCATCAGGCTCACCACGCGGTGCCGCACGATCCGCCTGCTCGACGCCGCCGGGTGGTGCGCGAGCGCCTCGGCCGCGGCGCGGAAGACGCGGGCCGCGTCCGGCTGCTCGAAGAGCTGCGCGAGGAGGTGCTCCTGCAGCAGCGCGTGCGGCCAGCGCAGCCGGTCGCCCGACGCGAGCAGGATCTGCGCGCGCTGCATCGCCGCGATCGCGCGCTCCGCAGACAGGTCGAGCGACGTCAGCTCGATGCGCAGCACCTCGCGGCGGATGTCGCCGCCGAGCGCCGCGGCCGCGCGCGCGCCGGCCCGGAGCGCGTCCGGCAGCGCCGCGAGCCGCTCCTCCCAGAGCTCGGCCGTGGTCGCCGCCTGCACCGCGAGCGAGGCCCTCGGCACGAAGTACTTGCCCGCGCGGAGCTGCAGGTGCCCGCCCCCGGCCCACGCGTGCAGGAGCTGCAGCGCGAAGAGCGGGTTGCCCTTGCTGCGGAGCGCCGCCTCGGTGGCCGCGCCCTCCTCGAGCGGCAGCGTCTCGCGCAGGAGCGCCTGCGTCTGCGCCGGGTTCAGCGGCGCGACGTCGAGCCGCTCGCCGCCGTACGACGCGAGCAGCTCCTCGACGCGCCCCGCCGCCGCGGGATCGGTCTCCACCGCCTCGGTCCTCACCGTGGCCACGACGAGCAGCCCGAGGTTCGGCGACTCGCGGTGGATCGTGAGCAGGCCCTCGAAGGTCGTCGGCGACGCGTAATGGAGGTCGTCGAGCCAGAGCAGGACCGGCCGATCGCGGCCGATCCGCTCCAGCGTCTTCCGGATCACGAGCCAGCGGAGCTCGGGCCGATCGAGCCGGAAGCGCTTGCCCGTGGGCCCGACCGCCGCCTCCCCCGGCGGGGTCGGCCGGATCCACTCCGAGGCCGCCGCGACCCAGGTCTTGCCGACCTCGTCCTCCGGCGCGACCTCCCACACGTTCATCAGCACCTTCTCGACGATCTCGCGCTCGGCGCGCTCGAGCCGGTAATGCTGCGTCACGGCGCCGACCACGCCGTCGAGCGGCGCCGCGATCCGCCGGTAGCGCGCGCGCAGCGGCACGAGGAGCGCGCGCTCGTGGACCTCCTCGCAGAGCCACTCCGCGAGCCGGCTCTTGCCCACGCCTGCCTCGCCGGCGAGCAGCACGAACCGGTGCACTGCCTTCGGCGAGTCGACCACCTCGGCGACGACCTCCATCAGCCTCGCGCGCTCGCCCGTCCGCGCGACGAACGGGCTCGGCCTGAGCCCCAGGAGCCCTGTCGTCGTCACCGACGCCGGCGCGTCGTCGCCCGGCGGCTCGAGCAGGTCCGGCGTGCGCAGCTCGATCCGGCTCGGCGGCAGCCGCCCGCTCGTGAGCAGGCTCGCGGGCAGCGGCGACGTCGTCGCGCCGCCCCGCGGCTCGAAGCGCTTCCACACGCGCCGCGCGTCCCCCGCGAAGTCGAACCTGTGCCAGGGCCGCTTCGCGAGCAGGCGCTTCACGAACTTGCCCACGTCGCTCGGCGCCCCTTCGGGCAGCGGCACGTCCGGGATCGGCGCGCTCCGGTGCTGCTGGAGCAGCTCCTCGTTCGTCCCCTCGTAGACCTCGCGGTCTGCGAGCCACGCGTACAGGATGCACCCGAGCGCGTAGAGGTCGGTCGGCGGCCCCACGTGCGGCGCCGCGAACCGGATCTGCTCGGGCGCCATCCACCCCGGCGTGCCCGCGCCCCAGCGCACGGTCGGCGCCGCCTCGCGCGAGCCGTCGAGCCGGTGATCGACGCGGTCCTGCATCAGCCACGCGAGCCCGAGGTCGAGCACGTGCACGGTCGGCTCGGCGCCGTCCGGCAGGATGTCGACGAGCACGTTCGAGGGCTTCAGGTCGCCGTGGATCACGCCGCGCGCGTGCGCGTGCGCGAGCGCGCCGAGCACCTCGTCGATCGTCCTCCAGATGATCGGCCACGGCAGCGCCCTGTCCACGCGCGCGAGGTACAGCCACTCGTGCAGCGAGCGCCCCGGCACCGCGTCCATGACGAGGTACGGCGTGCCGTCCGACAGCGCGCCGAAGTCGCGCGCCTTCACGATCGCCGGGTGCGAGAGCCCCGCGAGCGCGCGCGCCTCCTCCTGGAACCACCACGCGTCCTCGGGCCGCGTGGACGCCCCCGGCCGGCTGAGCAGCTTGAGCGCCACGCGCTCGTCCACGACCAGATCGCGGCAGAGGTACACGACGCCCATGCCGCCTCGGCCCAGCTCGCGCCGGACCTGATACCGGCCTGCGAGGATAGCGCCGGGGGAGAAGCCTTCTTCCGCCATGGTTGTCTCTGACCGGGGTTCGGGCCGCAGGGCGCGCCGCGCGGAGCGCGACCCGGGGCTCCGACCGTCGAAGGGTCCGGATGATAGCGTGTCGCCGGACCTGCATAGCCCTGATCTCAACCCCCCTCTGCGGGCGCGGCTTGACGTTCGGGGCTCCGGGTGGCCCCGGCCGTGCTAGGGTCCAGCCCGTGCAGGCCGCCGTCCGTATGCTCGCCTTCGCCGGGGCCCGGGACGTGCTCGGCGAAGGTGAGCTCGATTTCCCGCTCCCTGCGCCGTGCACGGCCTCCGAGCTGCTGGGCCTCGTGTGCGCGCGTTACCCGGCCCTCGCGCCGTACCGCGGGTCGATCCGCGTGGCCGTCAACGGGGTCTATGCGGCGCCCGACGATCCCGTTACGTTCGGGGACGAGATCGCCCTGATCCCGCCGGTGGCCGGCGGCTAGCAAGAAGGACGGCATGCCCACCCAGCTCCGAGCGCGCCGGTCCCTGCCGGTCCTCGATCAGGTCCGTCCTGCGGCGCCCGCGCGCCCGCTCATCCCGCGCTCTCCGGCGCCTGACGTCCCGCCGAAGAGCGTGCGCATCTCGGTCACGGATCGCTGCGACTTCGCGTGCACCTACTGCCGACCCTCGCGCCACGACGGCCACGCCGACGGCCGCCTGATGACGCCCGCGTGGCGCACGATGTTCGAGGCCCTGCGCGCGGCCGGCGTCCGCCGCGTCCGCCTCACCGGCGGCGAGCCGCTCATCCACCCCGAGATCCTCTCCATCGTCGAGGAGCTCGCCGAGCTCGGCTTCGAGGACCTCGCGCTCACCACCAACGCCTCCCAGCTCGCCCGCCTCGCGGCCCCGCTCAGGGAGGCCGGCCTGCACCGCCTCAACATCTCGATCGACACGCTCGACCCCGATCTCTTCCACGAGATCACCCGCGGCGGCGACCTCGGCAAGGTGCTCGCCGGCATCGACGCCGCGATCGACGCGGGCTTTGAACCGATCAAGCTCAACACGGTCGTGCTCCGCGGCGTGAACGACCACGAGCTCGAGCGCCTCCTCCTCTGGGCGTGGGAGCGCCGCATGGTCCCGCGCTTCCTCGAGGTCATGCCGATCGCCGAGGGCGCGCGCCTCGTCGGCGAGCACCTCGTCACTGCCGCCGAGATGCGCGCCCGCCTCGCCGAGCACCTCGCCCCCGCCGAGCCCGCCGCCGAGCCCAACCGCGGCCCTGCCCGCTACATCCCGTCGCGCCGCGACCCCTCGCTGCGCGCCGGCTTCATCACCGGCACGAGCGACACCTACTGCGACTCCTGCGACCGCCTCCGCGTCTCCTCGACGGGCGTGCTCCGCCCCTGCCTCGCGACCGACGACGGCGTCGACGCCTCGCACGAGGCCCGCGCCGGCGACCAGGAGGCGATCCTCGCCCGCCTCGACGAGGCCTGGCGCCTCAAGCCTGACGGCAAGGTCTGGAAGGGCTGCACCGAGGAGACCGCCGCGTCCGTCTCGATGCGCGCGATCGGCGGCTGACCCGCGCACCCCCCTCGCGTCTCCCCGCGCCCCGTGCCACCTTGCGGCGCCATGCAGCGCCCCGATCCCAGCGCGTCCGCGCTCTCCACGCATCTCACCGAGGCCGGCGAGGTCCGCATGGTCCCCGTCGCCGACAAGCCCGCCACGCATCGCCGCGCCGTCGCCGCCGGCAGCGTCCGCATGCGCCCCGAGACCATCGCCCGTATCGTACGCGGCGGCGCCCCCGAGGGGCTCGGGGCGCAGGGCGCCGAAGGCGACCCGGAGCCCCGAATGTCGGGGCTCGGGGCGCAGGGCGCCGGAGGCGACCCGAAGCCCCGAGCGTCGAAAGGCGATCTGCTCGCCGCGGCCCGCATCGCCGGCATCATGGCCGCGAAGCGCACCCCTGACCTCATCCCCCTCTGCCACGGCGTCGCGCTCACCCACGTCGCCGTCTCGCTCGACGTCGACGAGCCCGCCGCCGCCGTGCACGTCACCGCGACGGCCGAGGCCGTCGACCGCACCGGCGTCGAGATGGAGGCGATGGTCGCCGTGAGCGCCGCGTGCCTCACGCTCTACGACATGCTGAAGGGGATCGATCGAGAGATGGTCCTCACCGACATCCGCCTCCTGGAGAAGAGCGGCGGCCGCTCCGGCCATTTCCAGCGGAGCGCCCCGTGACCGCGCGGATCCGCACCGAGCCCCTCTCCCTGGACGAGCTGCTCGCCGAGGTCTCGCACCCCGGCGCCGGCGGCGTCGTGACGTTCCTCGGCCTCGTGCGCGACGAGAACGAGGGCCGCGCCGTCTCCCTGCTCGAGTACGAGGCCTACGGCACGATGGCCGAGGCCGAGCTCACCCGCATCCTCGCCGAGCTCACCGCGGAGATCCCCGGCGTCCGCGTCGCCGCCGCGCACCGCGTGGGCCCGCTCCGCGTCGGCGACGCCGCCGTGATCTGCGTCGCGAGCGCCCCGCACCGCGGCGAGGCGTTCCGCGCGTGCCGCCAGCTCATCGATCGCATCAAGGCGCGCCTGCCGATCTGGAAGCGCGAGCACGGCCCCGACGGCCCCTACTGGGTAGGCTGGGCCGACGCCCGCTGCGGCGGCGGAGAGCACGCGGGGCACGAGCACGCGGGGCACGAGCACCACCACGAGTGAAGCGCTCCGCGCCCGCGTCCGTTTCCACCCCCCGAGCGAGCCTCCCGATCCGCCTCGCTATCCATAAAATTTATTAGCATTTACCGATACTTGTGTCCTTGGCGGGCTTGCCGGGGGGCCAGCCGGGAGGGGGTCATCCGTGGCCCAATGGCCCCCCCTCGAAAAAATAATCGAGCTCGAGGAACTTTTTTGTTGCGCGCTCCGTCGAAGCGCTGTACCTAATCACCCAGGAGATTCGCAATGACTCGCTACTGGCACAGCATGTACCGCCACGACGCCCTGACGCAGGGAACGGCGGTGGAATGTCTGCGCGGTAGCGATCAGTTTGCGCCCGTGGCCGGTCGGCCTGCCAGCGTCCGCATTTCGCGGAAGCTCGGGAACCCGGAGGCGGGCACCTAGGCGGCGAAGCAAGCGTCTTTCGGGACGTCTGCGAAGGCCGCCTAGGGAAACCCAGGCGGCCTTCGGCGTTTTCAGGGTCCGAAGGGCGCGGGGGGGCGGCTCCGGTGGGCGGCATGGGAGGGGATTTTTCTGCGCGCTTCGATGCGCTGCGGGACGGGGGAGCTGCGCCCGGAGGGGCGCTTTCTGTAGCGGGATCGCGGAGGTAGCTGAATACGATCGCAATGGCGGGTGGCCGTCGCGACGCGGGGCGGAGCCCTGCGCGCGGCGAGAGCGGAGCCCTCGCCGGAGGCAAGGGCGGCCGCGCGCATTGCGATGGCGCGCGGGCGGGATCGTGGACCCGCCGCTCGACGTGTAGAGGAGTGAATCGTCGACGCGCGCCGCTCCCGGCGCGCGAACGGGGATCGTGTACGTGGGCGCTGGGCAATGGCGAGCCCAAGCGGCTGTAACCCGCCCGCACTGCGCTGTGGAGGTTCGAATCCTCCCGCCCACACCGGCCCGCCCTCATGGCGGGCGCGGCGGACGTGTGTCCGCCGGAAGGACCTGTAGCTCAATCGGCGAGAGCAGCCGCCTCTTAAGCGGAAGGTTGGAGGTTCAATCCCTCCCAGGTCCACGACGTTTTTTTCCGGGGTAGTCCTCGGGTGAGGACCGCGGTCTCTGAAACCGCAGAGGCAGGTTCGACTCCTGCCCCCGGAGCCGATCGGCGGCGCACGCGCGCCGCCCCGATCTCTGACAACCTGGTTTGCGCGATTTGATGACGGGGGCGCCCGCATGGCGCCTCCCGTGTTCCGGTGTAGCTCAACGGAAGAGCGCCCGCCTGTTAAGCGGGTGGTTGGAGGTTCGATCCCTCCCGCCGGAGCCGTGCCCTCGAAGCTCAAGCGGCAGAGCACCTGTCCCGTACACAGGAGGATCCGGTTCGAGTCCGGAGGAGGGCTCCATTCCGAGCGCCCCCGTCGGGGGGCATCTTCTACATCCGGGGTTGGGGGGGGCCCCGCCCCGCCCCCCCCCCGGCCCCCCCCCCGGCGGGCACCTGGGCAGACCCCCCGCATTATAAACCCGGGG
>CAYQYG010000430.1:0-7756 GCA_964421485.1 uncultured Polyangiaceae bacterium | reverse complement strand
GGCTGTCCACGGTCAGACGTCTGGCTGTCTCCTGATCCCTCGCGAGCACCCCGCTCGCCGATCACGGCGTGGCCCCCGGGCGCGGGAGCAGACCGAGCGCCCGGCCCCCGTGGCCGAGGGCCGCCCAGGCGTGCTGCACGTAGTCGATCCGGATCTGCGGCGAGGACATGCTCTCGCTGAAAGCGCCCGCGATGGTCACGCCGCGCGCGCACGCGAAGCACGTCGCCTCGTCCCACTGCTGGCGCACCAGGAACCCGAGCACGCGCTCCATGAGCGCGCGGTGCCTCGAGAGGTCCATCCCGCGCGCCTCCTCGATCGCCATGGCCGCCGCGAGCGCCTCGCCGAACCCTGCGGTCGAGGTGTTGTGCGGCGGCAGCACGTTGCCGAAGCCGTATCCGCCCAGGAAATCGGGCTGCACGCCGCTCTGCTCGTCGAGGATGAGGCGCGACTTGAACGCGACGTAATCCAGGCAGAACCGCTCGTAACCGTCGTGCCGGTGGTGGCCGAGGGCGGCGCGCGCGGCGAGGCAGTGCCAGTTCTCCTCCATCCACACGAAGTCGGCCGCGAACGTGTCCCAGTAACGGTGCGCGAAGTAGTCCATCGCGCGGTCCACGGCGGCGCGGACCTCGGCCGCGGGCGGCAGCGCCGGCGCGGGCTCGCGCGCCGCGAGCGCCTCGGCCAACGTCAGCGCGAAGACCGCCTGCCCGCCCTCGTAGAGCTGCCCGGGCCCGGGCCCGGCCGCGCGCGCGGCGAGATCGTACCGCGGCGCGAAGCCGCCGTCCTCGCGCTGCGTGCCGAGGACCATGCGCGCGAGCCGGCCGATCAGCGCGTCGTGATCGGGGCCCACGATCGGGCGGCACGAGAGGAGCGCGATCAGGCTGAGCGCGGTCGGGTTCAGCGCGGCGACCGGCTCGCGGCTCGCGCGCGGGTACACGAGCGCGCCGAGCGGGGGCAGCTCGCCGCCGCCGCCCGCGCGGCGCTCCAGGCGCGCCAGCATCGAGAGCGAGCGCCGGATCACCGGCCTCACGACGTCCTCGGGCTCGCCGAGCTCGCAGAGCGCCAGCGTGGTCCCGGCCTGGCGCGCGATCGAGAAGCCCTCGAACGACGCGCGCCCGCTGAACGGATCCACGAGGTAGCGGAACATCCCGTCGCCGCGCTGTGACGCCACGATGTACGCCTGCGCCGCGCGCGCCGCCGCCATGACCGCGCCCGCGTCGAGCGCGTGATCGGGCCGGCCGAGCCGCGACAGCGGGCGCAGCTCGCCCTGCTCGTCGGCCACGTAGCTCAGCGTCTCGATCCGGAGCAGGCCCTCGCCTACGGCGCCCTGCGCCCCGAACCCCGTCGACGCCGCCGGCCGCTCCTCCCCGAGCGCCTTGCGCAGGCGCTCGAGGCTCACGCCGAAGCGGAAATCCGGGACGCCCGGCAGCGGCGAGCTGTCGTTGAACGCGTCGAGCGCGACGAGCTGCCAGGGCATGAGGCACCGCGCGCGCGGCCCGGCGCCCGTGGCTCCGGCCACGAGGCAGATCCCGTCGAGCCCGGGCCGCAGCGCGAGCCCCGAGAGCGCCGCGCCCGGCGTGCGGAGCGGCTGCACCGCCGAGATCACGTCGATCTTCGCCGGCCCGCGCGCGCCCTCCGCGAGCGCCGCGCCGATCGCGGCGCCCACGTCCTCGCCCGGCGCGGCCTGCAGGCAGCGCGTCACCGGGCCCGCGCGGCCCTGGTCGACAGCCGGCGCTCCGGGTCGCCCTGGGCGCCCTTCGCCCCGAGCCCCGAGGTGCGTGACCACGACCGTCGCCCGCCCCGCGCCGGGCGCCGCGGCGCACTCGGCGGGCGCCCTCGTGAAGAGCGACGCCGGCTCCTCCGGCGCCGGCAGCGACGCCGGAGCCGGCAGCGCCCCGCGGATCGCCGCGGCCGCCCGCTCGGGTGATCCACCCGGCAGCGGCGCCGCGTCGGCCCTCGCGACCCATGCCTCCCGCGCGAGCGCGGAGGCCACGATCAATGCCAGCGCCGCGCCGACCCCGCCGCGCCGCGCCCGGAGCCCGCCCGTCGCGGCGATCCCCCAGCAGGCGAACGGCAGCGTGAGCAGCGCGGCCGCCGCCCAGGCCGCCCCGAGCGCCGCCGCGATCCCGGAGCCGAGCCCGCGGTTCAGCGAGGCCACGTACACCGCCGACCTCGCCACGCTGAACGTCAGATAGCCGAGGTACGCGAGCGAGCCGAACGACGCGATCCGCCACGCGCGCGGCGCCAGCGCGTGCGGGGCCAGCGAGAGCGCCGCCGTCGCCGCGTGGAGCGCCGCGATGATCGCCGTCGCCGCCGAGAACAGCGTGAAGCTCTTCCACGGCAGCGCGACCGCGGCCCACCCGAGCGCCGCCGCGTGCGCCGCCGCGAGCACCCCCACGGTCCAGCGCCGCGCGCGCGCCGCCCCGCCCCCCCGCGCCCCGGCCCTCTGCGCCTCGCTCGCCCTGGCCTCGGCCTGCTGCGCCTCGGCTTCCGGCGCGGTCCCGGGCGCGCCTTCGGGGTCCGGAGCCTCCGTCATCGGCCGAGGGATACCACGAACCGCCGGGCCCGAGGCGCCGGCTCTCGCATCGGAGGGAGCGGCTACCGCTTGACACCCCTCCGCTTCCGCCCGGATAGTCGCAACCCCGTGCCGCGTGGACGAGCGCGCACGCGGGCGAACAAGAAGGGGATCCGACCATGTACATCGCGCGATGGCATTTGACCTCCCGGGTGGGTCACACGGACGCCTGCATCGCCCTCCTCCGCAAGTGGGAGGTCGACGTCGGGCAACGCGTCGGCTGGAAGACGGGCTCGATCCGCGTCCTCGCGGGCGTCCTCGGCGCAGCCGAGGGAGAGATCGAGTTCGAGGTCCGCATCGACGCCCTCTCGGACCTCGAGGGCGCCTGGGCCGACATGGCCGCTGTGCCGTACCACAGCCAGTACATCAAGGAGCTCGAGACGCTCACCGTCTCGGGCAGCCACCGCTGGACGATCCACCGGGTCGTCGAGGTGACGCCGGAGCTCTGATCCCGTCCTCTTCCAAGGCCGCCGCGGCGACCGCGGCCGCCGCCTCACCTCACGGCGGTGGATCCCCCGCCGCCGCCTCGCAGGGCACGCCCGTGTCCACTGCCTCCCGCCACCGCGTATACGTGCGCTGGAACCAGTCGTCGTAATACGCGACGCGCTCCGGCGTGAGCGTGTACTTCGGGTGCTCCCCCTGCTCCAGCCCCTTGTCGCGCCACCGATACGACTGGACGAGATCCTCGAAGGATCCGTCGGTCTGGCTCACGGTCCAGCGGACGAGGTTGAAGCTCCGGTACATGTACCGCATGTTCTGGAACGCCTGCTTCACCTGCGTCTCCTGGTCCGGATCGGGCATGTGGTTCGACCCCGTGTTCGGGTTCGTGTGGCACTGGTAGCAGGCCACGTCGTTGTCCTGATAGAGCGCCGTCTGCTGCGCCACGAGCGGCATGCCCGAGTCGACCCAGTCGGTGTAGGTCGAGCAGTCGCCGAACATCTCCATGGCCTTCTGCCCGGTCAGCTTCTCGGGCACCGCCGTCGCGGTCCCCGTGGTCGTCGACGTCGTCGTCGAGTCCGGCGGCAGCGGCGCCTCGGGGTTCGAGCAGACCCCGCCGAAGCGCGCCTCGGCTTCCATGCCGAGCCAGGTCTCGACCTTCGGCGCGTCCCCCGGCGCCAGCGGCACGCCGACGTGGCCCGGGTCCGCGCCCTTGAGGAGCAGCATCGAGTTCCCCACGTCGCAGCTCACGAAATCGCGCCGCTCGACGAGCTTGTCGTAGTACCCGTCGGGCGACGTGCCGAGGAAGGCCGGCGCCCCGTACGCGTTGTCCGGCCTCGCGTGGCAGGACGAGCAGTTCACCTCGAAGACGGACCTCACGTTCGCGTTGAAGTACGCTTTCGCCTCCGACCCCTGCGGGTCACCGCCCGGGTTGAGGGTATCCCTCGGCGCCATCGCGCAGGCGGCGGCGACCGGGATCGCGAACAGGGACACGAGAACGCAGGACCGCATCGGCTCAGCCCTCCCTTCGCCTCGGCGAGAGACCGGGAAACAACGGGAAATTCATCATTCGCCTCGCGGGGGCCTCATGGCGTGTTGAAGCACTGACCCCCGATCACGGCGTCGAACCACGCGTCGAGCTTCGGCTGCTGATCCACGAACACGTATTTCGGGTGCAGCCCGCCCGAGATCCCCTTGTCCCGCCACCTGTGCGATTGCACGAGCTGCGCCTTCTGCCCGCCGGTCGGCGTCGACACGATCTCGTAGCTCACCAGGTTGAGCAGGAAGGGCCGCGGCCGCTCCCGGTCGAACCCGTCCTGGATGCTCGACGGCGTGCTGTCGTTCGTCATGTAGTTCGCGCCCGTGCCTGACTGGTGGCACGCGTGGCAGGGTGTGCCGGTGAGCGTCGGCTGCAGCGCGACCGTGGCCATCCCTTTGGCTATCCAGTCATCGAGCGTCATGCAGGCCGAGAGCTTGTCGAGCAGCTCCTCGCCGGTCGGCCCCTCGAAGCCCCCGCCGCCGCTGCGCGCCGGCGCCTCGAGCTCCAGCCAGCGCTCGACCACCGGGTACTGCGTCGCCGGATCGAGCGCGGGCCCGGTGTGCAGCCCGCGGGTCAGGAGCAGGCTGCTCCCCGGATCGGAGCTCACGTACCTCGGCTCCGCGGTCAGCCGGTCATAGTATTCGGCCGCCGACCCGCCGAGGAAGTCGGGCCCACCGGTCTCGTCGGCGCTCGCCGACGAGTGGCAGCCCGCGCACGACTGCTCCAGGATGGGCCGGACGTTCGCCTCGAAATACGTGCGCGCGTCCTCGGAGCCTGTCGTCGGCGTGCTGCTGGTGCTCGTGGTGGAGGTCCCCGCCCCCGAGCCGCCGGCTCCCTCGAGCAGACCGCCGGGGGTCTCCTGAGCGCAGGCCGCGACCCATGCACACGAAGCCGCGAGCACGAGGGTGAGGGCGCGCATGATATCAGCGCTCCTTCCGCCGGCGCCAGGCCGCGAGACCGAGGAGCGCGAGGCCGGCGGCGGCGAGCCCGCCTGCGCTGCGGGAGAGGCCGCCGGCGCCGAAGGCGCACGCGCCGGTGGACTCGGCGCTCTGCAGCGGCGTGATCGGCTCCTCGGGGGCGGCCTGCGACGGCCCGTCCTGCGGATCCTGCGCCTGCGGCTGGCCCGGCTGCACGCCGCTGCCCTTCTTCGGCGGCGCCTCGGTGGGCGGCGTCGGGGCGACGGGCGCCTTGGTCTTGCCCGGCATGAAGGTGATGTACGCCGCGTTCTTCGGCTCGGCGGGGTTGTCGTTGTGGCCGCTGTACGGCAGCACGAAGAGCGACTCCGCGTCATTCATCCAGCCGCCGTTCACGCCGTAGCCCGGGTTCGGCACGTCGCCGATGGCCCACGGGAAATCGCGGCCCTGCGTGCCGGGGTTGTTGCCGTAGATGTTCGCGAGCTTGCCGCTGTCCGACTTGCCCGCGCTGGCGATCCACTGATCCATCGCGGTGTCGACCGGCTTGAAGCTCAGCGACGCGCTGTCGTAGCGCAGGAACGTCACGACCGCGGGGCCGCCGCCGGTCGGCGAGGCCTCGAAGACGCCGAGGACCTGCTCGCCATCCTGGCCGTACCTGCCGGTCAGCAGCGAGGAGTGCGTCCCGTAGATCGAGAAATCCATCGTGTGCGCCTTGACGTTCGGGCCCTGCATCGTGGGCTCGAGGATCCACATGTGGCTGCGGTTCGCGCCCTTGCCGTCGCTGTTCTTCCCGGCGCCGGTCGACTCCTGCGCGAGGAGCGCGAAGCGGCCGGGGCCGAGCGCCACCACGTACGCCTGGTTGTAATACACGTGGTTCGCGGGATCCGCGTTGACGATGGTCTGGTTCTTCCAGACGATCTCGCCCGTGTCGCCGTGGATGTACGTGCAGGCCAGGTCCACCTCCGGGGGCCGGTTGTTGCCGCGGCCCGTGCAGGTCAGCGCATGGCCGTCGCTGTACGCGAGCGGGGCGCGGCCGATGTTCGTCGGGTTGAGGACCGTCCTGTTCTCGCCCTTGACGAGCGTGCTGCCGTCGATCGTGACCAGGCGCCCGCGCGTCTCGTTGCCGTTGTTGCTGTAGTAGTTGACGAGGAACCTGTTCGGGCTCGTCGGCGTGATGAACGCCGCGCCGATGTTCTCGTTGTCGTTGTTGCTGACCTTCACCGTGTCGGAGGCCGACTGGCACATCTCGTTGATGAGCCGGACGTAGGTCCTCGTGTTGCCGTTGTTCGGCGCGTAGCCGTAGCCGAAGATGATGTGCGTGCCGTCGCTGATGATATGGGGCTTGTTGCCCGGGCGATCGGTGCCCTCGTTCTGCGTCAGGTAGACCTGATCCGCGACGAGCACGGGCCCCTGCACCGGATCGAGCATGAAGCTCGAGCACTTGATCTGGTTCGGCGCGAGGTTCTGGGGGACGTCGCCCGACATCCACGCGACCACGACGTAGGTCTTGCCGTCCTTCTGGATCCACGTCGCGACCGACTGCTCCGAGGCCGGCGACGCGTTCTCGATCGGCTCGTCCGGACCGTCGTACGGGCCGCCGTATCCGGGCTGGAGCTTGAACGTCACCGGCGCGGCGGCCGAGGCGACCGACACCTGCACGAGCAGCGCGCCGAGCCCGCCCGCGAGACCAGCGAGCCCCAGCACCCCTCGGCGATCCGTCTTGCTCATGTCGTCGTTCCTCCTGGAGCTCACTCTCTGCCTCGCTGTATTGCAGTATTGCAGGGGACATGCCAGGAGCCCTGCTCGAAGAACCTAGGGTCTGGTGGTCGCGGAGGTCCGCTTCACCTGGGGAACGGGCGATCCAGGGGTGGCTCCCTGGGCGACCCGGTCGGGGAGGGCGGACTTTGCATAGAGGAGGATCGCGTCGATCTTCGACGTCTCCTCCGGCAGGTCCGCCACCTGGATGCGGCCGCGGCTGCGCCTCGGCAGCGTGAAGACGAGGCCCGGGATCTTCTCGGCGAGCGCCCTGGCGTCGAACGCGGCCGCGAGATCGTCGCCCGAGGTCAGCTCCATTCCCTGGATCTGCTCTGCTCCGATCCCGATCTGGTCGAGGTACGCTTCGAGGCTGAACCGCGTGAGCCCTTGCTCCGGGGTCCCCTCGATCGCCGCCGAGCTCGGCAGCGTCTTCCTCTTGATCGCCGTGGTGAGCTCCCCGTCGACGTAGACCCGCGTCCCGCCGGTGCGCTCGTCCGAAGCGTAGGGGATGCCCTGGATGGGCTCCCCCGCCTCGAAATAGGTGTACTTCCGGCGAGGCTCGTACCTCGGCGGCTCCCGCCGCGCGTAGACGGCGATGGTGCCGAGGATGTCGACCTGCGTGTTCACCGCCATCCCGTCGGAAGGATAGTGCATCCGAGGCTTCCCCCGCGTGCCCTGGGTGAACGAGAACATCAGCGAGTCGCGCGTCCGGATGATCTCCGGACCGTCCACGATAGAGTGGCGGTTCTTGCCGCCGATGAAGTGGACCTGCTTGACCGCCTCGATGTCGATACCGAGAGATTCGATATAGTCGGCGACGCTGTAACGCCGCGCGGGGGGGATCTTCGGCTCGTCCGTGGTCCGGACGAACCTGGGCTTCAGCCTCTGGGGCAGCTCGAGGTAGCGGAGCCCGGCGACGGCCTCGCCGTCGACATAGGTCATCGGCTCGGGGAAGCGCCGCTTCTTCGTCTCGGTCTCGTCGTCCACGCCCGAGCCCGAGGCGCTCGCGGCCGGCGGCGCGGCGGCCGCCGGCGCGCT
>CAYQYG010000429.1:5446-7779 GCA_964421485.1 uncultured Polyangiaceae bacterium | reverse complement strand
GCGCCGCCGGCTCCCGCGGGCGGCGCCGCCGCCGAGGACGACCCGATGGCGTCCGTCAAGCAGGGCGTCAAGGAGATCGAGTTCAAGCCGAAGCCGGGCGGCGCCAAGGTGAGCTTCAACCTCGAGGAGGCGGACCTGCCGGAGCTCGTCAAGGCGATCAGCAACATCACGGGCCGCCGCTTCATCTATGGCGGCAAGGTCCGGCAGATCAAGGCGACGGTCTACGCGCCGGAGAAGGTCACCGTCGCCGAGGCGTACAGCGCGTTCCTCTCGATCCTCGAGACGAACGGGCTCACCGTGATCCCGCACGGCCGCTTCCTCAAGATCGTGGAGACCCAGGGCGTCGCGTCCGAGACGACCCCGATCTTCGGGACCGCGGCGCCGGTGCCGGTGGAGGACCGCTTCGTGACGCGGCTCTACCGGCTCGGCCACGTGGACGCGACCGAAGCGGCCACCGTGCTCAACAAGTTCAAATCGACCGAGGGCGACATCACGGTCTATCCGCCCGGCAACCTGCTCATCATCACCGACACCGGCGCGAACATCGAGCGCATGCTGCGCATCGTCGAGGAGGTGGACGTCGGCGGCGCGGGCGAGCAGCTCTGGGTGCAGCCCGTCCATTACGCGTCCGCGGGCGAGGTCGCGACCAAGCTGAACGAGATCCTCGACGCCAAGGGCGGCGGCGCCGGCGGGAAGGGCGGCGCCGGCGCCGGCGGCAAGGGCCGGATCATCGCCGACGACCGGACCAACTCGCTGATCATGACCGCCTCGGAGCCCGATTACCTGCGGGTCCTTTCCATATTGAAGAGGGTCGACGTCCCGCAGTCGGGCGAGGGCGAGATCCACGTCCTGCCGCTCCAGCACGCGGGCTGCAAGGAGCTCTCGGGCACGCTGAACAACATCCTCGGCGGCACGGGCGGGGCCGGCGGCGCGGCGCCCAAGGGGCGCGGCGCGGCCGCGGGCCCGCCCGTGCCCGGCTCGACGGAGACGCTCTTCGAGGGGCAGATCAAGGTCACCTGCGACGAGGCCAGCAACAAGCTCGTGATCACGAGCTCGCTCCGCGATTACGCGCAGCTCCGCAACGTCATCGACCAGCTCGACATGCCGCGGCGGCAGGTCTTCATCGAGGCCGTGATCATGGACGTCAACGTCGATCGCTCGACCGAGATCGGCCTCGGCTACCACGGGGGCACCTCGTTCGACATGGGCGGCGATCAGGGCTTCTTCTATGGCGGCAACAACCCGGGGCAGTCGATGCTCGGCGTGCCGGCGAACCTCGAGGCGCTCGCGCTCGGCCTGCGCGGGCCCGAGATCGAGGGCTCGAGCGACCTGCTCGGCACGGGCGTCTCCATCCCGGCGCTCGGCGTGGTGCTGCACGCGCTCGCGAGGGACGGCGACTCCAACGTGCTCGCGACGCCGCACATCCTCGCGACCGACAACGTGCCGGCGGAGATCTCGATCGGGCAGAACATCCCGCTGCAGACCAACGTCGGCGGGGCCGCGGGGCTCGCCAACCTCGCGGGGATGGCGGGCCCGACCGGGCAGGCGGCCGGCGCGGGCCTCGGCACCTTGATCGGCGGCCTGGGCGGCTTCCAGGCGCCGCGCCAGGACGTCGGCACGAAGATCAAGGTCGTGCCGCACCTCAACGACTCGGATCAGGTGCGGCTGGAGCTCACCGAGGAGATCTCGGACGCGGGCGCGGCGCAGGGCGCGCTCGGCGCGGTGCCGATCAACAAGCGCACCGCGAACACGACGCTCATCGTGCGCGACCAGCAGACCGTCGTGATCGGCGGCCTCGTGCGCGACGCCGTGATCCACGGCGAGTCGAAGATCCCGATCCTCGGCGACATCCCGGTGCTCGGGTTCCTCTTCCGCCAGTCGAAGAAGCAGACCACGAAGACGAACCTCCTGCTCGTGCTCACGCCCTACGTGATCCGGGACCAGGACGACCTCCGCGCGATCTTCGAGCGCAAGATGCAGGAGCGGCAGGAGTTCATCGACCGCTACTTCGTGTTCAACGAGGGCGCGGCGTGGGAGCCGCCGCGCGATTTCAGCCGCGCGAACGGGCTCGTCGAGGAGATCCGGCAGTCGATCCTCGCCGAGGAGGAGCGCGCGCGGCTCGAGGAGGAGGCGAGGCCGAAGGGGCCGATGGAGCACCAGCCCGTCGAGCCGATCGGGCTGCCGAGCTTCGGGCAGAAGAGCTCGGCCGCGCCCGGCGTCCAGATGGATACGGGCGACGCGCCGCCGCCGCCGCAGGGCACGCCGGCCCCGCGGCCACCCCGCTCGAAGGTGCGCCTCCAGGGCGGCGCGAGGCCGCAGGTGGATCAGGTCGA
>CAYQYG010000429.1:0-5346 GCA_964421485.1 uncultured Polyangiaceae bacterium | reverse complement strand
ATGAGCGCGCAGCAGCAGTACCTGGGCGAGATCCTGGTCCGGCGGGGCGTCGTCCCCGCCGACCGGCTCGAGCCCCTCTTCGAGACGGTCAAGGAGCGCGGGCAGCAGCTCGCCGAGCTGCTCGTCTCGACCAACGTGACCGACGAGCAGAGCATCGCGCGGGCGCTCGCGGACGAGTGCGGCCTCGGCTACCTGCCGAAGATCGACGTCGACGCGGTCCCGCTCGAGGTCGCGAGCAAGCTGCCGATCACGTACGCGAAGCAGCACAAGATCCTGCCGCTCGCGCAGGGCGACGGCGTCGTCTACTGCGCGGTCGCCGACCCGCTCGACACGACCGCGATCGACGACGTGCGCGCGATCTTCGGCCTGCCCGTGGAGGTCGCGGTCACGACCAGCGAGGGCGTGCTGAACGCGATCAACCGCGTCTGGGAGAAGAAGGAGGACGCCGGCGGCACGCTCCAGGGCGATCACGCGCTCGAGGAGGACGGCCTCGTCGACATCATCGACTCGGACGACGACGCGCCGATCATCGCCTGGGTGAACGGCCTCTTCGCGCAGGCGGTCCGCGAGCGCGCGAGCGATATCCACATCGAGCCGGAGGAGCGCGACGTCGTGGTCCGCTACCGGATCGACGGCGAGCTCTACATCGCGAAGCGCGCGTCGAAGCAGTTCATGGCGCCGATCATCGCGCGCGTGAAGATCATGGCGTCGCTCAACATCGCGGAGAAGCGGCTCCCGCAGGACGGCCGCATCACGCTCAAGATCGCGGGCAAGAGCGTCGACATCCGCGTCTCGACGGTCCCCACGAGCCGCGGCTTCGAGCGCATCGTGATGCGCATCCTGCACAAGGCCTCGGTCCTGCTCGGCCTCGACGACCTCGGCTTCGCGCCGCGCGAGTACGGCCTGATGGACGGGCTCATCCAGCGCCCGGACGGCATCATCCTGGTCACCGGCCCGACCGGCAGCGGCAAGACGACCACGCTCTATGCGTGCCTGAACCGCATCAACGAGCCGAGCCGCAACATCCTCACGGCCGAGGACCCGGTCGAGTACGAGATCGGCGGGATCCACCAGGTGCACGTGCACCCCGGGATCGGGCTCACGTTCGCGAGCGCGCTGCGCGCGTTCCTCCGGCAGGACCCGGACGTCATCATGGTCGGCGAGATCCGCGACAAGGAGACGGCGGAGATCGCCATCCACGCGTCGCTCACCGGCCACCTCGTGCTCTCGACCATTCACACGAACGACGCCGCCGGCGCCGTGACGCGCCTCGTCGAGATGGAGATCGAGCCGTTCCTCGTCCGGAGCAGCGTGATCGGCATCCTCGCCCAGCGCCTCGTGCGCCTGCTCTGCCCGACGTGCAAGGTGCCCTATCGCCCCACCGAGTACGAGCTCAAGCAGCTCGGCCTGGATCAGGAGCGCCTCGCGTGGAAGGCGCGCCGGAAGCTCTCGCCCCGGTACGCTGTTCACGGACAGCGCTACGAATACATCGGGGAGACCATGGGAGATCCGGTGTTCTACAAGCCCGGCGGCTGCGACGCCTGCATGAACAAGGGCTTCATCGGCCGGCGGGGCATCTACGAGCTCATGGTCATCGACGACGCGGTCGGCCCGCTCATCCTGAAGAGCGCCGACGCGCAGACCATCAAGCGGACGGCCATCCAGAACGGGATGGACACGCTCCGCGACGACGGCGCGCGCAAGGTCCTCCGGGGCACCACCACGGTGGAGGAGGTGCTCGCGGCGACCCAGGAAGACGTCACGTTCGACGAGTAGGGGGTGCGCGGTGGCCGTATTCGAATACCGGGGCATCCTCGTCGGCAGCGGCAAGCCCGTGAAGGGCGTGCGCGACGCCGAGAACGCGAAGGCGCTCCGCGCCGCGCTCCGCAAGGACGGCGTGATGCTCACCTCCGCGACGGAGGAGAGCGAGGCCAAGCAGCGCGCGAAGAAGGGCATCGACCTCGGGGAGCTCCTGGCGAGCCGCCCGTCGACGCAGGACGTCGCGACGATGACGAGGCAGCTCGCCACGCTGGTCGGCGCCGGCGTCCCGCTCTTCGAATCGCTGAACGCGCTCATCGAGCAGGTCGAGAAGGATTCATTGAAGCGCGTGCTCACGCAGGTGCGCGAGCAGGTGCGCGAGGGCCAGAGCTTCGCGAAGGCGCTCGAGGCGCACCCGAAGGTCTTCCCGAGCCTCTACACGAACATGGTCCGCGCCGGCGAGGCGTCCGGCACGCTGGAGGCGGTGCTCAAGCGGCTCACGCAGTTCATGGAGTCGTCCGCGAAGCTCAAGGGCAAGGTCGGCGCGGCGCTCGTCTATCCCGTCATGATGCTGATCATCGGCACCCTCCTGCTCTCGGGCCTGATGATCGGCGTCGTGCCGAACGTGACCGCGATCTTCGCGTCGATGGACCAGGCGCTGCCCTGGTACACTGCATTGCTGATCGGCGTGTCCGATTTCGTCGCGAGCTACTGGTGGCTGGCGCTCATGATGATCGGCGGCGGCTTCTACGGGTTCCGGCGGTGGGTGGCCACGCCCGCGGGGCGGCTCCGCTGGGACACGATCGTGCTGAGGATGCCCCTCTTCGGCAAGCTCGTGCAGATGCTCTCGATCGCGCGCTTCGCGCGGACCCTGGCGACCCTGCTCTCCTCCGGCGTCGCGCTGCTCACCGCGATGGATATCGTGCGCAGCGTGCTCGGCAACGCCGCGCTCGACAAGGTCGTCGCCGACGCGATCGGCTCGATCCGCGAGGGCCAGAGCATCGCGGACCCGCTGAAGCGCAGCGGCCTGTTCCCGCCGATCGTGACGCACATGATCGCGATCGGCGAGAAGAGCGGGCAGCTCGAGGGCATGCTGGAGAGCGTCTCCGACGCCTACGACTCCGCGGTCGAGACGCGCGTGCAGATGCTCACCAGCCTGCTCGAGCCGCTGATCATCCTCGTCATGGGCGGCGCGGTCGGCTTCATCGCGATGTCCATCCTGATGCCGCTCATCCAGATGTCGAGCTTCGCGGGCTAGGGGGGATCGTGGCGAGGCGCAGGCAGCGAGAGCAGACGATCTTCTTCCCGTGGGAGCGGGGCGGCGGCTTCTTCCGCCAGTCCGGGGTCGCCCGGGCGCGGCCGTTCGCCGCGGGGCTCGCGATGGTCCTCGTGCTCCTCGTGCTCGGCGCGCGCGAGCGGCGGCTCGTGGGAATACGCTCGACCCGCGCGACGCTCTCCGTCGTGCACCGCGCCCTCGAGCTGTACCGCGCCGATCACGAGCGCAAATGCCCGGGCTCGCTCGATGAGCTCCGGCGCGAAGGATACCTGGCGATCGACCCCGTCGACGCCTGGGGGCGGCCGCTCCGGGTGACCTGCCCCGGCAGGAAGGACCCGGACGGCTACGATCTGATGAGCGACGGCCCCGACGGCGAGATCGGCGGGCTCGACAGGGTGGAGTGAATGACAATGAAGACGAACGCTGCAAAGAGGATTCGAGGGATCGGCAAGGCGCTGTCGCGCGGCGTCACGCTGGTGGAGGTCCTGATCGTCGTCGCGATCATGGCGGTCATCGCCGGGGGCGCGACGTACCTGGTCTTCCCGGAGTACAAGAAGGCACGGATCAAGGCGGCCGTCGTCGGCGCGACGACGATCAAGACGGCCGCGGAGACCTACAAGGAGCTGGAGAGCACGTCGGACGCGTGCCCGACCATCCAGGACCTCGTGAGCGCCCGGAAGATCGACGCGCAGAAGACGGACGACCCCTGGGGCCAGCCGTACAAGATCAAGTGCGAGGAGGGCGAGATCCGGGTGTACTCTCCGGGGAACGACCGCAAGGAGGGGACGCCCGACGACATCCGCGACAATCTCAAGGCGTCCGACATCGAGAAGGTCGCCAAGATCTGAGAGAGGGGCCAAGCTGACCCATGCGCCGCCGCCCGCGACATAGCCGCGCCGTCACCCTGGTCGAGGTCCTGATCACCGTCGCGCTGATGGGCCTCGTCACGGGTGCGGCGATCCTCGGCGTCGGCGTGGCGGCCGGGGCCCGGCTCAAGCGGAGCGGGACGATGATCGCGGGGGCGATAAGGATCGCCTACGCCCACGCGAACGCGAAATCGCGCCCCGTGCGGCTGGTCTTCGATTTCGAGGAGCGGATGGTGATCCTCGAGGAGTCCACGGGGCAGCTCCTCGTCAAGAAGAACGACAGGACCGGCGGGGCCGCCGGCGCGACCGAGGCCGAGCGCGCGGCCATCGAGGAGGCCGAGTCGATCCTGAAGGGCCCGCGCGCCCCGCGCCCCGCGTTCGAGCCGACGAAGGCGTTCGGCTGGAACGCCGACGCCGACAGGCCGGGCAAGACGCTCGAGCGCGGCATCCGCTTCCTCCAGGTGGAGACCGGTCACCAGGACGAGCCCGAGAGCACCGGCCGGGCGTATCTCTATTTCTGGCCCGGCGGGCAGACGGAGCGCGCGGCGATCCAGCTCATGATCGCCGACGCGGGCGAGGAGAACGAGGACAGCGTGATGTCGCTCCTCGTCTCGCCGCTGACCGGCAAGGCCGAGCTCAAGCGGGGCAAGGTGAGCATGCCCAGGCCGCGCGACGCCGACGAGGAGTCGGAGCGCGAGGACACGGGGAGCTGAGGGGAGGGCCGATGCGCGGACGTGGATTCACGCTGCTCGAGGTGATGGTGGCGATAGCCATCCTCGGGCTCGCGCTCACGGTCATCCTCTCGGCGCAGGCGGGCGCGTTCGCGAACGCGGCGCTCGCGCGCAACATGAGCGTCGCGACGGGGCTCGCGCGCTGCAAGATGACCGAGCTCGAGGAGCACCTCCAGCGCGACGGCTTCCAGGAGCTCGACGAGGCCGACACGGGGCCTTGCTGCGAGGGCGACGAGACGCCCGGGATGCATTGCTCGTGGAAGATCGAGAAGCCAGAGCTCCCGGAGCCCAAGTATGGTGAGCTGAACCTCGACACCGACATCGGCTCGTCGGACCTCGGCGCGCTGGGCGAGCTGTCGAAGGGCGCGGAGGGCGCGTCGCTCGGCCCCGACGCGAAGCTCGGCGACATCGCGCAATCGCTGGCGGGCGCCGGCGACACCGGGGCGACGCCCGAGGGGGCCGCGGGCGCGGCGCAGGGGATGCTCGGCACGGTGATGAGCATCGTCTATCCGGACATCAAATCGCTGTTCGAGGCGAGCACGCGGCGCGTGACCGTGAAGCTCACGTGGACGCAGGGCAGCCGCGAGCAGAGCATCGAGCTCGTGCAATGGTTCACGATCCCGCAGAAGGGCCTCCCGCCGAAGGTGGCCGACGACGGGAGCGGCGAGGTCGAGAGCGATCCCCCCGAGCGGACGAAGGACTGAGATGGACCCCG
>CAYQYG010000428.1:2095-7836 GCA_964421485.1 uncultured Polyangiaceae bacterium | reverse complement strand
TGGTGTTGGTGACGTGGGACCGGGCGTACGCGGCCGCGGCCGACGCGACGTCCGGGCCGGCCGGCGGCCCCGAGGAGGCGTGGTTCACGCCGGCCTGGGCGCTCGCGTCGCTCGGGCTCGCGCCGCGCGTGGCGCAGCTCCTCCGGGACCGGCGGCAGGTGCAGCGCGCGGCCCGCTCGGCCGGCGACGAGGCGCGCGAGCGCGCGCTGGCGGCCGTGGCGCAGTCCACCCCGCGCCTCGCCGCGCAGCAGGAGGTCGAGCTGCTCTTCGACCGCCCGGACGAGCTCGCCGCGGTGGCGGCGCGCCGGGCCTCGGCGCAGCGCAACCTCGGCCGGCTCGCCGCCCTGACGCTCGCCCGCCCTGGCCTGGTCGTCGCCGCGATCGCGTCGTCGCGCGCCGGCGCGTCCGGCCTGGCGCTGCCCCCCCGGCGCGCCGCCGCCGCCTGCGCCGCGGCGCTCCCCGACGTGACGATCTGGCTCTGGCCCGCCGCGACGCCGCTCCCCGAGGTCGGCCGCGATCTCGCCGCGCTGCGCGTCGCCGTCGGCGAGGACGCCCGCGCCTCGCTCGCCCTCGCCCCCGAGGGCCGCGTCCTGAGCCCGCCGCTGGCCGGCGAGGCCTGCGCCGAGCTCGAGGGGGTCACGCTCTCCGGCCTGCTCACCGAGGCCCTGGCGCTCCCGCCCGGGGCGCTCCGCGTGGCTCCTGAGCTCGACTGGTCCGGAGAGGCCGAGGCGCGCGCGGTGATGGCCGGCTACCAGACGCGCCGCTGAGCGGCGCTACATTGATCGGGACCGCGCATGATCCAGCCCGAGCCCTTCGACACCCGCCTGGTCGCCGCCCGCATGCTCACGCCGGGCGTGCGCGAGCTGTCGCTCGAGCGCGCCGACGGCGAGCCGCTCCATCACGAGGCTGGCCAGTGGGTGAACCTGATCCTGCCGCTCCCGTCCGGCGAGGTGAAGCGCGCGTACTCGATCGCGTCGGCTCCGTGCGGCTCGCCGCGCTTCGAGCTGGCGGTGACGCGGGTGGCCGGCGGCGCCGGGTCCGAGCTGCTCCACCGCCTGGAGGTCGGCGCCACGCTGCGCGCGATCGGCCCTCACGGCCTGTTCACGAGGGATCCCGACGACCCCGCGCCCGCGCTGCTCGTCGCGACGGGCACGGGCGTGACGCCGCTCCGGAGCATGCTGCACGCGGCGGTGCGCAAGGGCTCGAAGGCCCCGATCTGGGTCCTCTTCGGCGCCCGCTTCGAGCAGGACATCCTGTACCGGGAGGAGCTCACGGCGCTCGCGTCCGAGCGCCCGGGGCTCCGCTACGAGGTGACGCTGTCGCAGGCGGGCCCGTCGTGGTCCGGCCGCCGCGGCTACGTGCAGGAGCACGTGCCCGAGATCTACCGGGCGCTCGCGTCCGGCTGCGCGGAGGCGCCGCATGTGTTCATCTGCGGGCTCGACCGGATGGTGCGCGCGGTGAAGGACCTGTCGCGGCAGGGGCTGGGCGTCGACCGGAAGAAGGTCCACGTCGAGCGCTACGACTGAGCCGCTCCCGCCTCCGTTTCCGTTTCCGTTTCCGTTTCCGTTTCCGTTTCCGTTTCCGTTTCCGTTTCCGCGCCGGTTCCCGCGTCCGTCCCCGCGCCGAGGGCATGGACGCGGTCGGGTTCGTGGTCGTACCGTGATCTCCGCGCGACCTGCGCCTCGTCGACCAGGAGATCGCAGATGCCTTCACCTCGACCCATCCGCCTTGGCCTCGTTGCTCTCTTTCCGCTCGCCCTGAGCGCCGCCGCGTGCGGCGACGACGGCGGCTCCGGGGGAGCGGGCGCGGGCACCGGCGGCAGCGGCGCGGGCGGCGGATCGCAGGCGATCCCGTGCGACTCGGCGCCGGCGGAGCTCTCGCTGGGGGGCACATGGGCCGGCTCGGCGCGACTCACCGTGAGCCTGCAGGGCGTGCCCGGCGGCGCCATCACCATCTGTCCGGAGGGCCAGGAGGGCGAGTCGCGCATGGTGCTGCTCGTCACGATGGAGCAGTCGGGGCCCACCGCGCTCTCGAACGTGCGCGCCACGCTCTGCTCCATCGAGCTGCCGGTCGTGAGCGCGCTCGTCGGCGCCTGCGATCCCGACTCGGCGAGCCTCGTGTCGACGCAGATCATCGCGCCGGACACGCTCCTCGCGGCGCTGCCCACGGTGGCCACCGCGGCCGTGGGCGGCACGCTCGACGGCGCCGAGGACGGCGCGGCGGTGGCGTTCGACAGGTTCACGGTGACCGTCGGCGCGACCAAGGAGGGGGCGTCGATGCCGGCGTGGGACACGGAGACGGCGAGCTGCAACTCGACCTCGGTGGGGCGCACCTCGCTGTGCGAGGACGCGTGCGTGAGCGACTGCGCGGCGGCGCGCGACGACGACGGCGACGGCTTCCCCGGCGTCACGGTCCAGGTGTGCGGGACGACGCCGGCCGACGTGCAGAACGGGGCGCTCTGCAACGCGGACACGCCGAACGAGCCGGGGTCGACGCTGCAGGGCCGCGGGTTCATCGACATGCAGGTGGACCCGGAGCTCGCGGGCACGGCGGCGTCGAGCTGCGAGATCACGGGCACCGTCGACTCGCAGGTGCTCTACAACCTGCTCGGCGCGGACATCTACCTCGCGGGCTCGCCGATCTCGGTGACGAGCGCGATCAAGTCGCTGCCCTCGTTCCAGGTGGATCCCGCGGAGAGCCGCTTCCGCATGGTGCGCGTCGACGGGCAATACGGCGCGCCGGACTGGCAGATCGACGCCTCGAGCCCCGAGGCCGCCTGCGCCGCGGTCGTGAGCCGGATCAACGAGCTCTGAACCCCCCTCGCACCACCTTCCGGATCTCCCTGCCCGCCGTCGCGGCGACAGGGTGATGACGTCGCGCTGGAGGAGCCGTTCACCCGCGCCGAGCTGATCCGCGTCCTCGCGGCGGCGCTGTCGCGCGCATAGCGGAGAAGGGAACGGGGGCGGGAGCGGAATCGGCACCGGAAACGGCACCGGAAACGGCACCGGAAACGGCACCGGAAACGGCACCGGAAACGGCTCAGCCGCCCGGATTCACCATGGCGGGGCTCCGGGGATCTGCGAGCCCGCGGGGCCGATCCGGTCGAGGAGGGTGGGGGAGAGCGGGGCGCGGCGCCGAAGAGAGTGGACACCGTGGCTGCGAATCGGGCATGGGTAGGATATGGCGGAGCACCGGCTGCGCATCCTGCACCTGTCGGACCTCCACGAGCGCGGGCCGCGGGAGCGGGAGGCCTGGCGGCGGCGGCGCGTGCTCGGGGACGCCTGGGAGAGGAACCTCGGCGAGCTGCTCGGCGACGGCGCCGGCGTCGACGTCGTCGCCTTCACCGGGGACATTGCCGACTGGGGCCGCGCCGACGAGTACGAGCCCGCCGCCGATTTCGTCGAGGCCCTGATCGCGCGGCTCGCGGTGCCCCGGGACCGCATCTTCGTCGTGCCCGGCAACCACGACATCCAGCGCCCAGTCCACGAGGGCGTCTGGGAGCGCCTCCGCCCGGCGCTGCTCCGGGCCGATCCGGTCGATCGGTCGCGCTGGCTCGCGGGCGGCCCGCCGCCGCCCGGCATCGAGGCCGGGGACCGCGACGCCCTGCTCGCGCGCGGCGCGGCCTATCGCGAGTGGCTGGAGCACCTCGGCATCATCGATTGCCTCCCCAAGCGCTCGCCGCACGGCCTGCTCGGCTACCGGGCCGAGCTGCTGCGCCTCGACCTGCCCTTCGACGTCCACGTCCTCGGCCTCGACTCCGCGTGGCTCTGCGGCGGCGACGACGACAGCGGCAAGCTCCTGCTCACCGAGGACCAGATCGCGCGCCTCGCGACGGACACGCAGGGCTACTCCCTCCCCGGCTTCCGCCTCGCGCTGGTCCATCACCCCCTTACCGACCTCGCCGATGCCCGCGACGCCCGGGATCTCCTGGCCGAGCACGTCGACCTCCTCCTGCGCGGCCACCTGCACGAGGAGGACCTCGTCACCGTCTCCACGCCCGAGCAGACGCTTCGCGAGATCGCGGCCGGCTGCGTCTACGAAGGCCACCGCGGCAACCGGTGGCCCAACGCCTGCCACCTCATCGATGTCACGCTCGACGACGATGGCCGCCCCCTTCGTTATGAAATCCGCCTGCGGGGTTACTCCAACCGAGGCGCGGGGTTCTGGTGCGACGACACCAAGCTATATCGTGGCGCACCGCAGGGCCGTCTGACGTGGCGGCTCACCGCGCCCTCGGTCCCGCCCCCGTCGCGCCGCGCGCCCCGCATCTTCGTCGGCCGGCGCGCCGAGCTCCGCGCCCTCGAGGCCGCGTTGCTCCCCGGCGCCGGGGTGCCAACCCCGGTCGCCATCGTCGCCGTCCAGGGGATGCCGGGTGTCGGCAAATCCTACCTCGCCGACCGGTTCGCTGCCGAGCACGCCGCCGAGTATCCCGGCGGTGCGATCCGCCTCGCCCTCTCCGCCGGCGATCTCTCGGCGGACATCGCCGCGGATCGGCTCGCCGCGGCCCTGCTCGGCCGCCTCGCGGACGATCCCCGCATTCGCGTCCCCGGGGACCGCGTCCGCGATCGCCTGCTCGCCCCGCTCACCCTGGTGCACATCGAGAACGTCGACACGCAGGTCGCCGCCGAGGCCGTGGTCAAGCTCGCCGCCTCCCTGCGCGGCTGCCCGCTCGTGGTGACCGGCCGGTTTCAAGAGCTCGGGCGGGCTCCCGGCTGGAAGCCCATTCCGCTCGCCCCGTTCGACGCCCCGACCGCGATCGAGCAGCTCGAAGCCGAGCTCGGCCCCGCCCGCGACGCCGCCGAGCGCGCCGCGTATGGCCGCCTCGCCGCGGAGCTCGGCCACCTCCCGCTGGCGCTGCACCTCGCCGCCGGCCACCTGCGCGAGGGGGACCATACCGTCGACACCTTCCTCGACCTGCTCCGCACGACGGCGCTCGACCTCGACCCGGAGGACCCCGCGGACCAGCTCCTCCGGAGCGACCCCGTCCGGGCCAATCTCCGCCGGACGTTCGCGCTGTCCCTCGACCATTTCCGCCGCGACCTCGATCGCCGCCGGCTGGACCCCGACGTCTTCCTTCCTGCGCTCGCGGCGCTCGCGCATGCTCCGCCCGCGGGGGTCGGCCGCTCGCTGGGCGAAGCCCTGACCGGCCTCGATGCGACCTCGTTCGCCCGGCTCATTGGCTCGGCGAGGAAGCTGTCGCTGGTCGCCAGGGTGGACGCCACCGATCGCCCCGACGGCGCCTGGCAGATTCATCCGCTCCTCGCCCAGCACCTCCGCCGTGAGCCCGGCGCCGAAGCCGGCCACAGCCGGATGACGGGCTGGTTTGTCGAGCGGCTGCCGGAGCTCAAGCCGGGCCAGGAGGAGTTGCAGGGGCAGCGCTGGGGCGAGGTCACGCGGGAGCGAGCTGCGCTCGTGGCCTGGCTGGGGGAGGTGAGCGGCGACGACCTGGTCCGCGCCGAGCGTGCGGGATCGGTGTACGCGATTCGTGTGGGACCATTCGCCCCCTGGATGCGCTTCTGCGAGCGCGGGCTCGGGGCGCGGACGGATCCGGTGGAGCGGTCGAATCTGCTGTTCACATTGATGCATGTGGCACGGCGTGCAGGCGCGCTCGACCTCGCGCTCCAGGCGGCATCGGAGAAAGAAACGCTCGACCGGGAGCGAGGCGAGGAGCGGGAGGCAGCCCTTGCCGTTAGCTGCCGGGCCGACATCCTGCAGGCGCGAGGAGAGCTGGACGAGGCGCT
>CAYQYG010000428.1:0-1995 GCA_964421485.1 uncultured Polyangiaceae bacterium | reverse complement strand
GCGCATCCGCAAGGAGGAAGAGCTTCCGGTCTACGAGAAGGTCGGCGACGTGCGCTCGCGCGCGGTGACGATGGGAAAGATAGCCGACATCCTGCAGGCGCGAGGAGAGCTGGACGAGGCGCTGCGCATCCGCAAGGAGGAAGAGCTTCCGGTCTACGAGAAGGTCGGCGACGTGCGCGAGCTCCTCGTGGCTCGAGCCAATCTCGCCCTGCTCCTCCTTTCCCGCGCCAAGCCGGGCGATCGCGAGGCCGCCGCCGACCTGCTCCACCTCGCGCGCGACGCGGCCCAGGCCCTCCGCCTCCCCGAGGCCGAACAGATTCGCCGCATCCAGGAGCGCCACGGCCTGCTCCCGCCCGGCAAGCCAGCCCGCTGATCGACCCATCTCGCTACAACACCGTTCCCGCCCCCAGGTCCCGCGTCCCCGTCCTCCCTCCAGAAGCTCCCGCCCAGCGGTCGCTTACGGGACCTCGCCCGATTTGCCACCCGATTCGACGCCACGCGCATCATTTATTCCATCCCTCCCCGCTCGAATCTGCTTGCCGTTCTCATTTCATCCACTAATCGTTCGCCATGCCTGTCCGCTCCCGCCGGCGGAGCCTCGTGCCCCAGCCGCACAATGCCATCTTCAGGTGGACCTTCGGCCAGCGGAAGCATGCCATTGGCCTGCTCCGGGCCGCGCTGCCGCCGCTGGTGGCCGCGGAGGTCGACTTCCGCGCCCTCAAGGTCGAGAAGGACAGCTTCGTGGACGCCGCCCTGCGCAGCCGCTACGGCGATCTCGTCCTCTCGACGAAGCTGCGCGGCCGCCATTTCTACTTCTATGCGCTCTTCGAGCACCAGCGCGGCGTCGAGCCCCTCATGATCTTCCGGATGAGCGTCTACATGCACCGCCTCTGGGAGAAGCTCGTGCGCTGATGCGGCATATTGCGGCCACCCACGAGCAGACGAGCGTGAAGAAGGTGGCCAAGCTCCTGGAAGAGGCGGGAGGACCGAGGACCCAGGAGGGTGTGGTGACCTGGCTGGACGAGATCGAGCAGAGGGGCGAGAGCAGGGGCGAGAAGCGCGGCGGCGCGAAGCTCTTGCTGCGGCTGATGGTGGCGCCCTTCGGGGAGGTTTCCCCGGACATCGCCGCGCGGATCGAGGCCGCGGACGAGGCATTGCTCCACGAGTGGGCCGTGCGGCTGCTGACCGCGAAGACGGCGGCCGATGTCATCGCCGGCAGAGGTGAGGAGGCCGTGCGCCGCCGTCCCGCCGCCTCCAGGCCGGCGCCCCGGCCGGCCAGGCGCGGTAGATAGGTCTCGAATCGAGCTCGGCCGCGCGATCGAGCATCACGCTTTCAGATGATGCTCGACGAGGGTGTCGATTCAGCGTTTGTCGGCACCTTGCCCCTCGTCATTCCGGAGTCCTCGCTGCATGCCCGAGGAAGATCGCTCGCGCGAGCGGGCAGGTCGCCATGCACCGCAGGAAGATCGCCGGCCCGACCGGGCGCGGCTCCACGCCGCCCAGGAAGGTCGCCGGTGCGAGGTAGGGGAGGCGCCGCGTGTCGCAGGAGGGGCGCGGGTACGGGGTAGGGGAGGCGCTGCGAGAGGGGCCTCGGGGTGGAGGGCGTGATCGAGGTCGTCGAGCAAGACGAGGTTCGGGCGGCCGGGGGAGAAGAGCGCCGTCAGGAGGGCGAGCGTGATGAGGGTCCCCTCGCTCGCTTCGGAACCGGGGACGTCAGGGGCGCCGCGGAGGTCGAGGTAGACCCTCTGGCCCATGCGATTCCCGCCGACTGGCACGCGCCGTGTGCGTATCCGTTTGACGTTCGCCACGACCTTGCGGAGCACATTGCCCGTCGCCGCTGCTCCTCGTCGGATCGGTCGTCCGGGCATCCGGGGGGGGAGGCCATACGCTACCGGCGAGGATGGACGGCGCGAATGCATGCAGCGACGGGGGTGAACGGTGCGGGTGCATGTCATCGACGGGGTCGGACGGCGCGGGTGCATGTCATCGACGGGG
>CAYQYG010000427.1:0-7841 GCA_964421485.1 uncultured Polyangiaceae bacterium | reverse complement strand
GCCCGCTGCCGCTGCCGCGCCCGCTGCCGCGCCCGCGCCCGCGCCCGCGCCCGCTGCCGCGCCCGCTCCCGCATCCAAATCCGGAGCCGCGCCCGCCCCCGCAGCCAAGCCCGCTCCTGCCGCGCCGCGCCCGCCGCCTCCTCCTCGCGCGAAGCCGGGCCCGCGGCTCAGCGGCGACGACCTCATCGCCGAGCTCTTCGAAGCGTGCGTCGACATCGCCTTCCTCGCGGACCCGCTCGAGGCCGCCGACTTCGTCCTCGCGCTCACGCTCGAGAAGATCCCGAGCGCCGTGGGGCTCGTCTCGTTCTTCGACATCAACAAGCGCGAGTTCGTCGTCGTCCGGCAGGTCGGCGGCGAGAGCGCCCTCCTCGCGCGCCTCCCGGACCGCTCGCCGCTCGCGCATGCCGCCATGCGATCGCGGCGCGCCGTCGTCATCGCGGACGCCTCGAAGGACGCCCGCGCCGCGGACGACCGCTGGCGCGCCACCGGCGCCGAGCGGAGGAGCCTCATCTGCGCGCCGGTCGAGCTCGCGGGGCGCACCCTCGGGCTCATCGAGATCGCCGACCCGCTCGACGGCGGCCGGTACACCGAGGGCGACGGCAACGCGCTCACGTACATCGGCCAGCAGCTCGCGGAGTCCCTCGCGGCGCACGGCGTCATCGTCGAGGCCGAGCTCGTCCTCGCGGGGCTCCAGGACACAGCGGCCAGGCGCGCCCGCTAGCGGGCAGCGCCATGGTCCTCCTCACGCCGGTCGGGGCGCGCGCGCGCCTCCTCTACTTCGCGCTCGTCCCGGCGATCGTCGTCGCCGTGCTCGTGCTCGGCGGCATCGCGCTCCGCACCACCCTCCAGATCGAGAAGGCCCGCCAGCAGACCGTCTTCGACGCCACCCTCACGCTCGCCGACGAGCGCGTCGACCGGCTCGACAAGGTCATCATCGCGCAGGACAACGTCGTCGCCGCGCACGTCGACGTCGACAACCTCGGCCTGATCACCAGGCGCTGGCTCCCGACCGCCGCGCGCGAGACGCCCACCGTGCGGGCGATCCTCGTGCTCGACATGGACCACCCCGAGCACGACGTCCTCGCGTTCACCTCGCGCGGCGCGCCCGGCCGCGAGGACGACATCATCCGGCGCCTGCTCGTCACGCGCCTGCTCCCGCAGATGAACTTCGGCGGCGACGGCTCCGAGCTCCGGCACCTCCACCACGTCATCGACCAGCAGAGCCTGCTCGTCAGCTACTGGCAGCGCGCGCACGCGGGCCGCAAGTACCTCGTGGTCGCCTGGCACGACGTGCCCCGCCTCGTGCACGAGATCCTGCCGCGGCTCTACCGCGACCTCGACCGCGGCAACAGCCGCATGAACGTCATCGACGAGGAGGGGCGCATCGTCTTCGGCCCGCCGATCAAGGGCGGCGAGTTCACCGTCGGCCGCCCCTTCCCGACCACGCTCTACAACTGGCGCCTCCAGATGGCGCTCACCACCGCCGAGGAGCTCGGCCAGAAGGTCGAGCGGCAGCGCCTCATCGAGCTCGGCATGGTCGGCATCGCCGCCGTCGTCGCGCTCGCGGGCCTCGCGATCGTCGTCGTCGCCTCGGTCAAGGAGCGGCGGCTCGCCGCGCTCAAGAGCGACTTCGTCGCCAACGTCTCCCACGAGCTCAAGACCCCGCTCTCGCTCATCCGCATGTTCGGCGAGCTCCTGCTCGGCGGCCGCGTCCCGACCGACGACAAGCGCCGCCAGTACCTCCAGATCATCGTCAGCGAGAGCGAGCGCCTCACCGCGCTCATCGAGAACGTGCTCGATTTCGCCAAGGTCGAGCGCGGCAAGGCCGGTTACGAGTTCGCCCGCGGCGACGTCGGCGAGGTCGTCGCGCGCTCGGTCGACCTCTACCGCTACCGCGCCGAGCGCGAGGGCGTCGACGTGGACCTCGCCGTCGCCGAGGACCTCCCGCCGGCGCGGATCGACGCGCGCGCCCTCGAGCTCGCGATCATGAACCTGCTCGACAACGCCCTGAAGTACGCGAAGGACGGCGGGCGCGTCGACGTCTCCGTCGCGCGCGCGCAGGTCGGGGAGCGCGTCGAGGTGCGCGTCACCGATCGCGGGCCCGGGATCGAGCCCGAGGAGCAGGAGCACATCTTCGAGCGCTTCGTCCGCGGCCGCCGCGCGAGCGAGCAGCGCGTGCGCGGGAGCGGGATCGGCCTCGCGCTCGTCAAGCACATCGCGGAGAGCCACGGCGGCCGCGTCTCGGTCCGGAGCCCCGTCACCGCCGACGGGCGCGGCTCCGAGTTCCTGCTCGCGCTCCCGGCGCTCGCGCCCATGCTCGGGGCTCCGGGTCGCGCTCCCGGCGGCGCGCCTGCCGCCCCGGATCAGGCCCAGGCGCCGCAGGGTCCCGCCTGAGAGCGCCTGGCCCGACGGCCCGCGGGTCCCCCCTCGCGCACCACGGAAGCGGGCACGGACACGGCCGCGGGCACGGACACGGCCGCGGGCACGGACACGGACACGGACACGGCAGCGGGCACGGACACGGACACGGACACGGCAGCGGACACGGACACGGCAGCGGCCGCGGGCACGGACACGGACACGGACACGGACACGGCCGCGGACACGGACACGGCCGCGGACACGGACACGGCAGCGGACACGGACACGGCCGCGGGCGCGGAGGACGGACGCGGAAGCGGGCGCGTACACGGCCGAGGCGGGGCGGGGTTGACACTCCGGGTGACGTGCAAAGATTGAAGGCGCGCGGTGACCGGCGCCCCCGGCGAATGGTCCCGCGAAAACGCAATCCACGCCGCCGCCAGGGGGGCCGCGGGCGCACGGAATGTCCAGCGCGCCGCCGGCAGAGCCTGCGCGCAGCAACACGGAGGAGCCGCCGCCATGGGCCGATTCAATGATTTCGAGCGTACGTTTGCCATGATGGACGATCTGCGCCGCCGGATGGACCGGATGTTCGAGGACGTCGATCACGCCCCCGCGCGTGGATCCCTCCGCGGCGAGTTCGACAGGGCGCCCCGCTTCGTCGCGCCGGGGCCGCGGGTGCACCTCTTCGATGCGGGCTCGGCCCTCGTCGTGAGGGCCGATCTGCCTGGCATGCGGCAGGAGGACCTGCAGCTCACCCTGAACCAGGACGTCCTGACGCTCGCCGGCGAGCGCAAGGCGGACGCCCCGGAGGGCTATCAGGTCCACCGGCAGGAGCGGTCGACCGTCCGGTTCTCGCGGAGCTTCCAGCTCCCGAGCAAGGTCGACGCGGAGAAGACCACCGCCATCCTCAAGAATGGTGTCCTCACGCTCACGCTGCCCAAGGTGCCCGAGGCGCAGCCGCGCCGGATCGCCGTCCAGGCGCAGTGACGGGGCGAGGGAGAGAGGTCAAGGGAAGATCCCAGGGAGAGGAGAGAGGAGACATCGCAATGAGCACCGAGCGCACGTTGGCGAGCCGTGGAAAGGACGCGGCGGAGAAGCTGGAGCAGAGGCCGGCCGTGGCGCCGTTCGTCGACATCTACGAGAACGCCGAGCAGATCCTGGTCGTGGCGGACCTGCCGGGCGTCACGCAGGAGGGGCTGTCGATCCACCTCGAGAAGGGTGAGCTCACGTTCGAGGCGCACCGCGCGGACGCCGCGGAGGTCGGGCCCGGGCAGGCGCAGGCGGGGCTGCCCGATTATCGCAGGAGCTTCATCGTGCCCCAGGGCGTCGAGCTCGACAAGATCAGCGCGGACCTCAAGGACGGCGTGCTGAGCATCCACCTGCCCAAGGCCGCCGCGCTGAAGCCGCGCCAGATCCCCATCACGGCCGGCTGATCGCGGCGCGCGCGGCCCTCAGTCGGTGTTCCCGGCGATCTGGAGGCTCCACATCGACTGGGGGCCGCAGGCGCTGCCGGACACGTAGCGGACCTCGAAGGTCACGTACGTGCCGTCCTCGGAGCCGATCGTGTCGCCCCAGGTCGCGGAGACCTGCTCCGGCTGCCCTGTGCCCTTCACCCCCTGCGCCAGGCAGTTGGGTCCGTTCACGTCGCCCGTGTAGACATAGAGGTCGTAATCCATTCCGGGCGGCGAGGTCAGGGTCGCGGTGTAGCTGAGCGGCGGGTAATCGATGATCGAGCTCACCGCCTCGGCCACGTACACGTGGAGCCAGCGCGACGTGTCGCCGGTGGCGGTCCGGACGTCGCTGCCCGTGTCTCCGTCGATTCCGGGCAGCTCCTCCCCGCTCGAGCAGGGCGCGGGGGCGGCATAATCGCAGCTCCCGCCGGTCCCGCTGCCGCCCTCGCCGCCGCCGCCCTCGCCGCCGGCGCCCGTGCTCGAGGTCGTGCTCGTGCTCGTCGTCGACGAGGTCGTGGTCCCGCCGCCGGAGCCGCCCGACCCGGGCTCCTGCTCGAAGCCCTCCTCCAGGCTGCTGCCGTTCGCGCACCCCAGCGCGGCGGCCGCCGCGCACCCGATCAAGGTCCAGCCAGGCTTCCGCACGGGCTCATTGTAGGCGCGGACCGGCACGACCCGGAGATTTTTCACCGAGAGCCACCGAGGCGGGGAGCCCCCCGGCGCGCTCCCCCTCCCCGCCCCCTGTCTCCGCTGTGAAATTGATCTCTGGCTGAACGCCCGCCGGTCACCCCGGCGCCGGCGGCAGCGCGACAACCAGGCGCCGATTGCCGGCATTGACAAGCGCCGGGGGGCGTGCCATGTCGGCCGCCCCCACTCATCCGCCCCGGCCAAGGAGCCACGATCCGCATGGAAAAACCTGCCTCCAGCGAGGCGACGAGCCCCGCTGACGCCCCCGCCGAAGGCCGCGAGGAGCTCGTCCGTCTGCTCTTCGGCGGCGCCCTCGACGCGGTGAAGCGCCCCGAGGACTACGAGGCGATCTACCCGCCGCGCGCGCTGCCCGAGGGCGCGATGGTCACGCGGTTCGCGCCGAGCCCCACCGGGTTCATGCACATCGGCGGCATCTTCGTCTCGATCATCAACCGCCGGCTCGCGGAGCAGAGCGGGGGCGTGTTCTTCCTCCGGATCGAGGACACCGACATGAAGCGCGCCATCCCCGGCGCGCTCGACACCATCGTCGACTCCCTCGCCCGCTTCGGCCTCACCCCGCACGAGGGCGTCTCCCGCGCCCCGTCCGGCGAGATCGTGCAGACCGGCGCGTACGGCTCCTACGTGCAGAGCGAGCGCGCCGCGATCTACCGTGATTTCGCGATCTCCCTCATCCGCCGCGGCCTTGCCTATCCGTGCTTCTGCACGGTGGAGGAGCTCGACGCCATCCGCGAGGAGCAGACCGCTATCAAGGCGAAGCCTGGCTACCATGGCCGCTGGGCGCGCTGGCGCGACGCGCCGCTCACCCGCGTCGAGGAGGCGCTCGCGAAGGGCACCCCCTTCGTCATCCGGCTGCGCGCGCCCGACGACACCTCCGGCCGCGTCGAGTGGAAGGACGGCGTGAAGGGCGTGATCTCGATGCCCGTCAACGACGTCGACCACGTCCTGCTCAAGTCGGACGGCATCCCGACCTACCACTTCGCGCACGCCGTCGACGATCACCTGATGCGCACGACGCACGTGATCCGCGGCGACGAGTGGATCTCCAGCATCCCCTTCCATCTCCAGCTCTTCAGGATGCTGGGGTTCAAGCCGGTCCACTACGCCCACGTGCCCCCGATCCAGAAGCTCGAGCGCGGCGAGGAGAAGGACCCGGAGACCGGCGAGGCGAGGCAGGTCGAGTCCCGGCGCAAGCTGAGCAAGCGCCACGATCCCGAGGCGAACGTCGATTACTACCGCGAGACCGGCGTGCCCGAGGTCGCCACGATCGAGTACCTCCTGAACATCGCGAACTCCGCATTCGAGGACTGGCGCAAGGCGAACCCCACGAAGCCGTACACCGACTTCCAGCTCAAGCTGAACAAGCTCGCGCCGGGCGGCGCGCTGAGCGACATGGTGAAGCTCCGGAGCATCAGCCAGGCGGTGATCGCCCGGATGAGCGGCAAGGAGGTCTACGAGCACGGCCTCGCGTGGGCGCGCGCGTATGACAGGGAGCTCGCCGCGCTGATGGAGCGGGATCCGGAGTACGCGATGCGCGCGCTCGGCATCGAGCGCGACTCCCCGAAGGGCAACAAGCGCATCACGACCTGGCAGGACGTGCGGGCGCAGCTCGCGTTCTTCTTCGACGAGCTCTACGATCGCATCGAGGGGTTCGATTTCCCCGAGACGATCGCGGAGGACGAGCGCCGGTCGCTCCTCGGGCGGATGGTCGAGACCTACGACCCTGCGGATTCGAAGGAGGCCTGGTTCGAGAAGATCCGCGCCGTGGCCGTGGCGGCGGGTTATGCGGGCGAGGTGAAGCAGTACAAGGCCTCTCCGGAGAAGTACAAGGGTCACGTCGGCGACGTCTCGCAGCTCCTGCGCGTGGCGCTCTGCGGCACGAGGAACAGCCCGGACCTGCGCGACGTGATGTCCATCATGGGCACCGAGCGCGTGCGCGCCCGCATTGCCCGGTTCACCTGATTGTCAGATCACGTCGCCGGCCGGTTCGCTCCCTCGACCACCGGGCCCGCCCACCTCGGGACGCTCGCGGCGGCGCTGCTCTGCTGGCTGGACGCCCGCTCGCTCGGCGCGCGGCTCGTGCTGCGGCTGGAGGACCTCGATCCGGATCGCTGCCGTCCCGAGCACGCACGTTCGATCCTGGCGGATCTCGAGTGGCTGGGGCTCGACTGGGACGAGGTCGTCGCGCAGTCGAGCCTCGGCGCGCAGCACGAGGCGGCGATGGACCGGCTCGAGCGGATGGGCGCGCTCTATCCCTGCGCGGCGACGCGCGAGGAGGTGCGCGCGATCGGGCGGCGCGCGCCGGACGGCGGCTGGGCGTACGACAATCGCGGCCGGGGCCGGCCGTTGCCCCCCGGCGGCTGGCGGGCGTGCCGCGAGCCGGTGCGCGCGCGATTGCCGGACGGCTGGTTCCATCCGGTGGACGAGGGCGGGCTGGACCTCGGGCAGGATCCTGCGGCCGCGATGGGGGATCCGGTGGTGCGGCGGCGCGACGGGTCGATCGCCTATCAGCTCGCGGTGGTGGTGGACGACGGGGCGGCGGGCGTGACGCGCGTCGTGCGCGGCCGCGACATCGCGCCGAGCACGGCGACGCAGGCGGCGCTGCAATCGCTGCTCGGGCTGCCGGCGCCGGTGTACCGGCACCATTTGCTCCTGCTCGAGGAGCGGGGCGGCAAGCTCGCGAAGACGCACGCGGCGGCCCGCGGCGCGGGGCTGGGGCTCGAGGCGCCGGCGCTCTGCGGGGCGCTGGCGTGGGCCGTGGGGCTGCTCGATCGGGCCGAGGGGTGCGCACCCGCGGACCTGTTGCCGGAGTTTCGCTGGGACCGGGTCGCCGCGGTGGATCGCATCGTCCGCCGAGTTGGCGACGGGCTGGAAGCGGAAGAGATCTCGGCGAGATCGTGAAGAGCGGAGACTGGAACCGCAATGGCGGTTTCGGGCACGGGCGCGGACGCGGGCGCGGGCACGGGCGCGGACACGGACGCGGACGCGGGCACGGGCGCGGACGCGGGCACGGGCGCGGACGCGGGCGCGGGCACGGGCGCGGACACGGACGCGGACGCGGACGCGGACGCGGACGCGGACGCGGGCACGGGCACGGGCACGGGCACGGGCACGGGCGCGGACGCGGACGCGGACGCGGACGCGGGCGCGGCTCCGGATCCGGTCGTGGGCGGGGGCTCGCTCGGGCTCTTCAGCGTACCGGCGTGCTCGGAACGCGCAAAGCCAAGCCGTGCTCGCCGTGCTCGCCGTGCTCGCCATGGTCTCGCGCTTTCGCGCGAGACCATGCCTGCGCGCGGCTGCGCGCGGCTGCGCGCGGTGCGGAGC
>CAYQYG010000426.1:0-7892 GCA_964421485.1 uncultured Polyangiaceae bacterium | reverse complement strand
GCCCGGCCCTCGCGCCCTCGCCCGCCGCCCTCGCGCGGCGCCCGCTGCGGCTGCGCCGCGCGCCGCGCCGCGCTCGCCTCGTCCTGCGACGTCGGCCGCGCGCCGAGGTGATCCCGGAGCAGCCCCGCCACGATCACGTCCGCCTGGTCGTGCGTCAGCAGCCGCCGCGCCAGCGCCAGATCGTCCGGGTGGCTCCCCTTCGACAGGAACGCCTCGGCGAGCATCGCCACGAGGTCCGCCTCCGCGCGCGTCTTGAGCTCGCCCTCGGTCGGGATCTGCCGCTCGAGCGGCCGGATCTTGTACGTCAGCCGCAGCAGGTAGAGCCCGCCGATGTCCTGCGGCGTGATCAGCGAGATCGCCGTCCCCGTCCGCCCCGCGCGCCCCGTGCGCCCCGTGCGGTGCACGTACGCCTCGGCGTCCTGCGGGAAGTCGTAGTTGATGACGTGCGTCAGGTGCGAGATGTCGATCCCGCGCGCCGCGACGTCGGTCGCCACGAGGAAGCGCAGCCGCCCCTCGCGCGTCGCGCTCATCACCTTCTCGCGGTCCGACTGCGGCAGGTCGCCGTTCAGCCACTCCGCGTCGAACCCCTGCCGCCGCAGCGCCGCCGACACGGTCTCCGTCTCGTCGCGCGTGTTGCAGAAGACGATCGCGCTCTCCGGGTTCTCGACCTCGATGATCCGGATGAACGAGCCGATCTTGTCGCCCGTCACGAGGTAGACGAAGTGCAGGATCGACAGCGCGCCGACCGCGTCGCCCGAGAGCGTCACGAACTCCGGCGAGCGCAGCCTCGTCTTCGCGATCCGCTCGATGTCCGGCGGCACCGTCGCCGAGAACAGGAGCGTCTGCCGCTCGGCCGGCAGCTCCGCGAGGATCGCGCTGAGCTCGCGCTCGAAGCCCATCGAGAGCATCTCGTCGCACTCGTCGAGCACGAGCAGCTTCACGTGCTTGGTGCTCAGCGTCCCGCGCCGGATGTGATCGAGCACGCGCCCCGGCGTGCCCACCACGACCTGCGCGCCGCCCGCGATCGCGTCGACCTGCCGCTGCATCGGCGCGCCGCCGTAGATCGCGGCGATCTTGACGCCCTTGCGCTTGCCGAGCCGCTCGATCTCGGCCGAGACCTGCAGCGCGAGCTCGCGCGTCGGGCACAGCGCCAGCACCTGCACGTGCGGGCTCGACCGCTTCACCAGGTGATCCACGATCGGCAGCCCGAACGCCGCCGTCTTGCCCGTCCCCGTCCGCGCCTGCACGACCGCGTCGCGCCCGCGCGTGGCCGGCTCCCACACGGCGAGCTGCACCGGCGTCGGGTGCACGTAGCCGATCTCGGCGAGCGTCTCGCGCAGCTCGCTCGACAGCGGGAGCACGTCGAAGGTCGGCGGCGGGGCCTCGGGGATCGAGGTCGCGGCCGCGCCCGCGGGATCTCCTGCGGGGCCAGGTTCTCCGGCCGCCGTTGCGGTCGCGGAAGGAAGGTTCGGATCGGTCATGGTGCCTTGCTCGGTCGCCGGTGCGCGAGGTTCTGTCGGGTCTGGTGGTTGCGGGGCCGCCGGCCCTCGGCCGGAGCTCACCGCGGTGGCGCGGGGCCGAGCTCGCCGTTGACGATGTCCCGGACCTTTCGCCGGAGGGGGGCGAGGTCGCCTGCCTCCCGCCGCGCGGCGTGCTCCTCCGCATAGCGGAGCCGCTCGATGGCGTCGAGAGCGCGCTCGTTCTCCGAGGCCCCCCGGCAGCTCGCCGCGATCCCGTCCCGGTACCCCCACTCGGGCTCGAGCGCGCTCCGGAAGCGCGCGATCGCCGCGTCCTCCCCGTCCGTCCCCGGGGCCGCCTCCCTCGCCCGATCGACGGCCCCGGCGAGCGCGATCAGCCCCTCCCTGCACCCCGCGTACGGCGAGGGCGAGACCGGCTGGAAGAAGACTTGCCGCACGATCTGGACCGTGGCCGCCACGATGACCAGCGCCGCGAGCCCGTAGTAGACGCCCATGGCGACCCTCCGGCCGCGAGCGCGCGCCGAGTCGCGCGGGCTCCGGGGAGCCTCGGCGGCCCCCCCCTGCGAGACCCCCGAGCTTTGACCAGCGGTGGGCATGTACGGCGGCGTTCCTTCCAGGTGCGCGCCAGTGCTATCACCTCGACGCGGGCGCGACGAGACGCTGATGGGACGGATCGACGAGAGGACTGGTCGGGCCGCCCTGGCGGCGGCGGGCGCCCTGGCGCTCGCGGCCGTGGCCCCCTGCCCTGCCGCGGCCGATCCGCTGCCTGACAACCGCTACGCCCTGGACCTGTTCCAGGGTCCGATCCTGGCGCCGCTCCGGGTGATCGGGATCGCCGGCGCCTACGCCGGCTACGCCGAGGGCATCGCCGGCATGGTGGCCAACGCCGCGGCGCCCGCCCTGCGCGAGCCCTTCAGCGTGAGCTGGTTCGAGGCCGACATCGCCCCGTCGATCTCGATCCCCCTCGAGATCTTCGAGAACAACGACTTCGACAACAGCGGGAAGATCGACGCCGACTACTCGAACTTCATCTTCATGACGCTGGGCGGTCAGCTGCAGGCGGGCGCGTTCGGCGCCGGGATCAACGCGGAGCTGCAGCGCTACTCGCTCGAGGCGGCCGGCGTGACGAACGTGGTGATGATCGGCAAGTACCACGTGCTCGCCGGGGTGCAGCTCCTCGGCGGCCAGCTCGTGCTCGGCGGCGGCGCCCGCGCGGTCACGCTGGGCGTGGACGCGCCCGAGGCGGACCTGACGATCGCGGGCGTTGCCCCCCAGCTCGGCTTCCTGGTGCGCCCCGACTGGGAGTCGTTCCGCTTCGGGGCGACGTTCCGGTTCCCTGTCAACGGGGGTCAGCTGATCGGCGACGAGACGACGACGGACGCGGCCGGGGTCCGCCGGGCCGGGGGGCTGGTGCTGCCGGACGAGGTGGTGCTGCCCTGGGAGCTGGAGGTGGGCATGGCGATCCAGGTGGGGCCGAAGCCGCTGAACCCGGAGTGGATCAACCCGCACGATCAGGAGCGCGAGGCGCGCGAGGCGCGCGCCGCCGAGCTGGAGCTGAAGGAGGCGCGCTGGGCGATCGAGCTCCGGGCGATCGAGGACCCCGCGGAGCGGGCGGCGCGGAAGCGCGAGATCGAGGCGGAGCGAGCGCGCTGGGCAGAGCAGGAGGAGGCGGACCTCACGGAGCGGTACGCGGCGCTGAAGCGGGAGCGGCGGGCGCGGTACTGGAACTGGCCGCGGGAGCACCTGCTGCTGACGGCGGAGATCCTGGTCACGGGCGCGGTGGACCGGGGGGTGAGCCTGGAGGAGTTCCTCGGGCAAGGGATCGCCCCGAAGCCGTCGACGCCGTCGGTCGTGGGGACGTCGGGGGCGAGCGTGAATTTCTCGCCGCGGTTCGGGATCGAGACGGAGCCGATCCCGGGATTGGTGCACACGCGGTTCGGGAGCTATTACGAGCCGAATCGATTCGGGGAGGTGGGGCGGCAGCATTTCACCTTCGGCGCGGACCTCCGGATGTTCACGACGACGTGGTGGGGGCTCGTGCCGGACGTGACGTACAAGGTGCAGGGGTCGATGGATCTGGCGCCTCGGTATGAGAGCTTGAGCATCGGGATCGGGGTGTGGAGGTAGCAGGGCGCGGAGCGCCCGCGTCGAGGCTGACGGAGGATCCTCGGATGCTCCTGAGCCCGGCGGGGCTCGCAGGCACGTGCATGGACAGACGCAAAGCGGATCGCTAGCATCCCGCTGCCCGCACGGGCCCAGCCCGGAGCTCCTGTGATCCGAAAACTTCAGCTCAGCGAACCCCATGAGGAGATCCGCAAGGAGCTCGACCATACGCGGCAGCGACTTTTGAAGGACGCGCGCACCGCCGACCTCGTCCCTCGAGTCGCCGCCCTGCTCGCGCGGCTTGACGCTCTGCAGAGCGCAGCGGAGGACGCCGAGCCCGTGGGGGAGGTGCTCCGGGCCTTCCTGGACCAGGCGAACGAGGAGCGCTGCAAGCTCCTCGGCGAGCTGACCACCAGAGCGTGCATTCACGGCCTCAACCCAAGCTGGCCGGCCAACTTCTTCAGACAGGCCCGCGCTCCTCAGGCCGGGGCGCCGGCCGGCCCCGTCAGGCGCGGACCGAGCTCGGCCGATGACTGGATCTCGGTCGCGACCGAGCGAGCCTCCGACGCGAGAGCCAATCTGGACAAGCGGCCGGGCTCCGCAGGGCCCGTATACATAGCGGGCTATGCCATCGAGTGCAGCCTGAAGGCGCTCCTGCGTGCCAAGGGCAAGCCGTTTCCGACGTCCGGGTCCGGCGGCCACGACCTCCAGGGTCTCTGGGAAGCCTCCGGTTTCCGCCTCTCGGATCTGCGGGATCCGAACGGCGCGAAGGCCTTCTTCATCGAACAGTGGAGCACGGACCTGCGCTACGAGACCGCTCCGCCGGCCGCGATCCCTGCGGAGCAGCTCCTCACGGGTGCCGGCAATCTCACCGGCTGGATACATACCCACGTGCGACGGGCAGGAGGACGGAAATGACGAGCGAGGATATCCGCGAGAGGATCCGCCTCGGCCTGAGCGGCAAGGGGGTCGAAGCCGAGGACGTGCGCGTCCAGCCTGATCCGTACGCAGGGTGGCGGATCGCAGTCGTCTCCTCCGGGTTCGAGGGAATGAGCCAGGATGCCCGGCGGCGCGCGGTGCTGTCCGCGCTGCCCGAGATCAAGGTCCAGTGGCTCGACGTGCTCACGCCCGAGGAACGGACCTGGGCGGGCGCGCTGCCCGCGAACGTCGAGCTCGAGCAGCTCCCGCTGTGGCCCGAGTCCCTCGCCCGCGGCCGCCTCGAAGCCGGGCAGCCCCAGTTCCCCTCGGACCTCGACGAGGATCTTTCTCCGCCGATCGTGACCACGTTCTACTCCCTGCGTGGGTGTGTCGGCCGATCCACCGCGCTCGCGTACACGGCGCACCTGCTCGCGGCGCGCGGCAAGAAGGTGATCTGCGTGGATCTCGACCTCGAGGCGCCGGGGCTCGCGGCCCTCTTCGGCAAGGAGGCCGAGGTGGGGGCGGACCGAGGGGTCGTCAGGCTCCTCCTCGATCTCGAGCAGGGGGCACGGCCCGACGCCAGCAAGCACCTCCTCAGGATCTCCGAGGCGCACGACCTGTACTGCCTGCCGGCGGGCATCCCGGACGCCGACTACGCCAGGCAGCTCTCGCTGCTCGACCCCGAGGCGTGGTACCGCGAGGAGCGCAACCCCCTGCGCGATCTGATGACGCTCCTGGCGGAGGAGCTGCCCTTCCGGCCGGATGTGATCCTCCTCGATTCCCGGACCGGGATCACCCGCCTGAGCGGGCCGCTGCTGTTCGATCTGGCCGATCTCGCATTCATCGTGTTCTTCCCGCACCCGCAGGCGCGCAAGGGCACGGAGGGGCTGGTCCGCGCGTTGCTCGCGTCGCGCACGCGCCGGAGCGACGGGGGCCGCGCGCTCGCGCCGGAGCCCCGCTTCATCGTGTCCCCCGTGCCGGCCAGCAAGGTCCCCGAGATCGTGCAGCGATACAGGCACCGCGCCGCCGAGTGGATCCACGACTGGCTGTCGCAGCCGGGCTCGCCTCGCAGCGATCGCTGGGTGGAGTCGGAGATCACGCACTTCATCCCGTACCAGGAGGTGCTGGCCACATCCGACCAGATCTTCGCCGATGCCGACGTATGGAAGACCTTCCAGCCGCTCGCGGACTGGATCCAGCGGTTCTTGCCCACGGTGAAGGAGATCCAGACGGCGACGAGCACGGTCCCGGCGAGCAAAGCCGCGGTGCTCGATCAGCTCGAGTTTCCTGCGGGAACGGCGGAGGATCAGAGCCATTTGCTCGAGACCTTCGTCGAGACGGATATCGTGAGCAGCGCGCTCGCGCCCGCGGTGCCGCTCGTCATCGGCCGGAAGGGCACCGGAAAGACGGCCATCTTCCGCTGGCTCCGGGAGAATTCCATCCAGCCCATCACCGTGCTGGCGCCTGCGAAGCTGCGCGAGGACTGGCAGCTCTCCGCGGACGGCTTCAAGCGAGCCGAGGAGCTCCTACGGGGAGCGGGCCTCGAATGGCGCGAGCTCTGGGCAGCCTACGTGTGCGTCGCCTGTTACCGGCAGTGGCCAGCCGAGACCCGAGACGCGCTGGTCCCTCCCGGGCTCCGCGACCGCCTCGCTCCCGACCTGAGCCGGGAGCTCTCGGTCCTGGAGACGATCGAGGACATGCTGGCGGCGCCGAGCGGCTCCCTCCTGATGGGCGATTGGCTCGCTCGGCTCGACCAGGCCGCCGCCCCCGGCCGACTCCTCCTCCTCGACGGCTTGGATACTGGCTTCGGGAGCGCTGCGGCGGAGCGCGAGCGTCGTACGCGCGCGATCGAGGGGCTCTTCACGTTCCTCACGGATCGGGGAGAGCGGCTCAAGAACCTGCGCTTCAAGATCATGCTGCGCGAGGACATCTGGAAGAAGCTCCGCTTCGAGAACAAGAGCCACCTGTTCGGGAAATCGGTCCGCCTCGCCTGGGAGAGCCAGGCCGACTATCTGACGATCGTGCTGCGCCAGGCGCTGCGCTCCGAAGCGTTCCGTCGCCTCGTGCCGGACGATGCAGAGCGGATCGCGAACCGCCCGGCCCCTGCCGACGCCGTCTTCAGGATATGGAATACCCTGGTCGGCGAGAGGATGAAGGGCGGCAACACGGCCTACACCGCGAACTGGGTCTGGAACCGTCTGGCGGATGGCAACAATGATCGCGTGCCGCGCGCGCTCTTGCAGCTCTTCCAGCAGGCCACCGACTGGGAGCGAAAGGAGCTTCGCACGAGCGCCTACGACCGGAGCATCCTCCGGCCCCGCGCGCTCATGGAGTCGCTCGACGCGGTCTCGACGGAAGCGCTGGCTGCGCTGCTCCTCGAAGAGTTCTCTGAGCTCGAGCCCCTCAAGCAGCGCCTCATGGAGCTGGGAAGGTCGCCGGTTCCCGCGCGGGATCTCGACCAGCTCAAGGACGAGGTAGCGCTCGCCCGAGAAGTTGGCCTGATCTCGGTGTATGAGGGCACGGAGAGCGATCCCATCCGTTATCGCGTTCCGGACATCTATCGCATTGGCCTTGGAATGAGTCGGATGGGCCAGCTATGACCACGTTTCCCGTCCGCACGCGCTAGAGCACCGATCAGGTTGAAGATCCGAGAGATCGACCGCGAGGGCGCAAGGGGCGCAAGGATCAGAACAAGATTTTCTTATCCTTGCGTCCCTTGGTCCCGGTAGGGACGACCCTCACCGACCTCTTTGGTCGGCTCGGGCCGCCCCCCGGACAGAGCCCGGCGAGCGGATTTCCCGCACCGGGCTCCCACCTCGGGTCGACGGACGAACCCACCATGGCCTTCCGCAAAGGGCGAGCACGTCGGCCCCTCAAAGAACACGACCGTTTCGGAGCTCCATCACCCGGCCCGCTCACTCAGCCCCCTACGCTTCGCGGCGTGAGTCACCCCACGCCGCGCGAGGGCTGGCCTTTCGGCCTTTCCGGGGGTGCACTCCTCCCGGGGCTGGACTTGCTCAGCCTGCTGGTGTTGCTCTGCGTCGCGCACCTGCTTCCTCATGCCGGTCTCCCGGCGCTTACCGCCCTTGCGGTCTCTCAAATCTCGTTCTTTCCAGGCGGTTTCAATATGTTTGTCGCTCTAGGCGCCTCGCCATGGCGCTCCTGACGGCCCCCGTTCCCCAGCGATCGTGCAGACCGCGAGGTTCTGACACGGCCTTTCCCGCTGCTCAACGAGTGCCCCCGGCGCTACGACGGCATCTTCCGCCTGCGGCTGCTCGGGATGCACTACGTCGTCAGTCGCTCCGGCTCTTCCCTGTCGTCCCGACCGTCAGTCGAATGTAAGACCTCGCCCATGCCCGTCGTGACGTAAGCCCACAGGTCCCTGACGCTGGA
>CAYQYG010000425.1:0-7912 GCA_964421485.1 uncultured Polyangiaceae bacterium | reverse complement strand
GCCCGCGGCCGTGGCCGCGCCCGCGCCCGCCGCCGCGCCCGCGCCCGCAGCCGCACCCGTGCCTGCAGCCGCCACCGCGCTTCGGGGTTCGTCTGGGACGAGGCGCTCTTCCTCCGACGATCTGCGCCGCTGGTGTGCAGGGCGGGCGCGCTCGGCCGAGCATAAACGTTGCGCTCTACGCTGAGGCGTCCGCGCGGGGCGGCGCGTGGAAGGGGGAGAACAGGATGTCCACAATGATCAGAATGCTATTCGTGCTCGCGGCGGCGGGGCCGCTCGTCGGGGGCGGTGCGATTGCCGGGGCGACGGAGATCCACGTGCCGGGGGACGCGGCCACGATCCAGGAGGCGATCGATGCGGCGGGGCCGGGGGACGTGATCTCGATCGACCCGGGCGTCTACCCGGAGTCGCTGGTGATCGACAAGGACCTCTCGCTCGTGGGCGCGGGGCCGGCGGCGACCGTCATAGACCCTTCGACGGCGGCCGGCGGGCCAGGCGGCCGCGGCGCGAGCGTCGTCGGCGACGTCTCCGTCGAGATCGTGGGGCTCGCCTTCCGCAATGGAGCGGTGGACCTGTTTGGCGGCGGCGTGCGCGTCGACGAGGGCGATATCTCGCTGAGCGACTGCGCGTTCCAGGGCAACGTCGCCCGGGAGCTCGGGGGCGGGCTGCACGTGGGCACGGGCAGCGCGACCGTGAGCGATTGTGTGTTCGACGGCAACCGCGCCGACGGCGGCGCCGGGATGCACGCCGGCGGCAGCGCGACCATCAGCGGGACCCTGTTCACCGGGAACCGCGCCGCCAACATCGGAGGCGCCGGGCTGAACATCTCGGGCGGCGACGCGACGGTGACGGGCTCGACGTTCGAGGGCAACCGGATCGGCGCGTATGGCGGGGTCGGCGCCGGAATGCGGGTGGCCTCGGGCACGGCGGCCGTCGAGAGCTGCGACTTCATCGGCAACGTCGCGAGCGGCTCGACGGACGACTACGGGCGCGGCGGCGGGCTGGGCGCCGAGGACAGCGAGGTGACCGTGAGCCGCACCGCGTTCAGAAACAACACCGCGTCCGCGGGCTCCGAGGGGTTCGCCTCGGGCGGTGGAGTCTATCTGCTGAATAGCACCACGGCGCTGACCAACTGCGTCTTCGCCGGCAACGCGGCCCGGACCTATGTGGTGGACGGCGGAGGTGCGTCCGTCCGCGGGGGCAGCGCGACCTTCACCCATGTCACCTTCAATGGCAACTCGGTCCGGGGAGTCATCAGCGCCGCCGGGGGCGGGCTGTTCGCCGGGGGGGCCGCCGTGACGGTGGTCAATTCGATCCTGTGGGGCGACACGGGGGGTGAGATCGCCGGGGCCGCGACCGTCCAGTTCAGCGACGTGCAGGGCGGCGCGGCCGGGGCCGGGAACATCAGCCGCGATCCGCTGTTCGTGGACGCCGCGAGCGGCGATCTCCACCTGCGCCGCGGCTCCCCGGCCATTCACGCGGGGACCGCCGATCCGGGCCTCGTGACGCTCCCCGTCACGGATCTGGACGGGCTGCCGCGGATCCTGGGGCGCGCGCCCGATATGGGGGCGTACGAGGCCCCCGTGCCGCTCCGGATCTGGCCGCCGAATCACAGGCCCGTGAGCGTGTCGCTGGACGCGTGTGTCCGCGGGACGCTGAGCGCGCCCGCGGAGCTCACGGACGCGAGGATCACCCGCGTGACCTCGGATGAGCCGGAGGACGCCGCGGGGAACGGCGATGGGTGCACCTGCAACGACATCATGATCACGGGGCCGGCGTCCGTGGACCTCCGGGCGGAGCGCGCGGGGGCCGGCGACGGGCGGGTGTACGCCGTCTCGTTCTCGTTGCTCGATCCGGCGGGAGTGGAGAGGGCCCTGCGGTGCACGGTCGAGGTGTCGCGCAGCGGGCCGCTGTGGCCGGCCTACGAGGGCGCGCCTGCGCTCTGCGCGGGTGAGGGCTGCGGGTCGATCCCCCAGCACGATCCCTCCTGCACCGACTGAGGTGGCTCGACGCCGTGTCGGGCGGCCGCATGGCGCGCGACGGCAGATCGACAGGCGCAGGCGACCAGGGGGGCGGCCTCGACGCGATCCTCGCCCACGTGCTCGCGGCGCGGCGAGCCGCGGTCGAGGGTCGTCTGCTCGTTGAAGGCGCACGATGAAGGCGTCCGGAGCGGCGCGCGATCACGCCACGTTCGCCCCGGACCCTCGCGGCGGCGCGGGACCTCAGGGGCTGCCGTGCGAGCCAGGCCCGAGCGAGCCCTGCTGCTGGCCCCGGCCCACCGGCGTGGCGCAGAGGTAGGCGACCCCGACGGCGCTGAGCTTCTGCCCCGCGATCTGGAAGTCGGGCATGTACGCGCACTGCTGCGGCGTATCGATGGCGACGATCGTCGCCCGCCGCTCGATGGCGTCCTCGAGGGCCTCGCGCGTGAGCGGTCCGGTGCGCGAGATGGTATCGGTGATCTCCCGCTTCTGCCCGCCGGGGCAGGTCAGGCTCGCGGTCACCGTGAGGTTCGGGTCGAGGTGCTGCACGGCCTGCTGCGCGCCGCTCTGCTGCGCGCCGCTCTGCTGTTGCTGTGCGCCGCTCTGCTGTGCGCCGCCCTTCTGTGTGCCGCCGGGCTTCGCCGGCGTCACCGTGCCGCTCACGTCGGCCGTGTACTGACAGCCGTTCGCGACCGCCGCCGAGAAGTGCTCGCTGATGGTCGTCTTCTTGGTGAACTTCTCCGAGGTCTCCCCGGGCTGCTGCGCCTGGCCTTGCTGGGTCTGGCCCTTCTGCTGGCCCTTCTGCTGGGGCTGACCCTGCTGCTGGCCTTGACCCTGCTGCGGCTGGTCCTGCTGGCCTTGGCCCGTGTCCTGGGCCGCAGCGATCGCCGGCGCGGTCGCGAGGATCGCCGCCGCGACCACACCGTGCATCGTGCGCATCCGCTTCATCATGTGAATCCTCCCTCGGTCGTGTTCCGGCTCGGATGCCCCGCGGCGCAGCCGCGCGTCGCCCTCCGACGCGCGCGGCGGCGAGGTCGCAACCGTGCGTCCCCGCCCGCGGCCACGCCCCGCACACCCCGGGGCACCCGGTGCGTGCGCTTGCGATCACGGTGCCAGCGCGCGACCGGGCCAGCGCGGCGGGGAGCGGGCGCGGAAGCGGGAGCGGGCGCGGAAGCGGGCGCGGAAGCGGGCGCGGAAGCGGGAGCGGAAGCGGGAGCGGAAGCGGGAGCGGGCGCGGGCGCGGAAGCGGGAGCGGGCGCGGGCGCGGGCGCGGAAGCGGGAGCGGGAGCGGGCGCGGAAGCGGGCGCGGGCGCGGAGGCGGGCACGGAGGCGGGCGCGGGCGCGGAGGCGGGCGAGCCTTGCCATCGCGAGCGGCCGCTCCTCCAGCGGGCAAGGCGCACTATGCTGCGCGCCGTGTCGAGGCGCGGTTTGATCTCCGGAACCACGGGTCGTGCTCCAGGCGGCGCGCCCTCCGCGCCGGACCACGATCCGCTCGCCGCGTTCCAGGAGCCGGTGCGCCGGTGGTTCCGCAGCGCGCTCGGCGAGCCGACGGCCGCGCAGCGCAAGGGCTGGCCGCCGATCCTGGCCGGCCGGTCCACGCTGCTGCTCGCGCCGACCGGGTCGGGCAAGACGCTGGCGGCGTTCCTGGCGGCGATCGACGGGCTCATGTTCGGGGCCGAGCCGGCGCGGCGCGAGCGGTGCCGCGTGCTCTACGTCTCGCCGCTCAAGGCGCTGGCGGTCGACGTCGAGCGCAACCTGCGCGCGCCGATCGAGGGCGTCGCCGCGGCGGCCGAGCAGAGCGGCGCGGTGTACCGGCGGCCAACCGTCGCCGTGCGCTCGGGGGACACGCCGGCGGCCGAGCGCGCGCGCATCGGTCGCGCGCCGCCGGACGTCCTCATCACGACGCCGGAGTCGCTCTACCTGCTGCTCACCTCGAGCGCGCGCGAGATCCTCGCGACCGTGGAGACGGTGATCGTGGACGAGATCCACGCGCTCGCGCCCACGAAGCGCGGCGCGCACCTCTTCCTGTCGCTCGAGCGGCTCGAGGCGCTGCGCTCCACACCCGCCGCGCCGCTGCAGCGGATCGGGCTGTCAGCGACGCAGCGGCCGCTCGACGAGCTCGCGCGGCTGCTCGGCGGCGGCGAGCCCGAGGCGCGCGCGGGGGATCGGGGCGCAGGGCGCCGGACGGCGACCGCGATGCGGCCGAGGCCGGTGGAGATCGTCGACGCGGGCGCGCGCAAGGAGTGGGAGCTCCGCGTCGAGGTGCCCGTGGACGACATGACCCGGCCGGTCGCCCCGCCGGACGAGGCGAGCAAGGCGCCCCCGCGCAAGGGGCGCGGCGGCGACCGGGCCCGCGGGCGCGCCGGGCGCCCGGGCGCTGGTGAGCGCGGCGCCGCCCGCCCGCCCGAGGGCCCCGAGCGTCCGCAAGGAGGGCCGTCGATCTGGCCGTCGATCTACCCGCGCCTCGTGGAGCTCGTGCGGGCGCACCGGTCGACGATGATCTTCGCGAACAGCCGGCGGCTGTCGGAGCGGCTCGCGGCGGCGATCAACGAGGCGGCCGGGGAGGAGATCGCGCTCGCGCACCACGGATCGGTCTCGCGCGAGGCGCGGCAGGCGATCGAGGAGCGGCTGAAGGCGGGCGAGCTCCCGGCGATCGTCGCGACGTCGACGCTCGAGCTCGGCCTCGACGTGGGCGCGGTGGACCTCGTGATCCAGATCGAGGCGCCGCCGTCGGTCGCGGCGGGCCTCCAGCGGATCGGGCGCGCGGGGCACTCGGTGGGCGCGGTGTCGCGCGGCGTGATCTTCCCGAAGTACCGCGGGGACCTGCTCGCGTGCGCGGCCGCGACCGCGCGGATGCGCGCGGGGCAGGTCGAGGAGACGCGCTACCCGCGCAACCCGCTCGACGTGCTCGCGCAGCAGGTCGTCGCGATCGCCGCGATGGACCGCGTCGGCGTGGAGGATCTCTACGCGCTCGTGCGGCGCGCGGCGCCGTTCGCGGACCTGCCGCGCGCCTCGTTCGAGGGGGTGCTCGACATGCTCTCGGGCCGCTACCCCTCCGACGAGTTCGCTGACCTGCGGCCGCGCATCACCTGGGATCGCGGCAGCGGCGTGATCCGGGCGCGCGACGGGGCGAAGCGGCTGGCAGTGACGAGCGGCGGGACCATCCCGGACCGGGGGCTCTACGGCGTGTTCCTCGTCGATGCCGAGGCCGAGGGGCGGAGCAGGAGGGTGGGGGAGCTCGATGAGGAGATGGTCTTCGAATCGCGCGTGGGCGACGTGTTCGTGCTGGGGGCGTCGTCGTGGCGCATCGAGGAGATCCAGCACGACCGGGTGCTCGTGCGGCCCGCGCCCGGCGAGCCGGGCAAGATGCCGTTCTGGCACGGCGACCGGCCGGGGCGCCCGCTGGAGCTCGGGCGCGCGATCGGCGAGCTCTCGAGGCGGATCGCAGGCGCGCCGCCGGACGAGGCGCGGCGGGTGCTCGAGGAGGAGCACCTCCTCGACGCGCGCGCGGCGGGAAACCTGATCGCGTACGTGCGCGACCAGGCGCAGGCCACAGGCGAGGTGCCGAGCGATCGCGCGATCGTGGTCGAGCGCTCGATCGACGAGATGGGCGATCCGCGCGTCTGCCTGCTCTCGCCGCTCGGCGCGCGCGTGCACGCGCCGTGGGCGATCGCCGTGGAGGCCGCGCTCCGCGACGCCGGCGCGGGGGAGGTGGACCTCGTCTGGAGCGACGACGGGATCGTGTTCCGCCTGCCCGGCGCCGAGGCGGCGCCGCCGGTCGAGCGGTTCCTGCCCGGGCCCGACGAGGTGGAGGACCTCGTCGTGCGGAGCCTCGGGCAGACGTCGCTGTTCGCGTCGCGGTTCCGCGAGGGGGCGGGGCGCGCGCTGCTCCTGCCGCGGCGGCGGCCGGGCCAGCGGTCGCCGCTCTGGGCCACGCGGCGGCGCGCCGCCGACCTGCTCGCGGTCGCGTCGCGCTACGGCTCGTTCCCGCTGATCCTCGAGGCGTACCGCGAGTGCCTGCGCGACGTGTTCGACCTGCCGGGCCTGGTCGAGGTGCTGCGGCAGATCCAGGCGCGCAAGATCCGCGTGCTGCCCGTCGACGCGCGCGCGCCGTCGCCGTTCGCGGCGTCGCTGCTCTTCTCGTACGTGGCGAGCTTCATGTACGAGGGCGACGCGCCGCTCGCCGAGCGGCGCGCCCAGGCGCTCTCGCTCGACACGGCGGAGCTCCGCGAGCTGCTCGGCGAGGCCGATCTGCGCGAGCTGCTCGATCCGGACGCGATCGCGGCGCTCGAGCGCGCGCTCCAGCGGCTGGACGGACGGCGCCCGATCACCTCGGCCGACGCGCTGCACGACCTGCTCCTGTCGATCGGCGACCTGCGCGAGGACGAGATCGCCGCGCGCGCGGAGGATCCCTCGCGCGCGGCGGCGTGGATCGAGGAGCTCGCGCGGGGCAAGCGCGCGATCCGCGTGACGATCGCCGGCGAGCCGCGCATCGCCGCCGTCGAGGACGCGGGCCGGCTGCGCGACGCGCTCGGGATCGAGCTGCCCGCGGGCTTGCCGGCCGCGCTGCTCGAGCCCGTGGAGGACCCGCTCGGCGACCTCGTGTCGCGCTACGCGCGCACGCACGGCCCCTTCCTCGCCGAGTCCGTCGCGGCGCGCCTGGGGCTCGGCGTCGCCGCGGTGCGGTCCGCGCTCGACCGGCTCGTGGCCGCGGGGCGCGTGGTCGAGGCCGAGCTGACCGAGGCGTCCCGACCGTCGGGCGGGCGCGGGGCCGCGCGCCGCGAGCACTGCGACGCCGAGGTGCTGCGCACCATCAAGCGGCGGAGCCTCGCGAAGCTGCGCAAGGAGGTCGAGCCCGCGCCGGCCGAGGCGCTCGCGAGGTTCCTCCCTGCGTGGCAGGGCGCCGGCGCGCCGCGCGCCGCGGGCGCCGCGGGTCCGGGCGAGCCGCTGCTCGCGGTGATCGAGCAGCTCCAGGGCGCGCCGCTCGTCGCGTCGGCGCTCGAGGCCGACGTCCTGCCCGCGCGCGTGCGCGGCTTCCGCGCCTCGGACCTCGACCTGCTCTGCGCGACCGGCGAGGTCGCCTGGGTCGGCCTCGAGCCGCTCGGCCCGGGCGACGGCCGCGTGGCGCTCTTCCTCGCGCCGGACCTCCCGCTGCTCGCGCCCGCGCCGCGCGAGGTCCCGGGCGAGCTCGCCGCGCGCGTCCGCGACCTGCTCGCCCGCCGCGGCGCCCTCTTCTTCGCCGACCTCGTCGCGGAGCTCGGCGGCTTCCCCGCCGACCTGCTCGGCGCGCTGTGGAGCCTGGTCTGGGCCGGCCACGCCACCAACGACACGCTCGCGCCGCTGCGCAGCCTCGCGCAGCGCGCCCCCGCCGGCGGCCGCCGCGCCGAGCGCGCGCGCGCCGGTGTGACATCGGGGGCTCCGGGGCGCGCCCCCCACGTGGGCGCGCCCGGAGCCAGGAGCCCCGCGTCGCCCTGGAGCCTCCACCGCGGCCTCGGCGCGCGCCGCGCCGGCCCTCCGGGCAGCGAGGGCCGCTGGTCGCTCCTGCCGCACCTCCGCCGCGGCGCCCTCGAGCCCACGGCGGGCGCCCCCTCGGAGACCGAGCGCCGGACCGCGCTCGCGCGCGCGCTGCTCGCGCGCCACGGCGTGCTCACCCGAGAGGCGGCGCACGCCGAGGGCGTGCCCGGCGGCTTCTCCGCGGTGTACGACGTGCTCAAGGCGATGGAGGAGGCCGGCCGTGTCCGCCGCGGCTACTTCGTCGCCGGTCTCGGCGCGACGCAGTTCGCGCTCCCCGGCGCCGAGGACCGCCTGCGCGCGCTCCGCGAGCCCCCGGATCCGCCCGACGCGCTCGTGCTCGCCGCGACCGATCCCGCGAACCCCTACGGCGCGGCGCTCTCCTGGCCCGCCGCGCCCGCCGCGCCCGCCGCGCCCGCCGCGCC
>CAYQYG010000424.1:0-7926 GCA_964421485.1 uncultured Polyangiaceae bacterium | reverse complement strand
CGGTCTCGGTCTCGGTCTCGGTCCCGGTCTCGGTCTCCGTCCCGGTCCCGGTCTCGGTCTCCGTCCCGGTCTCAGCGTGGCGGCTTACTGCCCCGCGAGCCAGTCCACCGCATTCAGCATCAGCGCCCCGTTCTGCTCCGCAGGCTCGTGGTAGCTGTCGAACCCCGGGTTATCGAGGCCGTGGCTGTTCGTCCCGTCGCCGGTGATCGCCGAGTCGCCGATCGCCACGACGCGCCCCGCCCCCACCTCCGCGGCGACGACGTACGGGCTCGTCGCATACCCGGGCGTGCCGAGCGGCAGCGCGTGGAACAGGACCGACAGCGTCGGGTTCTGCCCGGCGTATATCGTGAACAGCCCGCCCCGGTGATCGCCGAGGCGGGTCACCTGGCCGTGCGCGCCCGCGATCACCGGGTGCGCCGCGTCGCCCACGATCGTGGTCGCGCCGCCGTTCATCCCGTCCACCGCCCCGGAGTCATTGTACGTGAGCTCCATCACGGAGAACCCGAACGGGTTGTTCGCGAGCTGCCCGTTGCCGGCGCGGGTGAAGAAGTCGTTCCAGACCTGGACCGAGTCCCAGCCGTTGCCGTCCCGATCGCTCTGGAAATGGTCGGTGATCATGAGCGCGCCGCCGCCCGCCTGGATGAAGGCCAGGAGCGCGTCGCTCTCCTCCGGATCGAACGGCGCGCTCGGCTCCGGGATCACGACGACGTCGTAATGGGAGAGGTCCTCCGGGTTGCCCGCGTCATTGAACGTGAAGCGCCCCGCGGCCGACGGCAGGATCTCCACGACGTAGCCGCCCGCGACGAGATCGGCCCCGAACGAGGAGAGCAGCCCGGCCCACTCGGCCTCGCTCGCCGGCACGGTCGGCCACGGGTGCCTGCCGGGCATGTCCACGACCCAGTCCGAGCTGCCCGCGCGCTGCCGGTGCGCGTCGTCGAAGAGCACGCGCCGCCGCCCCCCGAGCGGGCAGGACGAGGCGCCCGCGTGCAGGCAGTCGAGGTCGTCGCAATCGGCGAGGCCGTCGCCGTCGTCGTCGAGGCCGTTCCCGCACACATCGCCGAGCTCGTACGTGCGCACCCCGCAGACCGAGAGCCCGGGCCGCTTGGCGCAGTCCGGGTCGTCGCAATCGATGAGGCCGTCCAGGCTCGTCTGGCCGGGGATCCGCGGCGACTCGACGTTATCGATCTCGTCCGCGCATTTCTCCGCGGTGTTCTCGAGCGCGTCGCAGACCGTGAGCTCCATGGTCTGCCGGCACCACGAGTCGTCGCAGTCGGCATAACCATTACCGTCGTCGTCGGCCCCGTTGGAGCAGAGCTCCGCGGTGGCCTCCGCGCCCCGGGGCGCCGTCGACGCCGGCGTATCCTCGACCGCGCCGCCGCCGGCGCCGCCCGCGCCGCCTGCGCCGCCGGCGCCCGATCCGCCGCCGCCCGAGGCGCCGGTGCCGCTGGTCGTCGAGGCTCCGGTCGGGCCGTCGTCGGAGCCGCCGCACGCGATCGGGATCAGCGCGGCGAGGCCGGAGAGGAAGAGCAGGCGTATCACGCTCGATCTCATTTCACTCATTACAAGCCCCTTGCTCGCTCGCCTTGATGCTTTTCATGAACCTGCCGCATTCCATCCGAGATACGACGCCGCGTGGCCCTGTCATCGGGGTCACGTCAATGCATGCTGCTTCAGGGTGCGACAGAGCCCCTGCTCCAGGGCGACGAAGGCCGCAAGGTTGCGCAACGGGGAGTAGTCATCGATGAGCTCTGCCACGCGCTGGACCCGGCCCTCGGGAGCGAAGCGTTGCAGTCTGTGACCCTTGAGACCGCTCGCGGTCTTGAGCAGACGATAGAGCTTTTCCTTCGCGTCGATGCTCTCCACGTCGCGAGGCCGGGGCAGGTCGAGAGCGGATTTCCCGCTGGGGTTGCCGGCCGCGAACCGGATCGCGACCTCGCTGAACAGCAGCCACGCCTCGCTCATCAGCACAGGCACCACGTGCACTGCGGGCGGGCAGCTCCCGATTTCCCACAACGCCGCGTCGATCTCCCGCACTCGCTGCTCGCGCAGGTCGGGCTTCTCGGCGTCACGGTGAACAAACAGCAGCTCGCACGGGTACAGCTCCAGCGCGATGGGAATCCTGCTCTTCAGGAGGGGCGACGGCGGACGAGGGAGCGCACGAAGATCGGCAAAATGCCCCGCAAACGGCCGTGCGGAATGCTGCACCAGCAGCCAGTCCAATACTGGCATCAGCATCCTGTCGGTTGGTCCGTCGGCGACGAGCGTGTACCGAGCTGCGTCATTCATGATCGTCTCGAAGATCAAGCAGGAGCTGGAGGTCCTTGCGTTGCATCACTCTCCGCGCCGGCCGATCTCGCCTGTCCGTGCTGAGCACCTCCGTGCGGATCGAACCGTTGGGGTGAAGGTAGGCGAGGAGATCGCCACGCGCGGCGGTGCGCACGTCAGGGGCCTTCTCATGCCTCCAGGTCTCGGAGAGGTGTCTGAAGGCAGCCCTCATGAATCGCTTCCCGCGTAGCAGGGTTGGCTCCAGGGCGGCAACGAGCAGGGTATCGTCGCGTAGCTGAGCCACCACCGCAGACGAGTGCGTATTGATGATGACCTGACGCAGGGCGTTCTCAGGCCCCACCGCTTGCGTGGGGTCGACCGCGAGGACCTGCAGGAGCTCCAGCATCGCAGGGATGCGCGCGGGATGGATCCCGTTCTCTGGCTCCTCCAGACAGAGCAGCCCGCCCGCCTCAGGATCCTGCTCGAGGAGCGCCAGAGCCAGGAATCTCAATGTTCCATCCGAAAGCGCACGTGCCTGATACGGAGTCTTTGTCGCGTCTGTGACCACGAGCGTGAGGAGCTCGCGCTTCTCATCGACGTCGACGTGGACATCCCTCACACCCGCGATGAGCCCCGAGAGGCGGTTCGCAATCTTGGCCCGGACCGCCGCCGACGCCTCGTCGCCCGCTGTCGCCCTGACGGCTCCTCGATGAACGCCCGTCAATCGTGCCAGCATCGCTGGCAGATGCGCTCCGTGCTCGTCCACCCGCGTGGGCGCCTGGAAGCTGTCGGGCGCGCGCATGGCGGATGGCTCGAGCTGCAGCAAGCGCCAGGATTGCATCTCTCGTCGAGCGAGCAACGCCGTGGGGCTCTCGGCCGCGTTCGCCGTGGAGAGCACGGTACGTGGGAGGCGGGAAGCCAGAAAGGATCGCGGCTTCCCTCCGCCCGGATACTTCTCTCCCCCGCCCCAATCGTTGTGGATTCTGATCTGAACCGCGCCCTCGGCCGGCGGCGACGTCGAGATGAATGGAGCCCGCCGCGCGCCGAGCCCCAGAGAATCCCGGAAGACCCTCTCGTGATCAAACGCCAGCTCGCCTGCGGCATCCCCTTTCGGGATGTACGTGAGCTCCTCGTGAACGATCTCCAGATCGCCCGCGTCATCCGGCGACCGAGCGGTGCGGTGCCTCAAGCGGAGGTCATACCGCAGAAAGGTCGTCGTCGCCCTGGCCTCCTGCCCGAGGTCGTCTACGCCCTGGCGCGGGATCACCATCTCCGCCGAGAAGTGCATCTCTTCAGCGTAGACGTCCCCCTGCCGTGTGAAGAGGCCGCGCACGTCAGGAGCCCTGCCTCCCTCGCTCCGAACCGAAAGCGCCGCGTCCATGAGCGTCTTGTGCGCCAGGTCGCTCAGGAAGGTGATCACATCGAATAGGTTTGACTTGCCGACCCCGTTCGCTCCCGCGACGCACGTGAACGGACCGAATCGAATGTCCACGTCGACCAGATTTTTGAAGCCGGTGACCCGGAGGCGCGTGAGCATGGATCCTCTTCGCGGGGCAGTTAACTTGCGTTCGCCCCTCGCCGCAAGCGGCAAGCTCGCCGCCGAGATCCCCCACAGAGAGTCGGCGCCCCCCCTGCTCGCTCGATCGTCCGACCCGCAGCGCGGCGCCGAGCTCGGCGGAGGCGCCGGCTTCGAGCCGCCGCGGCACGAGAGCGCATCCTTCGGGCGGCAGGGCTGATATGCTGGCGGTTCGCGGAGGATCTCATGAGCGACGACCAGGGCTCGACCACCTCGACGAGGCCCGCGGAGGGCGCGGCGGAGGAGCAGGCGCGCGCGGAGGGAGCAGCGGGATCGCCGGAGGGACAGGGCTGGAAGGAGTTCGAGGAGGACTGCTACGACGCGGGCAAGGCCGTGCGCCGCGCGGGGGTCGAGGCGGGGGCGACGGCCGCGGTCGCGGGGCAGAAGCTCGCGGAGGTGGGCAAGGACGTCGGGGCGGCGGGCGCGGTCGCGGGGAAGGCGCTGATCGAGGAGGCGCGCGCGGCGGGGGCGGCGATCTCCGGGCAGATGGAGGGAGTGGGGGAGACGGTCGCAAAGGTCGGCGCGGAGGTCGGGCAGGCGGCGGTGGAAAAGGGGGCCGTCGCGCTCGAGGTCGGCGCGGAGGTCGGGAAGAAGGCCGCGGCGGAGGCCGCCGTGGGGGCGCGGGGGCTCGCGGCGCTGGGGCTCCGCGCCGGGAAATCGCTGGCCGCATCGGCGGTCGAGATCGCGGCGCGGCGGGAGGAGATCGCGGAGAGGGCAAAGGCGGTCGGCGGGGCGATCGCGGAGAAGGGGGCCGCCGCCGGGAGCGCGCTCGGCGAGGCCGGGAAGGCGGCCGCGGCGCGCGGGGCGGTGGTCGCCGGGGAGCTCGCCGCCGCGGGGGAGAAGGTCGGCGCGGCGGGGGGCGAGATCGCGCGGGCGGGCGCGGAGAAGGGGCAGGCGCTCGCGGCGCGCGGCGCGGAGATCGCCGCGAGAGGGGCGGAGATCGGCGCCGCGGGCGCGCGGGTCGCCATTGAAAGAGGCGCGGAGGCGGCGCAGCTCGCGGCGGCGCACGCCGGCGCCGCGGGGCAGGTCGCGGCGGAGCAGGGGGCCGCGCTGGGGCAATACATCGCGACGGACGGCAAGGAAGCGGCGGCGCGGCTCGCCGCGCGCGGGGTGGAGGCCGGGCAGGCGGCGCTGGAGCAGGGGCGCGAGCTCGGCGGGCGCGTCGCGGCCGAGGGGGCCGTGGTGGGGGCGGACCTCGCGGCGCGCGGGCGGGAGATCGGCGGGCAGGTGGCCGAGGGCGGCGCCGAGGCCGCGAGGCGGCTCGCGGCGGAGGCCGAGGAGAAGGCGAAATGGCTCGCGACCGACGGGCTCGAGCACGGCAAGGAGCTCGCGGCGCGGGGCGCCGAGGCGTCGAGGGAGCTCGGCGAGGAGGGCGCGGCGGCCGCGGCGGAGCTCGGCGAGAAGGGCAAGGAGGCCGGCGGCGCGGCCGCCGAGAAGGCGAAGCGGCTCGCGGCGTGGGGGAAGGACGTGGGCAAGGGCCTCGGGGGCGGGGCGAAGGCGTTCTGGAAGGGTGTGAAGGGGGAGTAGCGCCTTTTATTGATACGTAAAGGAGTCCATGTCGACGCTGAGCCTCACGTTCCTAGGCACCTCCGCGGCGGCGCCGACGGCCGATCGCAACCTGTCGGGGCTGTTCCTGACCCGGGGCGGGGACTCGTTCCTGTTCGATACGGGCGAGGGGACGCAGCGGCAGATGATCCGGTTCCACACCGGGTTCGGCGTGAAGGCGGTGCTCTTCACCCATTTCCACGCGGACCATTACCTGGGCATCATCGGCTTCCTGCGCACGCTCGGTATGCTCGGCCGCACGGAGCCGCTCGTGCTCTACGGGCCGAGGCCTGCGGCGACGCTCCTGCCGCAGGCGATCCGGCTCGGCGCCGAGGACGCGGCGCTGCCGGCCGAGGTGGTGGAGATCGGCGACGGGATCGTGGTGCAGGGCGACGGCTACCGGATCGAAGCATTCGAGACGGACCACCGGATCCCGTCTCTGGGATACGCGCTGGTGGAGGACGAGCGGCCCGGCCGGTTCGACGCGGCGGCGGCGCGCGCGCTCGGGATCCCCGAGGGGCCGCTGTTCGGGCGGCTCCAGCGCGGCGAGGGGGTGACGCTCCCGGACGGGCGGCTGGTCGCGCCGGAGCAGGTGGTGGGGCCATCGCGCAGGGGGCGGCGGGTGGTGATCTCCGGCGATACGCGGCCGTGCTCGTCGACCGTCGCGGCGGCGCGGGGCGCGGATCTGTTGATCCACGAGGCGACGTTCGGGGACGCGGAGCAGGAGCGCGCCGCCGCGACGCGGCACTCGACGGCGCGGGAGGCGGCGATCGTGGCTCGCGAGGCCGGCGTCGCGCGGCTGGTCTTGACGCACCTGTCGAGCCGTTATGACCGGGAGCCGGAGACGCTGCTGGGGCAAGCGCGTCAAGAGATCGGGGAGTGCGAGGTGGCCGAGGACGGGCTCGCGCTCGAGGTGCCGCTCGAGGGTTGAAAGAGGCGCGAGGTTCGATCTCCGGGCGCCGCGCCCGGTGGTCGCTGCCCCGAGCAGCCGGGGCATGATGGAAACTTGAGTATTCTCTCCAGCCGCTCCACGCTCGCGATCTCATGCCCGAGGCGCCGCCAGGCCGCTCCGCCCGCCGACGCGGCGGCGGCGAGTACATCGAGGCGCCGATGCCCCGCACGCGGCTGATCGCGCGCGTGGCGATCGACGCGGGCGCGGACGCGTTCCTCGGCCACCACCCGCACGTGATCCAGGGCGTGGAGATCCGGCGCGGCCGCCCGATCTTCTATAGCCTCGGGAACCTGCTCATGCGCGCGAACCCCGCGCGGCCGGACACCGCGCTCGGCGCGATGACGCGGCTCCGGCTCCGGCGCGGCGCACCTCCCGCCGTCGAGCTGTGCCCCGTGCGCGCCGAGGGGGTCGAGGCCGTCCCGCTCGCGCGCAATCCGCGCCGCGCCGAGACCGAGGCCGCGGTCCTCACGCGCCTGCGCCGCGTGCGCGCCCACGTCTCCGGCGCACCGGAGGTCGGCGCGTTCGGCGTCGACGGCTGCGCTCCCCTGACCCCGCGCGCGGCGCCGGCGCGCTGAGCAATGGTGGACGCGCCCGCGAGGAAGGCTGCCCGGCCGAGGGGGCCGCCGGGCCCAGGGAGGCCGCCCGGCCGAGGGGGCCGCGCGGTCGTTTGCCGCACCGGGCCGTGCGGCTGATGGCCGCGGCGTGACCCCGCAACACCCGTGAGTGTGGTACCCTGCGGTCCATGACCGCGCGAGCACAGGACTGGGCGGGAGGCCGCGTCGAAAGCCACGCCGACCTGGACATTGCCGACCAGGCCTTCTGGGACCACGCCGGACCAGCCGCGCGTTTCGAGGCGTCGATCGAGCTTTCGCTCACACTCTGGAGCCTGCGGCACCCCGATGAGCCTACCCTCCGATTTGGCCGAGATGCTTTCGGCGTTCGCCGACGCCGGCGTGCGCTATCTGGTGATCGGCGGGCACGCGGTCTCCTTCCACTCACGCCCCCGATCGACGAAGGATCTCGACGTCCTGCTCGACGCCGCCGCTGACAACATCGAGCGGGCCTGCAGCGCCCTTGATCGCTTCGGCGTCCCGGCGGATATCATCGCAGCGCTCAGGACGGCGCGGCCCGACGAGATCGTCTGGATGGGGCGAGCGCCTGCTCGGATTGACTTTCTGCAGACACTTCCGGGCGTCGAGTTCGAGCCGGCGTGGTCCCGGCGAGTCACAGCAGATATGGATGGAGTGCCGGTCTGCTTCATCAGCCGCGACGACCTCATCTCGAACAAGCGCGCCGTAGGTAGGCCGCAGGACCTCCGCGATGTGCGCGCGCTCCAGCGCGCCGCGGCGGCGGAGCAGCATGGACCTGTCGTGGCGCCGCGAAGGCGCGCGAAGACACCGGCCAAGGCAAGGAAGCGATAGCCACAGCGCCGCCTTCCAGTGCGCCGAGTCGGTCCCATGGCCAGACGTTGCGGTCGGCTGGATCCAGATGACCAGTGACAACTCGCCTTCATCGGCTATGATGAGGGGCGATAGGCGCTTGAGCCTCCTCCATCGGAGATCGCGCCTGTCCCTGACCTCTGCCTCTG
>CAYQYG010000423.1:0-7966 GCA_964421485.1 uncultured Polyangiaceae bacterium | reverse complement strand
GCGGCGAGGTCGAGAGCGATCCCCCCGAGCGGACGAAGGACTGAGATGGACCCCGGCTCGCCCCTCCCCCTCCTCCCCCGCCGCGCCCGCCGCGCCCCCGCGCGCGGGCTGACGCTCATCGAGGTCCTGGTCTCGATCGCGATCCTCGCCCTGATAGGCACGCTCATCTACGGCGCGTTCGACGGGATGAACCGCGCGCGGCGGGGGATCTTCCGGGTCAACGAGCGCTATCACCAGGGCCGCCAGGCGCTCTCCCGGATCGCGCGGGAGCTCCAGTCGGCGTACCTCTCGAAGCACGTGCCGCTCGACAAGAACCAGGCGGTGTGGATGACGGCGTTCGCCGGGGACAGCGAGCGCGTCGATTTCAATGCGTTCGCGCACCGGCGGCTCGGCGCGAACGTGCACGAGTCGGATCAGGCGGAGATCGGCTACTTCCTCGCGCGCGATCCGGAGCAGAGCGGGAAGGTGGACCTCGTGCGCCGCGAGGCGAAGCGGCTCGACGTCGAGCCCACGAAGGGCGGGGTCGTCCACGTGCTCGCCGAGGACGTGGAGAGCTTCCACCTGGAATACCTGGAGCCCATCACTGGGGAGTGGGTCGACTCCTGGGATTCGACGCAGCCGGCGGGGCAGCTCGGGCGATTGCCGCTCACGGTGCGGGTCACGCTCGTCATGAAGGGCGGCCCCGGCGACAGGCCGATCAAGTTCGAGACCAAGGTGCCGATCGCGATGCAGATCCCGCTGTCGTTCGCGGCGCTGCAGAGGTGAGCCATGGGGGGACCTGATCGAGCCATCGAGTCACCGCCGCCCGGCGCCGCCGGCGCGGGCCGCCGGCGCCGGTTGAAGAGGCGCCGTGATCGCCGCGACCGCCGCGGCGTCGCGCTGGTGATGGTGCTCGGCGCCGTCACGGTGCTCACGGTGTTCCTGACCGAGCTCCAGGAGGAGACGTCGGCCGAGCTCTCGGCCGCGCTCGCCGAGCGCGACGCGCTCCGGGCCGAGTATTACGCGCGGAGCGGGATCCACCTCTCTCGATTGCTGATCGCGAGCGAGTCGACGATCCGCACCGCGATCGGGCCGATGCTCGCGCTCGTGACCCAGGGCAAGATGCCCTCGCAGATCCCGGTCTGGAACTTCTCCGACATGATCCTCGGCCCGTTCAACGACCAGCTCTCCGCCGCGGCGTTCGGCGGCTCGACGGGCATGGACCTCTCGACGGGCAAGAACCTCGGGCTCACGGGCGGGGGGCGGTTCGAGCTCAAGATCATCGATGAGGAATCGAAGATCAACGTGAACCTCGGCGCGAAGGGCAACGTCGACGTCGGCTCGCAGCTCCGCCTCGCGTCGCAGCTCACCGGCCTGTTCGGGCCGCCGCAGTACAACCCGATCTTCGAGGATCGCGACGCCGACGGGCAGTTCTCCGACCGGGCCTCGATCTGCGGCGCCATCGTCGACTGGGCCGACTGGGACGAGGCGCTCTTCCCCTGTGATATCTCCGCGACCGCCGGGCCGAGCACGGGCGTGGAGGACAACTTCTACCAGACGATAGGCCTCGATTACCGCCGGAAGAACGCGGCGTTCGACTCGCTCGAGGAGCTGCGCCTCGTGCGCGGGATGAGCGACGATTTCTGGGCGACGTTCGTCGACCCGGAGCCGGGGAGCCCCGAGAAGCGGACGATGACGGTGTGGGGCAAGCCCGAGGCGACGGTCAACGTGAACACCGCCGCGCCGCAGATCCTGCTCGCGCTCGTGTGCGGGAGCGCGGTCGAGGGGACGCCGCTCTGCACCAACATCGAGCAGATGTCGACGTTCCTCTCGGTGCTCACGCTCGCGAAGGGGTTCATCCCCGGCGGGCTGCTCTTCCCCGACAAGACCGATTTCTATGCGGCCATCACCCAGGCGAAGAAGCCGATGATCGGCGCGGCGATCGGCGGGATGCTGCAATCGATGGGCGTCGAGCCGGTGAAGCTCAAGGTGAGCAAGAAGGAGTTCCTGAAGACGATCAGCAACGAGACCAAGTTCCTGAGCGTCTACGCCGAGGGCGTCGTGCCGGGGAACAAGCGGGAGACGCGGGTCCGGATCCACGCGGTCCTCGACATCCAGGGCGCGCAGCCGCCTGGCGAGGGCAACAACAACGTGATACCGCCGACGGGCGGCGGATCGGGCTCCGGGACGAGCCTCGGCGAGGTCCCGGAGGGCGCGTACGAGCAACAGGTCCGGGCCAACCCGGCCGGGACCGTGGTCTACTGGCGCATCGAGTGACGCTCGGGGCTCCGGGTCGCGCCCCCATGTGGAGCCGCCCTCCGCCCCGAACCCCGTGAAGGCGAAGCAGGGAGAGAAGCTCGGGACGATGTCAAAGCTGCTCGGTATCGACGCTGGGAAATCCGTGGTGCGGGTCGCGCTGGTGCGCGCCTCGTACCGCAGGATCGAGATCGAGGCGCTCGGCGAGGCCTCGATCGCGGAGGCCGGCTCGGAGGCGGAGGCGCTCCGCGCCGCGGTGGGCGCGCTCCGGCCGGACGCGGTCGCGATCGCGCTCTCGGGCGAGCGGTCGTTCTACCGCCGCCTCGACCTGCCGGCCGCGGCGCAGCGGGAGATGGAGAGCGTGCTCGGCTTCGAGATCGAGGCGACCGTGCCCTTCGAGATGGACGAGGCGGTCTTCGATCACCGCGCGCTCAAGCGGACGCCGGGGTCGCCGACGATCCCCGTGTTCGTGGCGGTGGCGCGCACGGAGGACGTGCGCGAGCGGATCACGGTGGTGCGCGAGGCGCTCGGGATGGAGCCGGAGCGCGTGGAGGCCGGCGCCCTGCCGCTCGCGAGCCTCGACGCGGTGATCCCCGAGCTCGCGCCGCCGAAGGGCGGCGCCGCCGCGCCGCCCATTGCGATCCTCGATCTCGATCAGCTCACCTCGGACCTCATGGTGCTCGCGGGCGGGGAGCCGGTCTTCGCGCGCACGCTGTCGCGCGGGACCGCGGGCCTGCCGGCCTCGGCGCCGGCGCTCCTGCGCGAGCTCCGCCAGACGGTCGCCGCGTGGCGCAACCTCGGCGGCGAGCCGCTCGGCACCATGTACCTGGTCGGCGGCGGCGCGACCGCGCAGGGCGCCGAGCTCTACCTCTCGACGCAGCTCGGCATCCCGGTCCTGCCGCTGCCGACGCCGCGCGCGGACGGGCGCGGGGCACTGCACGGCACGACGCCCGAGCAGTCGGCGGCGCTGCCGCGCTTCGCGAAGGCGCTCTCGCTGGCGCTCGGGCTCACCGGCCGGACGCGCGCGCTGAACCTCCGGAAGGGCGCGCTCGAGGCGCAGCGGAGCTACCCGTTCCTGCGCGAGAAGTTCCCGATCCTCGCGGGCCTCGGCGCGGTGATCGCCCTGAGCTTCGGCTTCTCGGTGATCGCCGAGATGCGCACGCTCGACGCCGAGCGCGAGGCGCTGAACGCGTCGCTCTCGGCCGCGTCGCGCGACATCCTCGGCGAGGAGACGAGCGATCCCGACCGCGCCCGCGAGCTGCTCGAGCAGGGCCCGGGCGGCGGCGACGACGATCCGATGCCCCGCGTCGACGCGTTCGACGTCATGGTGCAGCTCTCGAAGGCGGTGCCCGCCGAGGTGACGCACGACGTGGTCGAGCTCGACGTGAACCGCGGGCACGTCAAGCTCGAGGGCACGGTGCCCTCGGTGTCGGACGCGCAGGCGATCGCCGACAAGCTCAAGGAGCACCGCTGCTTCCGCGACGTGAAGGTCGCGCGCACGAGCCAGTTCGTCGAGGGCAAGCAGAAGTACACCCTCGAGCTCGAGCTCAGGTGCGAGGACAAGAAGAAGAAGAAGCCCGGCGCCACGGAGCCCGCGGAGAGCGCGGCCGCGGGCGCGCCCAAGCCGGAGGGGAAGTGAATCATGGCGACGCTCCGAGAGCGGCTTGACAAGCTGGAGCCCCGCGAGCGGCGGCTCCTCGCGGTGCTCGGCGGCTTCGTGCTGGCCGGCGTGTTCCTGCTCCTGCCCTTCGGCCTCTATCGAGCGGCCTCCGGCAAGCGCGCCGAGAACCAGGAGATCCGCGACCTGATCCAGTCGATCCACGAGGCCGAGGCCCGCGTGTCCGAGCGCAAGGCGCGGCATGACGCGCTGCTCGCGCGGTACGCGAGGCCGGCCCCCCCGCTCGCGGGCTTCGTGGAGGACGCCGCGAAGCAGTTCGGCCTGACCGCGGCGGAGTCGCAGGACAGGCCGGACATCCCGCACGGGAAGCGGTACAACGAGCGGGTCACGGTCGTGAAGATGCACAAGATCGGCATGGCCGCGCTCGCGAAGACCATTGAGCACATCGAGAACTCGGGGCACCCTGTCGCGGTGACGAAGCTCAACATCAAGCCGCGCGCCGGCGAGCCGGACTCGTACGAGGTGGAGCTCGGGATCTCGGCGTTCGATCGCAAGGCCGACGCGAGCGCCGCGCCCGCGAGCTCCGCCGCGGCGCCGCCGCCGGAGGAGGAGCGGGTGCCATGAAGGCGCGGCTCATCACGATCGCGAAGTGGGCGGCCTATCCGCTCTTCTACCTCTTCTGCCTGCTCCTCTTCGGCTATCTCACGTTCCCGTACGAGCGCCTGAAGGACCGGCTGATCGCGGAGTTCGACCTCGCGCAGCAGAAGCGCAGCGGCCCGCACCAGCGGCTCGAGATCGACAGCCTGGACTCGTACTGGTTCAGCGGCGTCGAGGTGAAGGGCCTCAGGCTCTACCTGCCGCCGGACGATGCCTCGCGCCGTGGCTCGTTCGGCGCCGACGCGTCGAAGGACAAGGACGCTCCGAAGCCGACGGTGGTCGAGGTCGACGAGGCGCACGCGCGGGTGAAGCTCCTGCCGCTGCTCATCGGCCGCGTGCGCGTGTCCTTCTGGGCCAGCGTGTTCGGCGGCGAGGTCACGGGCCTCGCGCCCATCGGCAAGGGCGGCGGCGCGGTCGAGGTCGACGTCTCCGGCGTGGACCTCGGCAAGGTGACCCCGTTGACCGACGCGCTCGGCGGCATCCCCATGAAGGGCGCCGTCACGGCGAAGCTCGAGCTCGAGGCCGTGGAGGGCAAGTTCAACAAGGCGAATGGATCGCTCGAATTGACCGCGACGGACGTCTCCATCGGTGATGGAAAGACCAAGATCCAGGGCCTCATCACGCTGCCCGAGGCGAAGATCGGCGAGCTCACGCTCTCCGCGGAGGCGAAGGAGGGCGTGCTCAAGGTGACGAAGCTCGCCGCGAACGGCCAGGACCTCGAGCTCGCCGGCGACGGCAAGTTCAACGTGCGCGAGCCGTGGCAGAGCTCGGGCGCCGACGTGTACGTGCGCTTCAAGTTCTCGGACGGTTATCGCTCCAAGAATGACACGACGAAATCGCTGCTCGGCGAGCCCGGCTCGTCGCTGCCCGCGCTCATCGAGGTGCAGGTGCCCAAGATGAAGCGGGCGAAGCGCGCCGACGGCTTCTATGGCTGGCACGTGCACGGCCAGCTCAAGAAGCTGAAGTTCGATCCGCACGCCGCCGACGCCCCCGCGGCGAAGTCGCGCCCCGGCAAGACGGATTCGCCGTTCGCCGGCGGCGCCCCTACCAAGAAGCTCGGCGGCCTGAATTTCCCGCTCGGCCCCTCCGATGCGAAGCGCGACGACGACGACGCGCCCGCGCCGCCGCCCGCGCCCAGGCCCGTGCCCACGCCCGAGGAGCAACCCGCCGCCGCGCCCGCGCCGCCGCCTGTCCCTCCCCCCGTCGAGCCCACGCCGCCGTCCGAGGCGCCTGCCCCTGAGGACCGGCGCGCCCCGCCCGGCGGCGAGGATCCGCAGGTCGCGCCGGACATGCGCGAGCCTCCGCCCGAGCAGTGACAGGCGACCCCCAGAGGCCCCCGGGCCCTCGGATCGAGGTCTATGGCGAGATGGGCGACTGGATCACGCCCTGCGCGACCGGCGCGCGCGGGCTGGAGTCGCTCTCGTTGCCGGTCGGAGTATACGCCTACAAGCTGAAGGTGGACGGGGAATGGCGCCTCGACGAGGCGAACCCCCGGACGCGCGCCGCCGATGGATTCAGGAACAGCGTGCTATCGGTAGGCGGCGCGGCCGAGCCGCTGCTCTTCGCGCCGGCGCCGCCGTTCGTCCACGAGGTCGAGGGCGACGAGATCGCGGTCACCGCCGCGCTCCGGAGGGGCCACGGAGAGGCGCTGACGGTCTGCTGGTCGGAATCGGCAACGGACACGGAATCGGTAGCGGACACGGAATCGGTCACGGACACGGAATCGGTCACGGACACGGAATCGGTCACGGATCCGGCCGCGGGAGAGCGGCGCGTGCCGATGGGGCTCGCCGGCGAGGAGGACGAGCACCTCGTCTTTCACGCCCGGATCCGGACCTCCGCGCCGCGCATCGCGCTCCGCTTCGAGCGCCTCTCTCTGTCCGGCGGCGAGGCGCTCTCGGGCCCCTTCGCCTTCGAGCGTCCTCCTCGATCCGAGCGGCCGCCCGCGTGGTGGGAAGGAGCGATCATCTACACCGTGCTCGTCGATCGGTTCCGCCCCGCGCGCGACCGGGCCTCGTGGGGCGAGCCCCCGGCCAGAGGCCACGCGGGTGGGCACCTCGACGGCATCCGCCGCTCGCTCGGCGAGCTCTCGGACCTCGGCGTCAACACCCTCTACCTCACGCCCATCCACGTCGCGAGGAGCTCCCACCGCTACGATCTCGTCGACCCCCTCCGCGTCGACCCCGAGCTCGGCGGCGACGAGGCCCTCGCGCGCCTCCTCCACAGCGCGCGCGCCTATGACATCCGCGTGATCATCGATCTCACCACCTCGCACGCGGGCCGCGGGTTCCCGCCCCTCGAGGACGTCATCGAGCGCGGCCCGGCCTCCCCGTACGCGGGATGGTTTCAATGGATCGATGGTGATCCACCCAGGCTTCGCCATTACGGATCGAGCGACGACGCCCCGCTCCTCGACCCCTCGCACCCCGGCGTGCAGGCGCTCGTCCTGCGCGCTGCCGAGCGCTGGGCGGAGGCGGGCGTGGACGGCCTCCGGCTCGACGCGGCGGCCGAGGTGCCGATCGACCTCGCGCGGCGCGTCCGGCAGCGATTGCGGGAGATCCGGCCCGACGCGGTGGTCTTCGGCGAGCTCGTGCCCGCGCACGCGTGGCGCTGGCGCGCTGCGGGCGCGGTCGACGCGGCCACCGATTTCGGCTTCCACGCCGTCCTCACCGACTGGCTCGCGCGCGGCGTTTTGGACGCCCCCGCCGCGCGCCGGCGGCTCGCGGCGCTGGAGCTGGCCCGCGGCGGCCCGGCGCGCGCGTCCGTCCGCTTCCTCTCCACGCACGACCACCCCCGCTTCGTGTCCATCGCGCGCCTCGCCGGCGACGCGCCTGCGCGCGCCGCGCTGGGCCTCCTCGCGCTCTTCACGTCGCCCGGCGTCCCCGTGCTCCTCTATGGCGAGGAGGTCGGCCTGCACGCGGGGACGGTCGCGGGGTCCGGAGCGCAGGGCGCCGATAGGCGACCCGGAGCCCCGGATGTCGAGCCGGGGTCCGGAGCGCAGGGCGCCGATAGGCGACCCGGAGCCCCGGATGTCGAACCGGAGCTATGGGATGATCGATTGCCCATGCCGTGGCGGCCCGAGGGGCGCGACGAGGCCGTCCGCGCCCTGGTCCGCCGCCTCATCGCGACCCGCCGCGCCTCGCCCGCGCTCTCCCGCGGCGACATCGCCTGGCGGCGCGCCGAGGGCCAGCTCCTCGTCTATCGCCGCGCCGCCGGTGCGGATGTCGCGCTCGTCGCGATCAACGCCGGCGCCGAGCCCGTCACGATCGATCTCGGCTCCGGCGCGCCCGAGGGATGGGTGCCTGTCGTCTCGGCCGGCAATGCGACGACCTCCGGCCCATCACTCGCGCTCGGCCCGCTCTCGGGCGCCGTGCTCCGCCCGACCGCATAGCGATCTCCCGAGCGAGAGGACGGCCGCCGCTGACAGCGCGCGAGCGGCGCGGCGAGGAGAGTGCT
>CAYQYG010000422.1:0-7988 GCA_964421485.1 uncultured Polyangiaceae bacterium | reverse complement strand
CCCCCCGGCGGCCCGCTCGCCCCCCGGCCCACGAAAAATCTCCCACGAGCCGCCGAAGTCCTCCTCCTCCTCCCCCCTCCCCAGACCGCGCACCCCGGTGACGCCCGCCCGCCGCACGATCCGCCGCAGACGCGAGCCCCGTGCGGTTCCAGTCTTGCAGCTTGCAATCGACAGCGATCCGGTGCGATCCGAGATCGCAGGCGCGCGGAGCCACCGCCGCGCCGCCGCGCAGACAGGAGCCATGATCCGCCGGGTCCTGAGCCACGCAGCGTCGCACTTCGACCGAGCGGTCGGGGCCGCCGTGTTCTCGAGGCGGGGCGCCTCGCAGGACAGCGCGCGGGCCGAGGCGCTCGACCACGATGGCCGGATGCGCGCGCTCGAGGAGATCCGTGCGCTGTACGAGCGACCGGAGCACTACGCCGCGCCGGCCTCGTTCTTCACCGCTCCCGAGGCGATCGACCCCCGCCTCCAGCCCGTCCGCGCGCTCCCGGGGCGGGGCGAGGTCGTCGACGCCTTCTGGCGGAGCCGCTACGACCCCTTCGTCCCCCAGATCTCCGAGCGGTACCTCGCGCACGGCGAGAACCGGACCGCGGCCGCGCGGCTCTTCCTGCACCGCGGCGCCCCGCGCCCGGTCGCGATCCTGCTGCACGGGTACCGCTGCGGCCATTGGGCGCTGGAGGAGCGCGTCTGGCCGATCCAGTGGCTCTTCGAGCGGGGCCTCGACGTCGCGCTCCCCGTCCTCCCCTTCCACGCGGTGCGAGCGCGGCGCGGCGGCCGGCCCGTCTTCCCGTCGAGCGACCCGCGCGTGACGATCGAGGGCTTCCGCCAGGCCGTGCACGACACCCGCGCGCTCATCGCGCACCTCCGCGGCCGCGGCGCGCCCGCCGCCGGCGTCCTGGGCATGAGCCTCGGCGGCTACACCGGCGCGCTGCTCGCGACCGTCGAGCCCGGCCTCGCGTTCACGGTCCCCATCATCCCGCTCGCCTCCATCGCGGACTTCGCGCGCGCCGGCGGCCGGCTCGTCGGCACCGAGGAGGAGCAGCGCCTCCAGCACGAGGCCATCGAGGCCGCCTACCGCGTCGTGAGCCCCACGGCGCGGCCGCCCGCGATCGAGCGCGAGCGCGTGCTCGTCGTCGGCGCGGAGGCCGACCGCATCACGCCGCTCGAGCACGCGCGCCGCCTCGCAGCGCACTTCGGCGCCCCGCTCGAGGTCTTCCCCGGCGGACACCTCCTCCAGTTCGGGCGCGCCGACGCGTTCCGATCCGTCGGGCGCCTCCTTGGGCGCCTCGGCCTCCTCGCCCCCCGCCGCAGCTGAACGGCGCCGGCGCGCCGCTCGCGACGCCCCGCCGCGCCAGGGGAGCGCGCCGTGTTGCAGCCGCAGCGTGCGATTTGATATCCTCGCGACGCCCGCCCCAGGCGCCGCGCAGCCCGTCGACACTCGGGGCTCCGGTCGCCTCCGGCGCCCTGCGCCCCGAACCCCTTCACGACGAGGTCCCTCCCGTCGAGCCGCGCTCTGCCTCTACCGCAGGCGCGCTCCTTCCTTTCTCGTTTCGAACCGTCCGGAGGTCTCATGCGCCGTCGCCACCTTCAAACAGCGATCATCGCCGTCCTTTCCGCCGCCGCCGTCGGCTCCGCCGTGGCGGTCGGCTGCAGCGCCTCCGGCGAGCACAACGAATTTGGAGGCGGCGGGTCCACGTCGACGGGCGCCGGCGGCGCAGGTGGCGCTGGCCACACGGGCACCGGCGGCTCGGGCGGCGGCCTGGTGGTCCCCGACGCCGGCGGGGACGTGGCCCCCGACGTGCCGCAGAACCCCTGCGGCACCGCGTGCGGCCCCGAGGAGCTCTGCGACACCGACCACCTCGGCCTGGACGACGACTGCGACGGCATCGTCGACGAGATCTGCACCTGCACCGCCGGCCAGGCGCACGCCTGCTTCAAGGGCGACCCCTCGTACCACGGCAGCCCCGGCTGCTACGACGGCACCGAGAAGTGCGACGAGAACGGCAACTGGGGCCCGTGCCTCGGCGGCCAGCACGCCACCGAGGGCTGCTTCTCGGAGGACATCACGAACTGCCACGCGATCACGGCGGTGCCCTTCCAGGACGTGAACCTGAAGGACGGCACCGGCCAGTTCAGCCAGAACGCGGTCCCCGGCACCGAGGTGTGGACCGTCGCCTGCCCGGCCGGTGTGAACCCGTGCCCGGGCGTCTCCGGCTCTGCGCCGCCGGATGATTTCAAGCCGCTCCAGTCGGGCGAGTACACGGTGACGTACACGAAGGGCCTGGCCGGCGGCGGCACCGACTCGTGCACCTATCCGCTCTTCGTCGGCGCGAAGGGCCTCCGCGTCGAGCTCGAGTGGGAGCACAACCTCGGCGGCACGGGCGTCGATCTCGACCTGCACCTCCACAAGCCGAACGACACGCTGAACTGGGCCACGAGCGGAGCGGAGCAGGACTGCGGCTACGGCAACTGCACGATCAGCTCGTTCCAGTTCGGCGGCTTCAACGCGCCGCACTGGTTCCCCGACAACAACGTGCCGCCGGATCCGGTCAACTGGTACCTCGATCCCGTGCCGGAGAAGAACACCTGCTACTACGCGCCGCGCGGCGCGGGGCAGCAGTGGCAGAGCTACGGCCAGGGCTGCCACAGCCCGCGGCTCGACATCGACAACATCACCTGCTCGCCGGGCGTGTCGGATCCGAACAGCTACGATTTCTGCGCGCCGGAGAACATCAACGTCGACTACCCGCCGACGGGGGAGTGGTTCCGGATCGCGGTCCACTACTACTCCAGCCACGGCTACTCGTACGATGTGCACCCGCGCGTGAAGATCTACTGCGACGGCGCGCTCGGCGCGGACCTCGGCGCGAGCGGCTACAACGATCCGGAGTCGCCGGTGACGTTCCCGGCGTCGGGCAGCAGCACGATGCTGTGGCTCGTGGCCGACGTGGCGTTCACGGAGGGCGCGTGCGGGGCGAAGACCTGCGTGGTCCAGCCGCTCTACCAGAACCCGAACAGCAAGACGCCGCTCTTCGGCCAGCCGAACGGCTCCTACGGCCCGCCTTATCCGCCGGCGCCGTAGTCTCCACGGAGGGGGCCCGCGCGCGGAGCGCGAGCCCCCTCGTCGAGACCTAGCTCGCGGCCTCGCGCTGCGACTCGGCCATCAGGGCGAGCAGCGCGCAGGCCATCGCGAAGCGGGCGTCGATCCGGCCCTGGTTCATCGAGAGATCCAGGGTGAACTCCTTCACGAAGAAGCGGAACACCTGCCGGATCTTCGCGACCTCCTGCTGGTAGAGCTCGATGTGCCACTTGCCGGTGAGGATCGGGAAGAAGCGGCGGAGCAGCGCCGCGCCGTCCTCCTGCACGAGGCCGACGGGTTGATCCGAGGGGTCGAGGATGTCCCACGTGTCGCGCAGGATCGACTTCAGGCCGCGCGAGCGGATCGTGCCGACCTTCTCGCCGGTGCGCGCATCGAAGACGTCGTAGCAGCGGTTCAGGGCGACGATCTGGCGCGACCGGATGGTGAGCAGCGGCGACGACTCCGACTCGTCGGTGAACAGCGTGAACTCCTGCCGGAGCTTGAGCAGCGGGTGCTTCACGAAGCAGACGAGCGAGCCGTCGGGCGCGTAGACGTGGAACTTGCGGCCGAGCAGCGACCAGAAGGGCCGCTTGATCGTGTACATCGGGTGCGCGAACGGTCCGGCAGCGAGGCCTTGCTGCGGGGCGGGGACCATGCCGTGGGCGGGTTGCATGCGTCCCGACTAGGCAGGGCCACGCCCGAGGGTCAAGCGTGCGGTGATTTGCGCAGCGTTCCCCGGACGATGGCCTGGACCAGATCGGGCTTCACCACCTTGCCGATCGCGTTGCGCGGCAGGCTCGGGACGGCGATCACCTCGCGCGGCGCCTTGTAGGCCGCGAGCCGCTCCTTGGCCCACGCGCGGAGCGGCCCGGTCGCGCACTCCGCCTCGCGGCCGGGCGCGGGCACCACGACCGCGACGACCCGGTCGCCCCACGCCTCGTCGGGCACGCCGACCACGGCGACCTCGGCGATCGCGGCGTGCTCGCGCAGGGCCTCCTCGATCTCGAGCGCGGAGAGCTTGTAACCGCCGCTCTTCAGGATGTCGACCGAGGTCCGGCCGAGCAGGCGGACGTAGCCGTCCTCCGCGCGCTCGGCGACGTCGCCGGTGCGGAACCAGCCGTCCTTGAAGGCGGCGGCCGTGGCCTCGTCGCGGCCGTGGTAGCCGGGGAAGACGCTCGGGCCGCGGATCCAGAGCTCGCCGGGGCCGCGCGCGGCCTCCTCGCCGGCCTCGCCGACGATGCGCGCCTCCACCGTCGGCAGCGGCGGGCCGACCCAGCCCGCGCGCCGCGCCGAGCGGTCGAGCGGGTTGCTCATGCCCACGCCGATCTCGGTCATGCCGAAGCGCTCGAGCGGGATCGCGCCGGTCAGGTCGCGCCACCGCTCGGCGAGCGTGACCGGCAGCGCGGCCGAGCCGCTCGTGGCCAGGCGGAGCGCCCGCGCGCCGGCCTCGAACGCGGCGCGGCCGGGGGCCCGGTCGACGTGCTCGAAGAGCCGCTGGTACATCGTCGGCACGGCCATGAGCGTCGTCGCGGCGCCGCGCGCGATCTCCGCGGCGACGCGGGCCGCGTCGAAGCGGGGCAGCATGCGCACGGAGCTCCCGGCCGTGAGCGCCGTGAGCAGCGAGATCCCGAGGCCGTGCAGGTGGTGGAGCGGCAGCGCGTGCAGCAGCGCGTCGCCCTCGGTGACGGCCCAGGCGTCGCGCAGCAGCGCCGCCTGCGTGGCCAGGTTCCGGTGCGTGAGCCGCGCCCCCTTGGGCCGGCCCGTGGTCCCGCTCGTGTAGAGCAGGACCGCCGTCGCGTCCGCGTCGAGGTCGGCCGCCGCCGACTCCCTGCTCGCCGCCCGGTCGCCGAGCTCCTCGACGCGCAGGATCTCGCGACCCGCCGCGAGCGGCGCGGCCAGCCCGGCGAGGTCGCCGGACACGAGCAGCCGCCGCGCCCCGGCGTCCGCCAGGAACCACGCGAGCTCCGACGGCGGATAGAGCGGCGAGAGCGGCAGCGCGACCCCGCCCGCGAGCACGACGCCCAGGAACGCCTCGATCCAGGGCGCGCCCGGCGAGGCGAGCAAGGCGACGCGCTCGCCGTCGAGCGAGGCCGCGCCGGCGCAGAGCGCGCCGCGGACCCGGAGGGCCCGGCCAAGGACGTCCGCGTAGGGTCGCTGGACGGAGTCGTCCTGGATGATGGCCCGGGAGGTCGAGGCCACGGAGAGGAGCCGGTCGACGAGGGGGGAGCCCACGGCGGGACTCTCGCACGCGCGAGGACCGGGGTCGACGCTCGAGGCTCCGCCGCGCTGCGCCCGGCAAGGGAAGCCGCGCCGCGCTCGCGGGCGTACAATGCCGCCGGGCATCTGGGGTATCCTCGGCGAGCGGCGGCGCGGCCGGCCAGATCAGGCGGCGAGGCGCAGCGCCCGCGGTGGACACCGGAGGAGCGGACGATGAGCTTTCGTAATTTCTTGATGGCAGGGACCTGGGCGGCGCTCCTGGCCTCCCTGACCGCAGGCAGCGGCTGCGTGGTCACGGAGGAGGAAGCGCCGAGCGGCCCGAACTACCCGTACCCGACGGAGATCTCCTTCTGCACGGCGCTCGCCGGCGTGGAGTGCAGCGATGACGTCGTGATGGCCTGCCTGGGCTCCGACGAGGCGTCGATCGAGGACGATCGCCCGAAGTGCGTCGACGCGCGCATGACGGCGTGCAACCCGCGGAACCTCAAGTACAACCCGGCCGCCGCGCAGGGCTGCCTCGACGCGCGCAAGGCGGCGCTGGAGGACGCGAAGCTGAGCCGCGCGGAGATCGAGGCCTCGGACGAGGCGTGCGTGGAGGTCTTCTTCGCCGACGGCGCCAGCGGCTCGTCGTGCACCGCGAACGCCGACTGCGACACCCCCTCGGGCCTGCGCTGCGTGATCAAGCCGGGCCAGACCGCCGGGACCTGCGTCGAGCCCGTCTCGGCGGCCGGCGGAGAGAAGTGCGACTCGCCCGCCGATGTCTGCATGGAGGGCCTCTACTGCAACGCCGACGCGGGCGACTTCTGCACCGTGCAGCCCGGCGCGGGCGAGACCTGCTCGGACGCGGCGCCCTGCGCGGACGGCTTCAAGTGCTCCGCGTCCGTGGACGGCGTCTGCACCGCTCAGTCCGGCAACGGCGATCCGTGCACGGTCGACGACGACTGCTCCGGCGGCTTCTGCGTGCAGGGCTCGACGGGCACCCTGTGCGCCTCGACGTACACCCTGGAGTTCAGCTCCACGACCTGCGACGACTTCCGCTGAGCGGTCCGGCTCGCCGCGGACCTTTCCTCCCTGCTCCAGTCCAGGATTGCATCCCGCCGCGCTGGTTCGGGTAGACTCCCGCGCCATGGACGCCGGGACCCTGCGCCGCACCTCGATCCGCATCGCCGCCTGTCTGTCGATCGCCGCGCTGGCCGCTGCGTGCGACGATCCGAAGCCCACCGCCGGCGCGCCCAGCGCGAGCGCGACCCAGAGCGCCGCGCCGGCCGCGCCGGCCGAGCCCCCGAAGCCCAAGGGCATGCCCGAGCTGCTCGTGGACACCATGGGCCCGTACCTCGGCGGGCGGCGCGTGGACATGAAGGCGCAGGACGCCGCGGACAAGCTCGCCAAGATCGTCAAGGAGCTGCCGATCAACAACAGCCCGGTCACGCTGCTCGTCGACAAGAAGGCGAAGACCCCGGACGTCGCCGCCGTCGTCACCGAGCTCGGCGTGGCGGGCGCGCCCAAGGTCACCCTCAAGACCGACGGCCGCGACGATCTGCCGAAGGAGATCGTGGTCGTGCCCGAGGGCCGCATCTCGAGCCCCGCGGCCTGCGCCGTGTCGACGATGGTGATGAAGGACCTCTCGACGGCCATCTGGCCGTTCAAGGGCGGCCTCGGCAAGCGCCAGCGCAAGGGCCTCGCCGGCCCCGACCTGTCGCAGACGGGCGAGCAGCTCACCAAGGAGATCGCCGCCTGCAGCGCGTCCGTCGTGTTCTTCTCCGCCGACGAGGAGCTCCCCTGGGAGATGGCCTATAACCTGGCCGGCACGGTGCTGAAGTCCGACGAGAAGAAGAAGATCGACACGCTGGTCCTGGTCCGCACGACGCCGGTCGCGGGCCGGCCGGTGAAGCTCGGTCCGGGCGGTTGAGGGGCCGGCCGCGCTCCTTCCGGGAAGGGCGCGGCGCTCCCGGCTCACTGTACGATTTCGTGATGATCCGGGCGCTCGCCGGCCATTCACGCATGATGGTGGCAGGGCTCGGCGATCCGTGGTGCATGCCGGCGGCTTCCGGTGGGGCCCGGATTCGTGCTCTCATGGGCGTCCTGGCCGCGCGAGGGCCCCGGCGGTCGTGCGACCAGTCGGACGGTCGTCGGGACTCCCAGCGGCACGATCCGGCACATTGCCGGGAATCCGCCGAGGAGATCGCTTCCCGCGCTGGAGATCGGCTCCGGCGCGGATCATGAATACGGCTCCCACCCGGGCAGCCCGCGTCGTCAAGGGGCTAACGCTCACGGAGGATGGTTCGAGATCATGTCGAAGCGACTTCGCGGATCGCTCCGCGCCGGCAACCGAAATCGCAGCCTCCTCCGCCCGAGGGCCGGGCGCCCCCACGAGGAGGAGGCCGATGAGAAGCTCGCCGCGGCCGAGTCCGCGCCCGATGCGGCCGACAGAGGCGAAGGCGCCGAGCCGGAGGCCGTACGTCCGGCGTTGACCGCCGCGCCGGTCGAGGCGCCGGCGGCGGCTGCTGCGCAGGTCGAGGCGCCGGCACCCGCAATCGAGACGCCCGCGCCCGCAGCTGTAGCCGAGCCCGCGCCTGCAGCTGTAGCCGCGCCCGCAGCCGTAGCCGAGCCCGCGCCCGCAGCCGCGCCCGCGCCCGCGCCCGCAGCCGCGCCCGCGCCCGCGCCTGCAGCTGTAGCCGCGCCCGCAGCCGTA
>CAYQYG010000421.1:0-8028 GCA_964421485.1 uncultured Polyangiaceae bacterium | reverse complement strand
CCTGCGGCGTCGGCCGCGCGCCCTGCGCCTGCGCCCGCGCCGGCGGCGCCGTCACCCGCGCGCCCCGCCGACGCGGCGCTTCGGTACGACCCCGCGGTGCTCGACGAGCCCGTCGAGCTCGCGCCGGAGAAGAGGCAGCGCATCCTGGACCTCTTCTCCCGGCTCGACGAGGTGAGCTACTACGAGCTGCTCGGCGTCACCGAGGAGGCCGAGAAGAAGCAGATCAAGAGCGCCTATTACGCGCTCGCGCCGGAGTTCCACCCGGACACCTACTTCCGCAAGCAGCTCGGATCGTACAAGGCGAAGATCGAGGCGATCTTCAGCCGCATCACGCTCGCGCACGACGTGCTCACCTCCAAGCAGCGGCGCGCGGAGTACGACGAGTACATCGAGCAGACCCGCCAGAACCGCTCGATGTCGGCGCTGATCGAGCAGACCTCGCGCGACATCGACAGCATCGCCTCGGAGCTCGACGCGTCGGTGCGCGCGATGGTGGGCGACAACCCAGGGCCCGGGGCTCGGGGCTCCGGATCGCCTGAGGGCGCCCTGCGCCCCGAGCCCAGGGCGGACGCGCGCCCGCCGGTCGCCGGGGCCGCGGCGGGCAAGGCGCCGAGCTCGCCCACGGTCCCGGCGGTCACCATCCAGGACCGGCGCGAGCTCCTGGCCAAGAAGCTGAGCGGCGGCCTCCGCCGCCCGTCCTCGATGACCATGCCCGCCGTGACGATCCCCTCCTCGTCGGCGGGCAACGGACCGGACAGCTCGGGTCCGTCGCCGGAGTCCGTGAGGGCCGCGGAGCAGCTCAAGAGCCGGTACGAGGCGGCCCGCGACGAGGCGCGCCGGGTCCAGGTCGAGCGGTACGTCGCCGTCGGCCGCAACGCGCTCGACCGCAAGGACTACGCGAGCGCCGCGAACGCCTACCGGATCGCGGCGTCGCTCGATCCGGAGAGCGAGGAGCTCCAGCGGGTGTGCGCGGAGACGCAGCACCTCGCTGCGGTCGCGCTGGCCGAGGGCTACCTCAAGCAGGCCCAGTACGAGGAGAACCACGAGCGCTGGGAGGACGCGGCGATCAGCTACTCCAAGGTCTGCGCCGGGCGCCCCGACGAGGCCAGCCCGCACGAGCGCGCCGCGTTCGCCATCCTGAAGGCCAACGGCAACGTGCGGCGCGCCGTGGAGCTGGCCCGCCGCGCCGTCGAGCTCGCGCCCGACGCGCCCCTCTACCGGCTCACGCTCGCGCGCGCGTACTCCGCGGCCGGCCTGGCGAAGAGCGCGAACGGCGAGATCGCGCGCGCCGCCGAGCTCGCGCGGAGCGACGCCAAGATGAAGGAGCTCGTCGCGCAGGCGCGCGAGCAGGCGAGGCATGGAAAGCTGGTGTAGCGGCGCGGGGGTGCGCTCTGATGGCGGGGCCCCGGCCCCGGAGCAGGGCGGTCCGGCGAAGAAGGGTTGGGGCGCGGCCCCGCGGACGTTCTAGGATGGTCGCTCCGCCGGCCCCAGAGGTCGCGCGGGCACGACAGGAGCATCGATATTCATGGAGCGCGTCATCGGCATCGACCTCGGCACCACGAACTCGTGCGTCGCCATCGTCGAGGAGGGCGTCCCGACGGTCATCCCGAACCGCGGCGGGTACAAGACGACGCCCTCCATGGTCGCCATCACCGAGGCAGGGAAGCGCCTGGTCGGCCACATCGCCAAGCGGCAGGCCATCACCAACGCGGAGAACACCGTCTACGCGGCGAAGCGCCTCATCGGTCGCAAGTGGTCCTCGCCGCAGGTCAAGAACGCGATCCTGACGGCCTCGTACAAGATCGTCGAGGGCCCGCACGGCGACGTCCGGATCCACCTCCGCGACAAGACCTACTCGGTGTCCGAGATCAGCGCGATGGTCCTCCAGGAGATGAAGCTCTTCGCCGAGGACTACCTGAACGAGCCCGTCTCCAAGGCCGTCATCACGGTCCCGGCCTACTTCAACGACAACCAGCGGCAGGCCACCAAGGACGCCGGCACGATCGCCGGGCTCGACGTCATCCGCATCGTCAACGAGCCGACGGCCGCGGCGCTGGCGTACGGCTTCGGCAAGCAGTTCGAGAAGACGATCGCCGTCTTCGATCTCGGCGGCGGCACCTTCGACATCTCGGTCCTGGAGATCGGCGCCGGCGGCGTCTTCAAGGTCATCGCGACCGCCGGCGACACCTTCCTCGGCGGCGAGGACTTCGACGCGCGCGTCATCGACTGGCTCGTGCAGGGCTTCAAGGAGCAGTTCGACGTCGACCTCCGGCAGGACCGGATGGCGCTGCAGCGGCTCAAGGACGCGGCCGAGAAGGCCAAGTGCGAGCTGTCGAGCGTCATGGAGACCGAGATCAACCTGCCGTTCATCATCTCCAACGCGCGCAACGAGGCGCTGCACCTCCAGCGGACGCTCTCGCGGGCCACGCTCGAGCAGCTCTGCGAGGACCTCGTGGAGCGGTGCATCGAGATCTGCAGCCAGACCCTCGAGGACGCGCGGCTCGAGCGCGACGAGATAGAGGAGGTGATCCTCGTCGGCGGCATGACGCGCATGCCGCGCGTGCAGTCGGCCGTGCACGACTTCTTCGAGCGAGAGCCGTGCAAGGGCGTGCACCCGGACGAGGTGGTCGCGCTCGGCGCGGCGGTGCAGGGCGCGGCCCTCGTGGACGAGACGAAGCAGATGATCCTGCTCGACGTCACGCCGCACGCGCTCGGGATCATGACCTTCGGCTCGAACTTCGAGGAGCTCATCCCGCAGAACACCACCGTGCCGACGAGCCGCTCGAAGATCTTCACCACGAGCCGCGACAACCAGACCGCGGTGAAGATCCTGGTCATGCAGGGCGAGCACCAGAAGGCCACCGAGAACGAGCTGCTCGGCGAGTTCATCCTGACCGGCCTGCGCCGCGCGCCGAAGGGCCAGGTCGAGATCGAGGTGACCTTCGAGATCAACAGCGACGGCATCGTCTCGGTCAGCGCGAAGGACCTCGAGACGGGCCAGCTCCAGTCGATCCAGGTCACGGCATCGAGCGGCCTCACCAAGGAGGAGGTCGGCGAGATGATGGAGGCGGCGAAGGAGTACCTCGTCGATCGGCGCGCGAGCGATCAGTTCGAGGGGACGCGGCAGGAGGCGGAGAAGCTCATCGCCGAGATAGAGCGCATGTTCCCGCAGGTGGAGCAGATCGTCGCGTCCAGCGACTTCGGCCGCGACGCCATCGGCAAGGCCCGGGGCATCGTGGAGCGGGCGCGGCAGGCGATCAGCCGGCGCGACGCGGCGGCGGTCAAGGAGCAGATCGACGCGCTCTCGCGCACCCACCGGATGTTCAAGGGCGTGGTGGCGAGGCCGCAGGGGTGACGGTGCGGCGATGAGGGAGCACGATGGCGTCCCCGCCTGACGAACCGCTCGACTCCGCGTGGGACGACGAGGAGGGCGCGGAGGACCCGGACTCGACCCGCAGGGTCGACTCGCGGGAGCTCTTCGCGCGCGCCGGCTTCAAGATGGACGAGGCGCCCGCGGGGCAGCCGCCGGATCAGGGCGGCGATCAGGGGACCGACAGCAAGATCACCGTGCCGCCGCCGGTGCCGGAGGACGAGTACGTCGCGAGGATGATGGAGGTCCGCTCGCGCTCCAGCCAGGAGATCCCGAGCGTGCCGCGCGCCGCCATCCCGTGGAAGGCGCCGCAGGTCGCCGATGATTTCGAGGGCACGCTCGGCGCGCTCCTCTCGGAGCAGCAGGTGGGGCTCGACTGCGACGAGCCGGGCGTCCTGTCCGCGCCGGGCCTCGATTTCGGCGTCGCGACGGTCGCGTCCGCGGAGATCTCGCTCGACGACCTCAGCGAGGAGCTGTCGATCGAGCCTCCTCCGCCCCTCCCGGCGAAGATCGACGCGCTCGACGAGATCGACAGCCCGCACCCGAGCCCGGCGCCGCGCCCAGGCGGGGCCGCGGCGGTCCCACGCCCGCCGGCCGCGGTGCCCCGTCCGCCGGCCGCGGTCCCCCGTCCCGCCGCGGCGCCCCGCCCCGCCCCGCGTGCGTCCGCCCCGAGCGCCGAGGAGCCCAGCATCGACTTCCGCCTGGATCTCGGCTTCGAGGTGCCGGACCTCGCGGTCGAGGAGCCGCCGCCGGCCACGCCGCCGCCGGGCACGCTCCGCTACGGGCTCGTGGACGACGAGCCTGAGCTCGACGTGTACGGGACGAGCGCGCCGCCGCCGGCGGGCCCGGCGCGCCCGGCGGTGCTGCGCACGCTCCCGAGCCCGGCGATGGACGCGCGCCCGGACCAGCCGCCGGCGAGCACCGGCCGGCACGCGAAGATCCGGCTCCGCTTCGACGCCGGCGACTACAGCGGCGCGCTGGTGCTCGCCGAGGCGCTGCTCGACGAGGAGCCCGGGGACGAGGCCGCGCGGAGCTACGCCGAGAGCTGCAACGAGATGCTGCGCCAGATGTACAAGGCCCGCATCGGCGACGGCGCGCAGGTGCTCCGCGTGGTCATCTCCAAGGAGGAGATGCGCTCGCTGAGCCTCGATCACCGCGCGGGCTTCCTCCTCTCGTGCATCGACGGCTACAGCTCCGTCGACGAGATCCTCGACGTCTCGGGCATGGCCGAGCTCGAGGCGCTGCGCATCCTGTATGAGCTCGTCCAGGCCGACGTGATCCGCTGCTCGCCGCGCTGAGCCGCGCCCGGGCTGCACCCCGGGCCCCGGCTCCTGCTAGGGTGTTGCGCCGTGCGCACCGCGCTGCTCCAGATCGCCGCCGGCGTCCTCATGGCGTGGCTCGCCGGCCGCGCGGCCGCGCCGATCGCGTCCGCCACCGCGCCCGCGCCCGTCGCCGCGCCCGTCGCCGCGTCCGCCACCGCGTCCGCCACCGCGCCCGGGCCCGCCGCCGCGTCCGCCACCGCGCCCGCGCCCGTCGTGCTCGATCGTCCCGAGGCGGTCGCGAGCTACTCGCTGCGCGCGACGCTCGATCCGGAGAAGCACACGGTCGTCGGCGAGGGGACGCTCCGGTGGAAGAACGCCTCGCGTGTCCCGCAGCGCGAGCTCTACGTCCACCTCTACCTGAACGGGTTCAAGAGCAGGAAGTCCCTGTTCCTCCGGACGCCGATGGCGGATTTCCGCGGCGACGAGCGGGTCAGCGCGCTCGGGGGGATCGACGTGAAGCGCTTCGCCGTCCGCGAGATGAGCGGCGTGGACGTCTGGCCCGCGGGGCGGCCGACGACGCCCGGAGATCCGGACGACGAGACCGACATCCGCGTCGAGCTGCCGCGCGCGGTGGAGCCGGGCGAGGGGATCACCGTCGAGCTCGCCTGGGAGTCGCGCCTGCCGTCGATCTCGCTCCGCACCGGCCACCTCGGCCGCTTCCACATGGTCGGCCAGTGGTTCCCGAAGCTCGCGCGCCTCGAGCCGGACGGCCGCTGGGCGCACTTCGCGTTCCACCGCCTCTCGGAGTTCTACGCGGACTTCGGCGACTACGACGTGACGGTGGACGTGCCCGAGGGCTACGAGGTCGGCGCCACGGGGCGGCTCGAGCGGGAGGCGCGCGCCGGCGGCCGGGTGGAGCGCCGGTTCGTGCAGGAGGGCGTGCACGACTTCGCGTTCGCCGCGTGGGACGCCTTCCGCGAGCGGCGCGAGACCACTGCGGACGGGATCGCGATCCGCTGCCTCTTCCCGCCCGGGAGCGAGCGCGCCGCGGAGCTCGAGATCGCCTCGGCCCGCTTCGGCCTGTCGTTCTTCGGCGACGCGTTCGGGCGTTACCCGTACGGCACGCTGACGATCGTGCATCCGCCCGAGGGCGCCGAGGAGGCCGGCGGCATGGAGTACCCGACGCTGATCACCACGGGCGGCGCGTGGTACCTGCCGTACACCGGCGTGCGCTTCGCCGAGACGGTGACGATCCACGAGCTCGCGCACCAGTGGTTCTACGGCCTGGTCGCGACCGACGAGCACCGCTACCCCTTCCTCGACGAGGGCCTGACCTCGTACGCCGAGATCGAGGCCATGCGGGCGCTCCACGGCCCGAGCTCCGCGTTCGGCGCGCTCGGGCTGACGCTCGACACCGCCGCGCTCAAGCGCGCCATCGCCCTGCTCGGCGGCCAGAACGCTCCGATCGCGCAGCCCGCGTCCGCTTTCCTCTCCGGCCGCGACTACGGAGCGCTCGTCTACTCGCGCACGGCGATGCTGCTGGAGACCCTCTCCGGCGTGTACGGCGGCGGCGTGATCCGCGGCGCGATCGGCCGCTACGCGCGCGAGAATCGCTTCCGCCACCCCGGCCCGGAGGCGCTGCTCGCCGCGGTCCGCGAGGACGCCGGCGAGGGCGCCGCCGAGGCGCTGCGCGCCGGCCTGTTCGAGCGCGCGTGGGTCGACTACGCGATCGACGGGGTGGAGCGCGAGGGCGGCGACGCCGGCGCGGCACACCGCGGCTACGCGCTGGTGCGCCGCCGGGGCACGCTGGTGCTGCCGGTGGAGGTCGAGCTCCGCGCCGCGGACGGCTCCTCGCAGCGCGTCCGCTGGGATGCGCGGGAGACCGCGGCGCGGATCCCCTACGAGGGTGACTCGCCGCTGGTAGGGGCGGTGATCGATCCAGAGCAACGCGTGCTGCTGGATCAGGACCTCACCAACAACGCGCGCCGTTTCCGGGTCGAGCGCTTCGCCCCCCGCGTGCTCGATCTCGCGAGCTTCGCCGCAGGCGCTGCGCTGTGGGTCGTGACGCCGTGAGCGGGCCGGGCGAGGACGCGGGCACGGAAGCGGGCGCGGGCGCGGAAGCGGGCGCGGAAGCGGAACCGGGCGCGGTCGCGGAAGCGGAACCGGGCGCGGTCGCGGAAACGGAAACGGAAGCGGTCGCGGAAACGGAAACGGAAGCGGGCGCGGAAACGGAAACGGAAGCGGGCGCGGAAACGGAAACGGGCGCGGGCGCGGAAACGGAACCGGAGACCGGAGAAAGAGCACGGTGGCGCCCCGCCGCGTGGCGGCGGCCCGGCGCGGTCGCGCTGTACTTCGCGTATCGCGCGGTCGCGGCGCTCCTCATCGCGGCACCGGTCACCGCGCTCGTGGGCGAGGCCGTGGGCGCGTATCCGGCGGGCGACGCCGTCCTCTTCGAGCCGGGGGCGCTCATGCTGCTCGAGATCGCGCGCCTCGCCCGGATCGCGGCGCCGGCGCTCGCGGCTCAGATCGGCGCGGGCGCGCTGATCGCGGCCGCGCTGGGTCTCATCCCGTTGGCCGCGCTCCTCGTCGCGCTCGGCCGCCCTGGGCCGCTCGGGGCCGCGCTCGTCGGCGCGCGCGTCGCCCGCTCCCTCGGGCCGCTCGTGATGCTCTGGGGCGTGGCGGCGCTCGCGGAGGTCGCGGCGGCCGGCCTTCTGACGCTGCTCGGCTCGAAGCTCGTGGCGGCGCTCGCGCTCTCCCGGCGCGCGGATGATGTCGCCCGCGCGGTCGTGATCCTCGCCGCGCTGCTCGCGGCGGGCGCCGTCGCCGTCGTGCACGACCTTGGCCGCATCGCGGTGGTGCACGAGGAGCGCGGCTTCTATGCCGCGGCCGTGCGCGCCCTCGCCGTCGCGCGCGCGACGCCGGCCGGCGCCGTGTGGGCGTGCGCATGGCGGGCCTCGCTCGGCCTGGCTGCGATCGCCGGCGCGGGTTGGGCCGCGGGCGCGCTCGGCGTCTCGACAGGCGGCCGCGTCGCGCTCGCGTTCGTCGTGCACCACGCGGGCCTCGCCGCCGCCGCGTTCCTCCGGGCCTCCTGGCTCGCCGCAGCGATCCGGCTGCTCGATCGCACAGCTCCTGAACGCTAGCCCACAAAGCTCATCCAGCGCGTCGTTGCGTGCTTGACATGGAGGGCCGGGCGCGTAACGTAGCCGCCCCGTGCCCGACCCCTCCCAGGGTCGGCGCAGGTGAGCTCCGAGCCCAGGTAGCTCAGTTGGTAGAGCAGGGGATTGAAAATCCCCGTGTCGGCGGTTCGATTCCGTCCCTGGGCACCCCGCGAGTCCATTTCACCGCTGCATCGAGCAATGCGGCCGTGCGCGATTGAGGGGCCGACTCCATTTCGAA
>CAYQYG010000420.1:0-8072 GCA_964421485.1 uncultured Polyangiaceae bacterium | reverse complement strand
ATGACCCCGGGGGACGAGGGGCGCGGCGGCGGTACGACGGGCGGCGGGGCCGCGGCCGCGGGCGGCGGCGCGCTCGGCGGCGGCGCGGCCGGCGGCGGCGCGATCGGCGGCGGCGCGATCGGCGGCGGCGCGACCGGGGGTGGGGCCGGTGAGAACGGCGTCCCGGCGAGCCGCTGCGCCGGGTCCTCGGGCCGGAGCGGCGCCGCGGCGGTCGTCGGGGCGGAGAATGGAAGGGCCGTGTCCTTCGGCGCGGAGAAGGGCAGGACCGGGTCCTCCCTGTTGGAGAGCGTGGGCATCAACGGGCGGTACTGACCCGTGCGCTCCGCAGGCATCGACGAGAACGGCGGCTCCTCGTCGTGCGTCGGCTCGGCCGCGGCGGCGGATCCGCCCACGATGTCCTCCCACGCGAGCGTCTGGCCCGCCTCCTCCAGGGCCACGAGCACCCGGCCCTCCTCGTCCGCGCGATCGAGCCGCACCTGCCCGCGCCAGGTCACGGTGCACAGGCCCACGTCGGTGCGGATCCAGAGGAGCTCGATCTGCATCGGCACGGGCTGCCCGCCCCGCCCGGGCCGCGTCACGAACGCGCGCGGGTGGTGCCCCGGCAGCTGCGTCGCGAGGTGCGGGTGGTCGGGGTGCAGGTGATCCAGCACGAGCCGCTCGTCCTCGCGCAGCTTCTCGGCCTGCTGATCCCAGGGCGCCGCGCTGAAGTAGGCCGCGTCGATGCCGGGCGGCAGCGGCCGCCGCGCCCACTCGTCGGGCGCGTAGCTGCCCGCGTACCGCCCGAGCTTCGCCTGCCGCGCGGGCCACGACGGCGAGATGGGCCCGAAGCCCGCCGGCTCGATCGCCTCCTCGAGCTTGCGGACCGCGACGCCCGGCGGCACGAGGTTCGGGAGGATGCGGCGCCCGTAGGCGTCGCGTGCGTCGAGCCGCACGCCGACCGGGTTCGAGGTCTCCGGCCCGCCCGCCGCGCGCTCCCAGAGCAGCGGCATCCGCGTGAACCGCGCGCCCTCGAAGAACGCGCCGTCCGGCCCCATCGAGCGGTCGCCCCAGACCTCGACCCGCTTGTCGATCTCACCGACGCGCAGGCGCGTGATCAGCGTGCGCGCGGGCTTGCCCGCCGGCGCGAACGCCTCGCCGACCAGCACGACGTCGGCCCGTCGGCGCGCTGGCGCGAGGTCGTTCGGCGCGTACAGGCTCCAGCCCGGATCGTCGCTCCAGTGCCGGTCCTCGCGGTAGAGCGGCTCCTGCTCCTCGGCGAGATCCGCGCGCCCCGGCAGGAGCCGGAACGTCGCCTTGCAGGCGAAGGTGAGCACCCACGTCCCCTGTCGCGGCTGCCATGCGACCGAGCCGACGGGCAGCGGGCTGAGCGAGACGACCTCCATGGGCGCGGAGCATACACGTGGCCGAGTCGGATCGGGAATTGCCGACCCTCGTCGGGCGCCCCCGGCGGCGGGGTCCGCTCAATCCACCGGCAGGTTGTACCGCCAGTTCGCGAGGTGGGGCGTCGGATCCATGAGGTCGCTCCGCCGCTGGTACGGCACGCCGTCGGCCCGCTTCGCGCTGGCGCTCCCCTTCACGGTGAGCGAGCCCGAGCCCGAGCCCTTGTAGAGCTCGAGGTGCAGCATGTCGCTCTTCACGTTGATGTTGACGAGGTGCCCGACGCGCGCGATCCGCTGCCCGGCCTTGACCTTGTCGCCCTTGCGCACCGGCGTGTCCTTCTGGATCTCGCCGTAGCGCGCGATGAAGTGGCCGTGATGGACCTCCAGCGCGAACGTCCCGGCGTAGAAGTAGTACGGGCCGAGGAGCACCTCGCCGGCGGTGATGGCGTGGATCCAGGTGCCGAGGGGCGCGTAGAGGTCGCAGCCGGCGTGCGCGCGCGCGCCGCGGTTCGCGCCGAACGAGCCCGGCGGCTTGGCCCAGCTCTCGGAGAAGATGCGGGCCAGCGGGAAGAAGCTCCCGTCCCCGCCCGTGCTGACGACCGGCGCCTGCTGCGGGGGCGTGGAGGTGGAGAAGCCCGTGCCGACGCTGGGCGAGGCGGACTTGGAGGTGAGCAGCGTCCAGGTGCGCGGTCCGACGATGCCGTCGTCCCTGAGGCCCTGCCTGCGCTGGAAGGTCTTGACGGCGAACTGCGTGGAGGGGCCGAAGCGGCCGTCGGGCTTGACGGCGAAGCCCCAGCGCTGGAGCTCGCGCTGGAGCTCCTTCACGTCGGAGCTCAGGTAAGGAGAGACGTCCGGGTACCCATCGGTGAGCTTCAGCGTGTTTCGGAGCATCGCGACTCCTGTGGCGGATCGAGGGGGGATCGGGGGCAGGCGAGGCGAGCATACCGGAGCAGTGAGAGGGCCGGAAGGCCCGGCGGTGTGGATGGATCCGGGCCCTGCAGCTCCCACGGGGGGACCCCACCAGGTTGGAGGCGTCGCCCACGCACAGCGGCTCACCACCCCCGCCGCGTGCGCAGCCAGGCCGTATAGTGCGCGAGGAGCCCGTCGAACCTGGCGCTCGCCTCCGGGCTCGCCGCGAACTCGCTCTGCCAGCGCGCATGGGGCGCCCTGCCCGCCGCCTCGTCCATCACGTGGTACCGGACCAGGATCGTCCACCCGGCGCTCGCCCGGGGCCGGCGCGCTCGTCGCTGCGGTCGCCGCCGTCGCGGCCGGCGGTTCCTCCGTCCGCGCGAGCTCCGCGTCGAGCTCCTCGAAGATCGGGATCCCCAGCACCTCGGCAGCGTCGGCATACACGAGGCCATTCACGATGATCAGGTCATCACCTCCCGATGCTCCGGATGTGATAGCTTCGGCAGCGCATGGCGAAGGTGCTCTCGGATCCCGACGTGGCCCGCGCCCTGGGCTCGCTGCCGAACCGGCTGAACGAGCTCGGCTTCGACCCCTGGGGCTTCCACCCTGAAGAGGCGCGCCCGCTGTATGCGCTGGCGCGGCGCATCTTCGACTATTTCCGCACCGAGGTGCACGGCATCGAGCACCTCCCGCCCGGGCGGCTCTTGCTCGTGGCCAACCACGCGGGCCAGCTGCCGCTCGACGGCGTGGTGATCGCCGTCGCCTGCCTCCTGCGGGCACAGCCCCCCCGGCTCGTGCGCGCCATGGTCGAGCGCTGGTTCCCGGGCGTCCCCTGGGTCAACGAGGCGTTCGCCCGCGCGGGCGCCGTGCTCGGCGACCCCATCAACTGCAGGAACCTGCTGGAGAGCGATCAGGCCATCCTGGTCTTCCCCGAGGGGGCGAAGGGCAGCGGCAAGACGTTCGAGCACCGCTACGAGCTCCAGCCGTTCGGCCGCGGCTTCATGCGGCTCGCATTGCAGACGAGCGCGCCCATCGTCCCCATCGCGGTGGTGGGCAGCGAGGAGTCGATCCCGAGCGTCCACAACGCCGCCGCCCTGGCGCGCCTGCTCGGCATGCCCTATTTCCCGGTCAGCCCCCTCCTGCCGCTGCTCGGCCTCCTGGCCTATTTCCCGTTGCCCGTGAAATTCCACGTGTGGTTCGGCGAGCCGATGCGCTTCACCGGCGCATACGACGACGAGGACCCCGTCATCGACGCGAAGGTGGAGCAGGTGCGCGCGCGGATCCGCGAGATGCTCGACGCGGGCCTCGAAGCCCGGAGAGGATGGTTCTCGTGAGCGGGGGGCGGGCGCGATGACCATCCTGGTGACGGGGATCGCGGGCGGCCTCGCGCGGCGCGTGGCGATGCGGCTCCAGGGCGAGGGGCGCGCCGTGGTGGGGGTCGATTACCGCGAGGCCGCGCCGCTGCCGGGCATCACGACGTACCGGGCGAGCTACGTCAAGACGGCGATCGAGGACGTGTTCCGGCGCCACGCCGTCGAGGCGGTGCTGCACCTCGGCCGCGTCGGCAACCTGAGCGAGCGGATCGACATGCGCTTCGACCTGAACGTCGTCGGCTCGCAGCGGATCATGGCGCTGTGCCTCGCGCACGGGGTGAAGGCGCTGGTCGTCCTCTCCACGTTCCACATCTACGGCGCCCACCCGCGCAACCACACCCCCATCTCCGAGGACGACCCGCTCCGCGCCGGCCACGAGTTCCCGGAGATCGCCGACGCCATCCAGCTCGACAACATGGCCTCGACCTGGATCTGGCGGCACCCCGAGACCCGCGTCGTGGTGCTCCGGCCGACGAACGTGATCGGCCCCACGATCCAGAACACGATGAGCAAGATCCTCCGGCGCCCGCGCGTGCCGTACCTGCTCGGCTTCGATCCGATGACCCAGTTCGTGCACGAGGACGATCTCACCGCCGCCGTCGCCGCCGCGCTCGACGGCCACGCGCGCGGGGTCTTCAACATCGCGGGGAGCGCCGCGCTCCCCTGGACCCGGGCGATCGAGCTCGCCGGGGCCCGCCCGCTGCCCGTGCCGGGCAGCATGCTGCGGTTCGCGGCGCGCGTGTTCGGGGGATTGCCCGACTATCTCGTGAATTTCGTGAAATACCCGTGCGTGCTCACGGATCAGGCATTTCGCGACGCATTCGGCTGGGCGCCGGAGGCGCGCGTGCGCGAGGCGCTCGCGAGCATCGTGGCGGAGGCGAAGAGGGGCGCTACCGCGTGATCTCGCCCGTGGCCAGATCGACCGCGATCTCCCCCTCCTCGAGCTCCACGAATACCCGCTCCCCTCCCTCGTCCAGCCGGATCCCCATCACGATCAGCCCCCCGGCGTCCTCCTCCTCGTCCACGAGCGGCACCTCCAGGACGGGCTCGGCGGACTCCGCGTCGTAGACGACGATCTGGAGCGCTTCGCCGCAGACCACCACCCGCCCTCTCCGGGGATCCACGGCGACCAGGGGCATCGGGGGTCCCTCGTCGAGGAGCAGCGCGAGCGGGCGCCCCTCCACCGTGTCCCAGAGCTGCACGGAGTGATGGCTGTTCTGCCCGTCCCAGCGGGTCACGAGCAGCGCCGCGCGGCGCTCGGACAGGTGGGCCACGGAGCTCTCCTCCCCGAACCGCTCGCAGGCGCCGGTCCGCTCGCCGGTCGCGAGATCGAAGACCTCGACGCGCCCGTGATATCCGCTGACCAGGAGCAGGCGACCGTCGCTCGAGAACCCCGGGTGGACCACGTACCAGGTGGCCCCCGGCAGGAACCCGCCGCGCAGCGAGAACGGCGCGGGGGGCTGGCCCGGCGCCCAGCGACTCCAGCCGCCCTTCCGGAGCGCCGCGATCACCACGCCGTCGTCGCCGAGGTGCAGCGCCCGCACGTCCGCGGGAAACTCGACGTTCGCCGCCGGGGCGGCCTGGTCGCGGGTGAAGATCCGGAGATCGCGCCCGAAGGCCACGGCGAAATGCTCGCCGTTCGGGCTGAAGCCCAGCGCGGTGGCCTCGCGCTCCGGCCCGACCTGGACCGACGCGCTCCCGCGGAACAGGCGCGCGCCCCCCGCGCCCGCCACGACCAGCGACCCGCCGCTCCCGGCGACCTCATGGACGCCTGCGATCCCGTGGCGCGCCCGCTCCGCGCCGCTCGTCGCGTCGTGGCGCGTCACCGACTCCTCCCATGCGATCACCAGATCGTCGCCGTACCAGGCCAGCGCCTGCGGGGCGCTCCCCCCGGTCTCGAAGCCCGCGAGGCGCGTCCATTGCCGGACATCCCAGACCTCCCCCTCGCCCTCGGGGCCGACCGACGCCAGCCGCTCGCCGCCCTCGTGGAGCGAGAGGCACCACGCCGGCTCCGTGCGGAGGACGCGCTCGATGCGCGGGAGCGCCGGATCCCAGACCATCACCCCGCCGCTGCCGGCGGTGATGACCCGCCCCTCCGGCGCGGCCACGGCCTCCGCGAGATCCCCGGTGCCGAGATCGCCCCAGCCCAGGCGACCCACGCTCCCACGCTCCGCCATCTCTCCTCCTCGCAATACTCCCGCCGCCCCGCCGCAAGGTCGACCATCCCACCCCCGGACGTCAACGGCGTTCGGCGGCGCCTCACCGATCCTCAGGAGCCCATCACCTTCCATTTCACGTCGTGCGACCACCGATCCCCCGCCACGGCTCAGATCCCCGAGATCGGGCTGAGCCACACCCCGCCCTGGCCGGGCCCGGCGTGGGACAGGAACAGCGGGGCGCCCTCGAGATCGCCGCCCGCGGCGATCCACTCCGCCGCGTGGGCGCGGAGGCGCGCGATCGGCCGGCCGGGGAAATGGAAGGGTGAGCGCGAGCGGAAGACCAGCGTCGCGTCATGCGAGATCGGATAGGAGGTCACCGACAGGTAGAACCAGCCCCGCCGCTCGAAGACGAAGGGCGACTCGGTGTAGCCCGAGTTGAACATCGGCGGCGCGTCCTCCACGACCAGCGCCATCGCCGGATCGCTCCAGCGCGCGCCGTCCACCGACGTCCGGTACGCCACGCCGCTCCGCCGCGAGGTGGCGTCGTCGCAGCGCGTGTAATAGATGACCCAGAGGCCGGCCATGCGGCGCAGCATCGGATCGCGCGCCACGCACAGGTCCGTGGACGAAAGGACCCGCGGCGCGCGCAGGAGGCCCTCGAGATCGCCGGCGCGGGCGACCGCGATCTGCGCGCGATCGGGATCCCCCCCGCGCTGCCCCGTGTGCAGCGCCATGAGCCACGAGCCGCCCGCGGCGGCCACGTGGGGCGCCCAGAGCACCCGCTCCCCCGCCGCGGGATCGGCCCGCAGCGCGATCCGCGCGTCCCCCGGCAGGAGGCCGCAGGCGCCCTCGCCCCAGCGCGCCGGATCCGCCTCGGCGCAGGCGGCGTGCATGATCTCGCGCTCGTCCTCCCCCTGGAAGGGCTCGCGGTGGAAGATCCCGAAGAGGCGCCACGCGCCCTGCGGGTCCTGGATCGCGGCGTGGTCATTCACGTAAAAATCGACCCGCGGCGCGTCCGGGCGCGCCGGATCGTCCAGCCCGCGGGTATCGAGCACGTGAACGGCCGCGCCCTGCGTGAGCCCCGGCGCCGGCGCGCTGCCCCGGAAGAGCTGGGCCTCGTAGGCGATCTCGCCGGAGGGCGCGGGCGATCCGGGCGCGTCCACGTCGATCGCGATCGCGCCGCCCTCGCAATCGCCGGGCGCGAGGTCGATCCACGCCGCGCTCTGCGCCGGGAGCCGCGCGCCGCCCGGCGCCGCGTCGAAGAAGAGCCCCGCGGACCTGCCGCGCACCCGGATCTCCGCCCGCTGCCCCCCGGGCTCCGCGCTGCGGGCGCGCGAGAGGAGCAGCCCGTCGGGCGGCGGCCCGGGCGGGCAAGCGAAGCGCAGCGCGTCCCGCGCCGAGATCAGCTCCCCCCCGGGGGCGCGCCGCTCCTCGAAGCCGACCTCCACCGGCGCGTCGAAGGCATACGCGAGCGCGAGCGAGCGCACCGTGAGCGGCGCATTCCCGCCCGACGGTCCGGCCTCCTTATCAAGGCGCACGCCGGCGCGGCCCACGATCGGATCGGGGACGTAATGCCGGTAGAGCGCGCGCGTGGAGCGCGGCCGCCCCGAGAGCGGACTGACCTGGGGGCCGCCGCTGCAATCATCCTCGGCGCCCGCGCCGATCTGGACAGCGTGCGCCATCCCGTCGGTGCGGACGACCTCGCCACCCTCGGCGCAGGCGCGATCCCCGGGCCTGCCGCCGGAGATCGACTCGACGAGGGACACGAGCGCTGTCGGGCCATGGTGCTCGAAGCGCGTCAGCGCGGGCTCGCCGCCCCCCGCGCGCTGCTCGCGGAATTGCGTGATGATCCGCACGCCGGGCCGCGGCGCCCCGATCTCCGCCGCCCATGCGATCTCGAGCCCCGGCGCGGCCCCTGGGCCGGCCAACAGCTTCAGCTCCTCGCCTCGCCGGAGCGGAATGGGCAGGCGCCCGAAGAGCATCCCGCGCGCCGGATCCACCGCGTGGACGGCGCTCCGGAGCGGAGCCCATCCGGCGCCCTCCGCGCCGTCGCTCGCGCCCGCGAGCCCGAAGAAGAAGGAGAGCGGCACCGGCGGCTGATCGCCGACGCGCACGGAGAGCCCCGCGAGCGACGGCGGCGTATCGCCGCGCGCCGACAGCCGCAGCGCGATCCGGTCCACGGTCGCGGGCCCCGCCGCCAGCGCCAGCGCGGCGCCGGCCCGGAGCGGCCGCGGCGCCCCCATCGGCGCGGC
>CAYQYG010000419.1:0-8079 GCA_964421485.1 uncultured Polyangiaceae bacterium | reverse complement strand
CCCCCGACGCTCGGGGGCTCCGCGCCGGCGAGCGGCGCTGCGCCCCCGAACCCCCGCGCTTCCGGCGCCGCCTGGGCCCGCGGCCTCTTCTTCTACTCGATGGTCTACCTCGTCCTCCTCTTCGCCGCCCTCATGGTAGGCCGCTAGCCGTGATGTCCTCGACCACCGGCGGCCCCCCCTCCCTGCACGACCGCTTCTCGGCGCTGGTCGCCCGCCCTGCGTTCTGGGTGATCCTCATCGCCCTCGTGCTCGTCGTCCCCCTTCGCCGCGCGCTCGGCGGCCGCGTGCCCGAGCCCCCCTCGCTGCGCCTCCCGCTGCCCGCCTTCGAGCTCGTCAACGAGCGCGGCGAGCCCTTCGGCCTCGCGAACCTCCGCGGCAAGGTCTGGGTGGCCGACTTCGTCTTCACCACCTGCCCCACGGTCTGCCCCAAGCTCACCGCGCGCATGGGAGAAATCCAGCGCCGCGCGAAGCACCTCGGCGACGCCTTCCACCTCGTCACCTTCACCGTCGACCCCGAGACCGATACCCCCGAGGTCCTCGCCGCTTACGCCCGCGCCCACCGCGCCCAGCCGAGGCGCTGGTCGTTCCTCACCGGCAAGCTCGGCGACGTCGAGACCACGGTCGTGAAGGGCTTCAAGATCGCGATGGGCAAAGAGGACGCGGGCGGCGGGATCTTCAGCATCTTCCATGGAGAGCGCCTCGTGCTCGTCGACCGGGACGGCGCGATCCGGGGCTATTACGAGGCGGACGACGCCGGCGTGGATCAGCTCCTGGTCGACGCGGGCACGCTCGCCGTCGCCCCCTGACCGGTCTCCGTGCCTACGCGCAAAATCCGCGCATCTCGCTCCGGCGCCACCGCGAGCCGGACGACGCCGGCGTGACCACCCCTGGTTTTCACGATCGTGTTGGCTTGCGTCCTGGTCGGCTGCGCACCCACAGCGCAAAATCCGCGTGTGAGGGGGCGAAAATTGCAGGTGAAGAGGGCGCATCGGTGTTGACGTCGGCGTCCGAGCGCCGCTACAACCCGTCCGACGTTCCCGGCACGAATGGGCGGGAAATGCCGAGCGAACCGGGTTCGACGCGCGGTGGGGACAACCCTCGTGGAGGGGGGCCTCGCCGCCGTCGACATCCGTCGGACCGGAGCTTGTCGAAAAGGAAGCCTGAGGGATGAGCGCAACCGTTGCGGGGCACGCGGAACACGGAGACGAGCACGGAAGTGTGGTCTCTCAAGACGAGCACATGGGGACCGCCTCCCTCGGCAAGCTGGGGATGTGGATCTTCCTGCTCTCGGACGGGTTCTCCTTCGGCGGGCTGCTGCTCGCGTACGGCATCCTGAGGGGGGGCTCGAAGCTCTGGATCGACCCGGCGCTGGGCGAGCCGAAGCTCGGCATCAACTTCACCGCCGTCCTGACGTTCCTCCTCATCTGCTCCAGCGTCACGATGGTGCTGGCGCACGCGGCCGCGGTCGAGGGCAACCGCAAGAAGCTCTGCACCTACCTGGGCCTGACGATCCTCGGCGGCGTCCTCTTCCTCTGCGGCCAGTACGAGGAGTACTTCGGCATCTTCGGCCACGGGCTCGTGAACGAAGGGCTGAAGTTTGGCCAGTCAGCGTACGCCAGCACCTTCTACGTCACGACGAGCTTCCACGGGCTGCACGTCCTCACGGGCGTCATCTATCTGACCGTCATGCTCATCCGATCCGCGATGGGCAAATACGATCACGGCAACCACGATCACATCGAGATCGCGGGGCTGTTCTGGCACTTCGTCGACCTGGTCTGGATCCTGGTCTTCACGTTCATCTACCTCCTGTAGGGCGGCGCGATGGCTCAAGACGACAAGAAGAAGTCCAACGGCGGAGGCCATCCGGCCTCGGGCAAGAAGGGCGGCGCGCCGGAGGCGGCCGCCGAGGCGCGCGAGGCCGAGGCCCCCGAGCGAGGAGAGGCCGGCCATGGCCACGGCCACAAGCCGAACATCAAAGAGTATTTCGTCATCTTCGGGGTGCTCTTCGCCCTGACGGTCCTCGAGGTCGCGGTCGCGCAGATCCCGGGCATCGGCAAGACCGCGCTGGCGGTGGCCCTGATCGGCCTCGCGCTGACGAAGGCGGCCTGCGTCGGGCTCTATTACATGCACCTCAAGCAAGAGACGAAGTACCTCCGGCTCGTCGTCGCCTTCCCGATGGCCTTCCCCGCGATCTACGCGCTCGTGCTCATCGGCGAGGCGGCGTGGAGGATGGTCAGGTGAAGCGCCTCCTCGCGCTCGGCGCGGCCCTCGCGACCTCGCTGCTCTCGGCGGCGGCGCTCGCGTGCCCCCAGTGCGCCGCGGGGCGGTCGGGCGGCTCGCTCCAGAAGATCGGGCTCGGCCTGTTCCTGATGCTCCCCTTCGTGGTGGCCGGCATCATCGTGAAGATCATCCGCGCCCAAGGCGACGAGGGCGCCATGCGGGCCCTCGGCTCGACCTGGGACGACGACAGCAGACGGAGACAATCGGAATGAGAGCGAAGCGGCTTCTGCAGACCGCGGCGGCGCTCGGCGGCCTCGCGCTCGCGACGGCCCTCTCGGGGCTCGCGATGGCGGCCCCGCAGCCGGAGCCCGGCATCGGCCTGCCCCGGGACGTGTCCCTCGACGGGCACCGGATCGACTGGCTGATCAACGTCACCAACGGCCTGACCGCGACCCTGTTCGTGATCATGGTCGCCTGGCTCCTGATCGCGGCGCTCAAGCACAACGAGAAGCACGAGGCGACCTACGATCACGGCGACTCGCGCCGATCGATGTTCATCGCCCTCTCGATGGCCGGCAGCGTCTTCTTCATCGTCGACGGGAACCTCTTCCTGAACTCGACGATGGACCTCGAGAACGTGTTCCACAACTTCGAGAAGGTCGAGAAGGACCCGAACGCGGTCCGGATCGAGATCAACGCCCACCAGTGGGCGTGGGACGCGCGCTACGCGGGCCCTGACGGCAAGTTCAACACGCGCGACGACATCGTCTCTCTGAACGACGTCCGCATCCCCGAGGGCGTGCCGGTCATCTTCGAGGTGGCCTCGACGGACGTGCTCCACTCCTTCAACCTGCCTCACTTCCGGACCAAGATCGACGCCGTGCCCGGCACGGTGAACCGCATCTGGATCCAGGGGACGACCCCCGGAGAGTACGAGATCGGCTGCGCGCAGCACTGCGGCACGAATCACTACAAGATGAAGGGCATCATCACGGTCCTCTCCAAGGAGGATTACGCCCGCTGGGCCGCCGAGATGTCGGCGAACTGCTCCCGCGTGTACAACGAGGCCGACGAAGGCTCCCACTGGGGCTGGGACTGGAAAGGCATCTAGCCCAATGCATCCGCAGCACATCCACCCGGAACCCAAGTCGTTCATCCGGCGGTATGTCTTCACCGAGGATCACAAGATCATCGCCCGCCAGTTCCTCTGGACAGGCCTGATCTTCCTGCTGATCGGGGGTGGGCTTGCCTACATGATCCGCTGGCAGTGGGCCTACCCGTCCACGCAGGTGCCGGCGCTCGGCAAGCTCTTCCTGGCCTCGACCGGGGGCGCGATCACCCCGCCGACGTACACCAGCATCTTCACGATGCACGGCCTGATCATGATCTTCTGGGCGATCACGCCCATCCTGATCGGTGCTTTTGGAAACTTCTGCATCCCCCTCATGATCGGCGCTCGGGACATGGCGTTCCCGAAGCTGAACATGTACTCGTACTGGACGTTCTTCATCTCGGGGATCTTCGTCCTCCTCTCGTTCACGTCGCAGCTCGGCGCGGCGCCCTCGGGCTGGACGACGTACCCGCCGCTCTCGACGAACGTGGGCTCCCCGGGCTGGGGCCAGACGTACATGGCCGTCGCGATCTTCGTGACGGGCATCTCGACGATCATGGGCGGCATCAACTACATCGTGACGGTCATCCGGCTGCGCGCGCCCGGCATGACGTACATGCGGCTGCCGCTCACGATCTGGGGCCTCTGGCTCACCGCGATCCTGAACGTGCTCTTCGTGCCGGTCCTCGGCTCTGCGGCGCTCCTGCTCGCGCTCGACCGCCTCTTCGGCACGCACTTCTTCCTCGCGGGCGCGGCGGTGAAGGCCGGCGGCGATCCGATCCTCTTCCAGCACCTCTTCTGGATCTTCGGGCACCCGGAGGTCTACATCCTGATCCTGCCGGCCTGGGGCATCGTCGGCGATCTCCTCTCCTTCTTCTCGCGCAAGCCGGCGTTCTGGTACCGCGGCTCGGTGTTCGCGATGGTCGCCGTGACCGTGCTGTCCGCGGTCGTCTACGGCCACCACATGTACCAGACCGGCATGGCGCCGCTGCTCGGGCTCGGCTTCGAGATGCTGACGCTCGCGATCAGCGTGCCGGCCGTCATCCTCTTCGTGAACTGGCTCAACACGATCTGGAAGGGCTCGATGCGGCTCCAGCCGCCGATGCTCTTCGCGATGGGCATGGTGTTCGTCTTCGGCCTCGGCGGCCTGACCGGCCTGCTCCTCGGCACGATCTCCACGGACATCTACCTCCACGACACGATGTACGTGGTCGGCCACTTCCACCTGACCATGGCCTCGGCGTCGTTCCTCGCGAGCTTCGCGGCGCTCTACTTCTGGTTCCCGAAGATGTTCGGGAAGATGATGGATGACCGCCTGAGCAAGATCCATTTCTGGGGCTCGGTCATCTTCATCACGCTGACCTTCTGCGGCCAGCTCGTCGCGGGCTACTCGGGCCAGCACCGCCGCCTGTTCGATCCGTTCCAGTACCGCTACCTGGAGCACCTCCGCGGCCTCAACAAGATGACGAGCCACTCGGCCTTCGCGCTCATCGCGTTCCAGGTGTTCTTCGTGGTGAACTTCTTCAAGAGCCTGATCGCGGGCAAGAAGGCGCCGGCCAACCCCTGGGAGGTCACGACGCTGGACTGGACCCACACGACCTCGCCGCCCGCCTATCACAACTTCGACGTGATCCCCGAGGTGGTGCGCGGCCCGCACGAGTTCGCGAACCCAGAGGTGAAGAAGCGGCTCGGCCGCGACTACATCGATCAGGTCGAGGCGCTCGCGGCCGAGGAGCAGGTCTCGGAGGAGCCTCAGGCCATCGGCGCCGAGTGATCCCATGGGCACGGTCGTCGATCTGCGCCCCAGGGCGAGGGAGGATTTCACCCGGTATCTCGGGATGATCATCGCCCTCGCCGCGTGGGCGATGATGTTCGGGGCGCTGTTCTTCGCCTACGTGGGCCTGCGCTCGCGCGCGCCGATGTGGCCCCCCATGGGGACCCCGCGGCTCCCGATCGGCCTGCCGGCGCTCAACACGGTGGTGCTCCTCGGGTCGAGCGTCGCGTTCTCGCGCGGCGTGAACGCCCTCCGCCAGGGCCGGCGCGGCGCGCTGGCCTCGTGGGTCCTCGTGACGGCGGCGCTCGGGGTGACGTTCCTCGTCCTGCAGCTCGTCGTCTGGCGGGATCTCTGGGCCGCGGGCCTGCTCCCCTCGTCAGGCACCTACGGCTCTGTCTTCTACGGCCTCACGGCGCTGCACGCGGTGCACGTCGCGGCCGGGCTCATCGCGCTCCTCGTCGTCGCCGCGCGCGCCCTGCGCGGGGTCTACACGGAGCACAACGTCGTGCGGGTCCGGGTGTGCGGGTTGTTCTGGCACTTCGTGGACGCCGTGTGGGTGTTGATGTTCTTCTCGCTCTATCTCTTCTGACCAACAAGGGCTCCCGGATGAACCCCTCCCGTCAATCCCAGACCCGCCGCCGCGCCGCCGGCCTCGTGGCCGGAGCCGTCGCGGCGGTGTCGGCGCTCTTCGCGTCCTCCTGCGCTCCGGACAAGATGCCGTTCAACCCCACGGAGTCACGGACCTTCGCGGGCGACATCACGGTGGACGGCAAGACGCTGAACATGGGCTATGTGGCCTACACGCGGTACTGCTACGCGTGTCACGGCGTGGACGGCGACGGCAAGGGCCCGTCGTCCTACGGCCTCCGCCCGCCGCCGCGCGACTTCACGAAGGGCATCTTCAAGTTCGCGCGCCTCCGCTCGAGCGACGAGCTGCCGCACGACGACGATCTCGCCCGGATCGTGAAGGGGGGCCTGCACGGCACCGCGATGCTCCCCTGGGACATCTCGGAGATCGAGCTCGCCCAGGTGATCCAGTACATCAAGACCTTCGCCCCGAAGAAGTGGGAGAAGAAGAAGAAGAACGGCGAGCCCGTGCCCACGCTCGAGCCGTTCGAGCCGACGAAGGACCCCTGGGCCGGCAAGGAGGCAGAGGGCATCCTGCGCGGCAAGGAGCTCTATCACCTCCGCGCCGAGTGCATGAACTGCCACCCCGGCTACGACACGAAGGAGAACCTCTACAAGCTCTCCGTCGAGGCCGAGAAGAAGGAGCCCGACAAGTTCAAGGCCCTGAGCGGCTTCCGCGACGACCTCTACAACCCCGTCGCCAAGGACTCCCCCGAGTACGGCGTGAAGATCCTGCCGCCGGACTTCCTCCTGAACCCGGTGCGCTCGATCAAGGACGAGTCGAGGGCAGTGGACCTCTACCGCCTGATCTCCTACGGCGTCTATCCGATCATGCCCGCCTGGAAGGGAGCGGGCCTGTCCGACAGCGACATCTGGGCGCTCGCCCACTACGTGAAATCGCTGATCGACATGAAGGGCACCAAGGCCGGCGAGGACCTCCGGAGCGCGATCGCGACGCAGGCCGCGTTCACGATCCCGGCCAAGGCGGAGGTCAAACCCGCCGAGGCCGCGCCCGCCGAGGGCGAGCAGGGCGCCGCCGAAGAGAAGAAGGACGGCGAGAAGGCCGAAGAGAAGAAGGACGCCAAGGCCGAAGACCAGAAGGCCAAGGACGAGAAGTAGCCCGCCGAGGAGCCCAAGGCGCCCACCGCCCCGAAGAGGCCGGCAGGCGCGACGAGACCTGCTGAGGCCCGGATCAGAGAAGAGAGGGAATCTCCGCCTTCCCACCCGCTCTCCTCACCCTCCCCGCTCTGCCCGCCTCCCTGTAACTCCCTCTCTTCCACCCGGCGGCGCCCCGATCACGACTCGATCCCCAGCCGCTTGATCATCTTCTGAAGGCCGAACCGGGACAGCCCGAGCAGCTTGGCCGCCTGGGTCTGGTTGCCGCGCGTGCGCTCCAGGGCCTCGCGGACCAGATCGGTCTCGAGCGCGTCGATGCGGGCACGCACGTTGAGGCCCAGATCGCGCGGCGGCGCCGCGCCGCTGCGCACGATCTCGGGCGAGAGGTGCTCCAGGTCGATCGTGCCGTCGGAGAGCACGATCGCGCGGCGGACCTCGTTCTCCAGCTGCCGGATGTTGCCCGGCCAGGCGAACGCCGTCAGGCGATCCATCGCCGCGCGGGTCACCCGGACCTCGGCGCCGCCGTGCTTCTTGATCAGGTGGCGCACGATGAGCGGCACGTCGCCGGCGCGCTCGCGCAGCGGCGGGACGCGGATCGTGATGATGTTGAGGCGATAGAAGAGGTCTTCACGAAATGTGTGCGCGCGCACCATCGCGTCGAGATCGCGGTGCGTCGCGGCGATGACGCGCACGTCGACCTTGCGCGCGCGCTCGGAGCCGACGGGGCGCAGCACGCCGTCCTCGAGCACGCGCAGGAGCTTCGTCTGCATCGGCAGGGTCATCTCGCCGATCTCGTCGAGGAAGAGCGTGCCGCGATCGGCGACCTCGAAGAGGCCCGCGCGGGGGCGGTCGGCGCCGGTGAACGCGCCGCGCACGTGGCCGAAGAGCGCGGACTCGAGGAGGCCCTCGGGGATCGCGCCGCAGTTCTCGCTGACGAAGGGGCGCGCCGCGCGCGGGCCGTTCGCGTGGATGGCGCGCGCGACGAGCTCCTTGCCGCTGCCCGATTCGCCGGAGATGAGGACCGGGACCTCGGCCGAGGTCACGCGGTCGACGACGCGGAGCATGGCGCGGACGGGCTCGCTCTCGCCCACGATCTCGTCGTAGCGGAAGCGGGTGCCGCGCGTGCCGCGCGCCCTCGCGAGCTCGCGCTCGGCGGCGTCGAGCGCGGCCTCGCGGCGCGCGAGCGCGTCGGCGAGGCGGGCGGAGGCGCGCTCGCGCGCCGCGAGGC
>CAYQYG010000418.1:0-8089 GCA_964421485.1 uncultured Polyangiaceae bacterium | reverse complement strand
ATCTAGGAGGATGTCGTAATCCCGCCGCCGCGCAGCCGCGGCCCGCGGATCGCGCTCGTCACCTCGGGCTCCGTGCTCACCGGCCTCGGCGCCGCCACGCTCATGGCGGCCGGGATCACCTGGATCGTCGCCGCGGGCCATGCGGCGAGGCTCGACGACGAGTGCCCCGACAAGCGCTGCGTCGAGGGCACGCCGGGCGGCGACGCGTACGTCGCGGCGCGGGACTCCGAGCGCGCGTCCGGCATCCTCGCCGGCGTCGGCGCGCCGGTCATGGCCAGCGGCGTCGTGCTCCTCCTCTTCACCTCGGCCTTCCGGCCGACCTCCGCCGCGTCCGTGCGCGCCGCGCCCGCGATCGGCGTGGGCTTCGCCGGCGGCACCCTCGAGGCGAGGTTCTGAGCCGGTATGCGACACCTCCTCCCCCTGACCCTGCTCCCCTTCGCCTCGCTCGCCGCGGCGGGCTGCGAGGGCTGCCTCCACATCGAGGATTACACGCTCGTCCCGAATGACGGCGGCCCCACCGGCACCACCGGCACCGGCGGCCACGGCGGCGCCCCCGACCCGTGCGAGGCGGGCGCCCCCGGCGCCGTGATCGTCACGCTCGCGTCCGACAGCTCCGACGCCGTCACCACCGACGGCGCCTCCTGCGCGCTCGCCTCCGACGCCCGGCCCGGCGTCGACGTCCTGGCCCTCGATCCCCGGAGCGGCGACTGCCTCGCGCGGGCCCGCGTCGCGCGCGACGCGGGCGTCGAGCTCTCGACCGAGCTGCGCGTCCGTTATGACGACGAGTCCACGGCCCTCCTGGCCGGCACGCTCCGCGGCGGCTCGATCTCGTTGCCGCTCCAGTGCAGCGCGAGCTCCAGCGTCGTCGTCGACCCGGGCCCGGGCGCGACCGACACGATCTTCGTCGCCGCGCTGCGCCTCGCCGGATCCGCCTTCTGCACCGAATGGGTCGGCCGCGCCTGGACGACCGATCCCTCGGCCGCCGGCGCGCTGCGCGTCCACGCCGTCGGCGCGGACGGCTCGGGCCGCGTCGCCATCGCGGGCACGCTGAGCGGCTTCGCCGCGGAGCTGGAGGGCGGCGCGTCGGCGAACATGCAGGCGCAGGGCAACGCCTTCTTCGCGCGCTGGACGGGCATCGGCGCGCTCGACACGGCCGCCGCGCTGCCCGCGGATCCCGGCGCGGCCGGCGTCGCGCTGGGTCTCGGCGTGGTCCAGGGCTCGTTCCTCGTCACCGGCGCGCTGCGCGCCGAGGCGCCCGGCTGTTATGGCTGCGAGGGCTCCGCCTCGGTGCTGGACGCCGCGCAGCAATGCCCTGCGGGCCTCGGCGGCGGCGGCGGCGGCGGCGGCTCCGGCGGCGCGGGCCCCGACTCCGACAACGCATTCCTCTGGGGGCCCGGCGCGGGGAGCGCCTGCGCGCAGCTCTCCACGTTCGGCTCGGATCGTCTGGGCCCGGATGACACCCAGGTCGGCTTCGGCGTCTCCGCCGCGCCCGGCCGGGCCACGTGCACCGCCTACTGGACGGGCCTCGCGGGCCACGAGCCGTGGCGGCTCGCCGCCGGCGACCCCACGACCGCGCTCTATGACACCGGCGGCTTGACCCGCGACGGCTTCCTCGCGCGCCTCGACGGCGGCGACGCGCTCGGCTGCGGAGCCGGCAGCGGCCCCGCGTGGAGCGTGCGCCTCGCCCCCGTGCAGGCGAGCGCGATCATCACCGGCGAGCGCGTCCGCGCCCAGCGCTGCAGCGACGGCGCCACCGCGGCGATCCTCGCGCGCAGCGCGGCCGGCGGCGCGGTCAACCTCCATCGCTGCCGGACCGGCGGCTCGTGCGAGCCCTCGATCGACACCCTCTCCCTCGCCGGCAGCGCGGACCAGCAGCTCGCGCTCCTCGGCGTGGACGGCGACGGCGCGCCGGTATGGCAGGCCACGATCGGCCCTGTCGACCTCGACGCCGACGCGGCCTCCGGCGCGCTCACCGGCCGCTCCCTATCGGATCTCGATCTCGACGCGCACGACGACATCGCGATCGTCGTCCGCACCACGGGCCCGCTGGCCCTCCAGAACGTCGAGCCCTTCGGCTGCGTCGACCTCGAGCCGGGCGCCCCGGCGGGCACCTGGGCCATCGGCCTCGAGCGCGGCGGCTTCCAGGGGCGCGCGCAATGCTCCTGGGCGAAGCGCATCGCGCCATAGCATCGATGCGTCATGACCTGCGACCTCGAGCGGGCAATCGCGCCCGTGCCCTGCTCGCGCCTGCCTCTCTGCCGGCGCCGGGGCGCAGCTCGTGCAATGCCGGCGCAGCCCGTGCGCCCAGTATCTCGTGATCGTACGTACTTCCGCGAAGTTGCGGCTGGTCCGAGGGTTGCTCTACGCTGCCGCGGCGGTGAAATCGATGTGTAAATACCTCGACAGGTTCGGTATCCGGGCGTTGCTCTCCCTCACCGCGCTATTGGCGGCGTGCGAGGGACCTGCGGGGACGGGCGGCGGCCAGGGGCCTCGAGGGCCGTCCGGGGATCCGGGGGATCCGGGCGCGCCCGGGGAGCCCGGTCCGCCGGGCGATCCGGGGCCGACGCCGCCGACCCCGTATGCCACGGAGGAGGGGCTGAAGATCGAGATCACGGGCGTGACGCTGGCCGCGGGGGAGGCGCAGGTCACCTTCAAGCTCACCGACGGCGCGGGGACGCCGCTCGACATGGACGGGGTCCTCACGGAGGGCGCCGTGACCCCGCGGTTCGTGCTCGCGTGGCTCGATCAGAACGCCCAGGCGGAGCCGCTCCAGTACACGGCCTACACCACCAAGGACCAGACGAGCCCGATCACCGGGGACACGGCCACGCAGGCCGCGGCGGACGAGGGGGGCACGTTCGAGGACGTCGACCTGGCGCAGGGCATCTACCGCTACACGCTGGCCGCGCCCGTCGCGCCGGCCGACGCGACGCGCACCCACACGCTCGGCGCCTGGGCGGCCCGCGATTACGAGGGCAAGCGGTACGTCGCCGACGCGGTGCACCATTTCGTGCCCGACGGCAGCGCGGTGACCGTCAAGAAGGACATCGTGCGCACGGACGCCTGCAACGCCTGCCACAACCCGCTCAAGGCCCACGGCGGGCAGCGCCGGGACGTCGAGCTCTGCGTGCTCTGCCACTCGCCGCAGACGACCGATCCCGACACGGGCAACACGGTCGACATGGGCGTCATGACCCACAAGATCCACCGCGGCCACTCCCTGCCCAGCGTGGTCGCGGGGACGCCGTACCAGATCGTCGGGTACGGCCAGAGCGTGCACGATTACTCGACGGTCGGGTACCCGCAGGAGGTCCAGAACTGCAACTCGTGCCACACGGGGACGCAGGGGGAGTACTGGCGCGACCGGCCGAACTTCAAGGATTGCGTGTCGTGCCACGACCTGACCTCGTTTGTGGAGCCGGCGCCGGCGGGCATGACGCTGCACGTCGGGGGCGCCCAGGCGGACGAGACGAACTGCAAGGTCTGCCACCCGGCCTCGGGCGGGCTCGAGGGCATCACGCAGCAGCACCTGTCGGGGCGGCTCGATCCGGCGGCCCCGGTGATCGCGATCGATCTGTCGAGCGTGGAGAGCACGGCGCCGGGGCAGACGCCGCAGATCGTGTTCACGGTGACCCAGGACGGGATCCCGGTCGACATCCTGGCCACGCCGCTCACGCGGCTGGTGGTCACCGTGGGCGGGCCGACGGCTGATTACGCGGGCTACTGGCAGCACACGATCCAGGGGTCGGGCGCGAGCGGCACGATCACTTCCGAGGGCAATGGCGCGTTCCGGTACACGTTCCCGGCGCCGATGCCGGCGGCGGCCACCGGCACCTACGCGGTCGGGATGGAGGGTTACATCCAGCCCGGCGGGTCCTCGGGGCCGCGGTTCGCGGCCGAGAACCCGGTCGTCTACGCGGCGGTCACGGACCCCGCGCCGGTCCCGCGCCGCGCCATCGTCGACGACGCGCAGTGCGACCGGTGCCACCGGGATCTGCAGGCGCACGGCGGCGGGCGAAAGAGCGCGGACTACTGCGCGATCTGCCATAACCCGAACAACGTCAACGACGACCGGGTGGCGCGCTTCGAGTCGAGCACGATCCTCGTGGAGTCGGTGGCGATGCCGGCGATGATCCACCGGATCCACATGGGCGAGGAGCTGACGCAGCCGTACGTGCTCGGAGGGAACCCGGCGCCGACCAAGGCGAACCCGGCGGGCAACCCGATCGATTTCCGTGAGGTCCGGTACCCGGGTGATCGCAGGGCGTGCTGGGCGTGCCACACCGCGGAGAGCCATGACCTGCCGCTGCCGCTCGGCCTCTTGCCGAGCAGGACGCAGATGCTGGAGTGCATCGAGGATCCGGCCGCGGACGCCGACGGCTACTGCGACCTGCGCCAGGTGAAGAGCGAGACGCTGCTCCCCGCGGCGACGGCGGCCTGCACGGGCTGCCACGACGCGCCGGAGGTGCTCGCGCACGCGCAGACGAACACCGCGGCGAGCGGCGTCGAGGCGTGCTCGACCTGCCACGGGCCTGGCAAGGACAGCGACGTGCAAGCCGTGCATGCGCTCGATCCTTGAGCCCCCCGCGGCGTGGAGCGCTCTGCTCGCCGCGGCGCTCGCCTGCGCCGCGGCGGGCGGCGCCTGCGTGGTCGAGCGGGAGCGGCCGGCGGGCGGCGTGCATCCGGCGGGCTGGACCGACGCGGCGAGCCCGAGCTCCCACGGCGCCTTCCTGAGGCAGGCGGGGTATCCGCTCGGTGATTGCAGGGTGTGCCACGGCGACGATTACGCCGGCGGTCCGGTCGGATCGAGCTGCACGGGGTGCCATGAGCGGGGCGTGGAGGCGTGCGACACCTGCCACGGAGGCGCGCTCGGCGGGCTGCCGGCGACGGGGGCGCACTGGGCGCACGCGGAGCTGTGCGCGGATTGCCACCGCGTCCCGGCGGACGCGCGATCGGGGCTGCACCCGGACGGAGCGGCGGAGGTGACCTTCTCGGGGCGCGGCGCGATCGATCCCGCGGCGGCCTGGGATCCGGGCGCGCGGCGGTGCGCGAGCGTGTACTGTCACGGCGGCGTGGAGGTGCCCTGGGACCCGCCGGCGCCCGCCCTTGATTGCAATGGATGCCACGGCGCGCCGCCCGACAGCCACTCTCGCTGGAGCGTGGGCGAGCCGCCGGAGGGCTGCCAGGCGTGCCATCCGGGGGCGGAGAGCGGCGCCCACGTCAATGGCTCGCTGGACACGCTGCCGCTCGGCTGCGACGCGTGCCACGGGAAAGGCCCGCTCGGCGCCCCTCCGCCCGCGCTCGACGGCGCGACGGATCCGGGCCATCCGGGCGCGGGCGCGCACCGGAGGCACCTCGACATCACGCTCGACGACCGGATCGGCGCGCCGGCGCGCTGCGAGGATTGCCACCCGGTGCCGGCGACCCTCGACGCCCCGGGGCACCTCGACCCCGCCGCGCCTGCGGACGTCACGCTGCCCCCGGGCGGTCAATACGACGCGGCGGAGCAGAGGTGCGCGGTCTCCTGCCACTGGGACCGGAGCCCCGGGCCGCGCTGGACCGATTCCTCGGGCGGGGAGCGGGCCTGCGACGCGTGCCACGGCTCCCCGCCCGCCGAGACCCGCGCCGGCACCGCGCACCCGAGCGCGAACGGCCTCGACGCCTGCCTGACCTGCCACCCCTTCGAGCCCGCGAGCCACGTCGACGGGCACGTGGACGTCGTGCAATGAGGGGCACCGGCCGCGCGCTCGCCGCCATTGCAATCGTCCTCTGCGGGGCGGGGGCCGCCTCCGCCGACCCTTACCGCCTGCGCGCGGACAGCTTCGCCTCGGCCGAGCCGACCGTGGGGCTCATCGTGCTCCAGGCCGAGGCGCGGCGGCCGTCGATCATGGACGCCGAGGGGCTCGTCTGGGTCGGCGCGGGGGATCGGCCCGGGGACGTGATGGTCATCTCGGTCGGCGTGCGCGACCCGGAGGGGCGGGCCGAGGCCCGGTTCGGGCGGATGCTCGTGACCACGGGCGCGATCCGGCCGGTGCACCTCGACGGCGCGATCGTCTCGGCGGGGAGCCCGACCGGGGCGCGCGCCGAGGTCTTCGGCGGCATGCCCGTCGAGCCGTCCCTCGGCCCGCGCAGCTTCGACTGGGTGGTCGGGCAGCGGCTCAGCACGCGCATCGAGGACCTCGTGACGGTGGGCATGTCGTACGTGCACCGCCGGGACGAGGGGCGGCTCGCTTTCGAGGAGCTCGGGCTCGACGGGTGGGCGCAGCCATTGCCGTGGCTGGACACGTCGGTGATCGTGGCGCTCGACACGATACGAGGGGACGCGACCGACGCGAGCGCGCGGATCGCGGCGCGCCGGCGGGGGGCGCGGCTGGAGCTGTTCGCGGCGCGGCGATCGCCGTCGCGGCTGTTGCCGTCGACCTCGCTGTTCGCGGCGCTCGGGGACGTGCCCTCGAGCGAGCTCGGGCTCTCGGGGTTCTGGCGGGCGGCGCCGCGGCTCGACCTGTCGGCGACCGCGACCGCGGAGTCGATCGGCGGCGAACCGGGAGCGGCGCAGACGGCGCGCGCGCTCCTCCGGCTCGACGACCGCGGCGACGGCAGCCTGGGCGTGGAGCTCCGGCGCCAGAGCGCGCCCGACGCGTCGTGGACCGGCGCGCGGCTCACGGCGCGCGTCCCGCTCGGCGCGCGATGGGCGGGCTCGACGGAGCTGGAGCTGGCGGTGCCCGACCACGGCGGCGCGCGGGGCTCGATCTGGCCCTGGGGCCTCGTCGCGGTCTCGTGCCTGCCGGCGCCGCGGCTGGAGCTCGCGGGCGCGATCGAGGCGAGCTCGTCGCCGACGGCGGAGGCGTCCCTCGGCGCCCTCCTGCGCCTGACGGGCAGGTGGGACGAACAATGACCCATCTACGGCGCCGCATATCGATGACCCCGGGCGCGCTGCTCGCGCTGGCGACGCTGGGGGCGGCGGCCTGCGCGGGCGTGCTCGGGATCAAGCCGCGCGCGCGGACGACGTTCGAGCACCGGGCGCACGTCCTGGAGGGGATCCAGTGCGTCCGGTGCCACACCTCCGTGGAGCGCGCGGGCGACGGCGACCCCATTGCGCTCCCCGGCGATGACAGCTGCAGGAGCTGCCACACGGCGCCGCACGACGAGGGCGCGTGCGGCGGCTGCCACGGCACGCCTGCGGCGCGCGAGGGCGCCGCGCTGGCGCGCGAGGCGCTGCGGTTCGAGCACCGCGGGCACGTGGCGCGGCTCGACGGCGATTGCGTGCGCTGCCACGTCGACGTGCAGGAGGAGGGGCACACGCTGCGGCCCACGATGTCGACGTGCCTGAGCTGCCACGAGCACCGCGAGCAATGGAGCGCGAAGGACTGCGACGCGTGCCACGCGGATCTGAAGCGCGAGGGATCGCAGCCCGAGGACCACCTGGTGCACGATCCCGATTTCCTGCGCGGCCACGGCGCGCGCGCGGCGGCGGACAGCGCGATGTGCGCGACGTGCCACTCGCAGCGCTCGTGCCTCGCGTGCCACGGGGGCGGCACCGCGCCCGCATTGCCGGAGCGGCTCGCCTTCGACCGGCCCATGGGCGCCGGCGTGCACCGGGCGGGCTTCACCGCGCGGCACGCCGAGGAGGCGCGGGGCGATCCGGGCCTGTGCACGAGCTGCCACGCGCCGCGGTCGTGCGCGGGCTGCCACGAGCGGGAGCGGGTCGGCGCGGGCGCGCGGCCGGGCGCGCGGCCGAGCCCGCACCCGCCGGGGTGGCTGGGGCTGCCGGGGCAATCCAACGATCACGGGCGCGCCGCGTGGCGCGATCCGGCGCTCTGCGCGTCCTGCCACGGCGGCGCGGGCGAGGCGCTCTGCGTCGGCTGCCACCGCGTGGGCGGGGTGGGCGGCAACCCGCACGCGCCGGGGTTCTCCAGCAGGCTGAAGCCGCGCGTGGACAGGCCGTGCATCCTCTGCCACCGTGGGGCGCCTTGACACGGCCCCTCGGTGCATTGCTCGCGCTCGTGGTGCTGCTCTCGGCGGCGTGCGGGCTCGTGGGGGATCACGGCGGCGAGGGGGGCGGGGCGCGCGGGTCCACGTCGAGCACCGC
>CAYQYG010000417.1:0-8095 GCA_964421485.1 uncultured Polyangiaceae bacterium | reverse complement strand
GGCGACGGCCGCGGCCGACGTCACCGCCGATCACGCGCCGATCGCGAGGAGGCCGGATCCGCCGGCCACGCCGCGCCCCGAGGCCTCCGAGGCGCGCGGCGCGCCTGCCCCGCCCGCGCCCCGCGGGCGCCGGTTCGTCGCGATCACCGCGCTGGCCGGCGCGACGATCGCGGGCGGCGCGGGCCTCTTCCTTCTATCCCGGCCGCCCGCATCGACCGGCTGCCCCGAGGGAATGGCGCTGATCGAGGGCGCCACGTTCCCGATGGGATCGGCCGCGGAGGGGGAGACGCCCAGCGACGAGACGCCGCTGCACGACGTGACGTTGAAATCGTTCTGCCTCGACGTCACCGAGGTGACGGTCAAGGCCTACTCCGCGTGCGAGTCCTGCGAGCCCGCGCCGCTCACCGTGGAGAGCGAGGGCCTCACCCCCAATGGCCGATCCTTCTGGAGCCAGTTCTGCAATCACGCGGGCAAAGCGGATGCGGCGGGCGCGCAGGATCACCCCCAGAACTGCGTCGACTGGTACCAGGCGAAGGCCTACTGCGCCGCCTCGGGCAAGCGGCTGCCCACCGAGGCCGAATGGGAGCTCGCGGCGCGCGGCAAGGACCGGCGGACCTACCCCTGGGGCGACGTGCCGCCGTCCGGCGAGCGCGTCAACGCCTGCGGCGCGGAGTGCAGCGAGATGCTCACCGCGCGGCTGGAGAAGGCCGGGAAGGGCCCCTGGCCCCGCATGTTCGACGAGGATGACGCGGCCCCGTCCACGGCCCCCGCGGGGCGGCACCCGCAGGGCGCCACGCCTCAGGGCGTGCTCGACATGGCCGGCAATGTGTGGGAATGGACCGACAGCCATTATTGCCCTTATGGCAAGGAGGACTGCGACGACTCCCGGCGCGTGCTCCGCGGGGGCGGCTGGGACACGGTCGAGAGCCAGTACGTGCGCGCCGCCCACCGCCGCCCCAGCGCGGCCACTGCGCGCGGCTGGAGCATCGGGTTCCGCTGCGCCAGGGCGCCCTGAGTCACTCCTTCCGGGCGCGCTTGCGCAGCCGCAGGAGCTTGCCGCGCGAGACGCCGAGCGCCGAGGCGGCCGCCGACACGTTGCCCCCCGCGGCCTCGACGGCGGCGTCGACTGCCTCCTGCGTGAGCGCGGCCCTGTGGCCGCTCGGCTCGCCCAGCACCTCCTCGAGCGCCCACAGCCTGAGCCCGGGCTCCGGATCCAGGCGGCGCGCGGCCGAGAGCGCCGCGTCGAGCCCGCGCACGTTGGCCGGCCACCGCTCCAGCAGCAGCCGCTCCATGGCCTCGACCTCGACCTCCGCGGCGGAGAGCGCGCCGCCCGCGCGCCTCGCGAGCTCGCACGCCACGCTGAAGACGTCCTCGCTCCGGTCGCGGAGCGCCGGGACGTGGATCCGCGCCATCGCGAGCCGCGCCAGGAGATCGCGCCGGAACGCTCCGCGCTCCACCATTTCCTCGAGATCGCGGTTCGTCGCGGCGACGACGAGCACGTCCACCTGCACCGGCCGCTGCCCGCCGACCGGCAGCACCTCGCGGTTCTCCAGGAGGCGCAGGAGCTTCGCCTGGAGCTCCGGATCGAGCTCGCCGATCTCGTCCAGGAAGAGCGTCCCGCCGTCGTGCGCCGCGACGATCCCCGGGGACGCGGTGCGCGCGTCCGAGAATGCGCCCGCCACGTGCCCGAACATCTGCGATTCGAAGACGCCGCGGGCGACGCCCGCCGCGTTCACGGCCGCGAACGGCGCGGCGCGCCCCAGCGTGGCCGCGACGGCGCGCGCGACGAGCTCCTTGCCCACGCCCGTCTCGCCCTCGACGAGCACATTGCTCGGCCGCCCCCTCGTGAGCCCCGCCACGGCCTCCGCGACGGCGCGCAGGCCATAAGGCCCCACGAGCCCGCCCACGGGCGGCGCGGGCTCGAAGGAGCCCTGGAGCTCCTCGCGAAAGACGAAGATGGTGCGCCCGAGCCGCAGCACCGCGCCGTTCTCGAGCGGCGTGAGGTCCCGCGGCGCGAGGCGCGCCCCGTTCACCCAGGTCCCGTTGCGCGACCCCACGTCGGCGACGCGCAGCACCCCGCCCGCGCGGTCGATCCTGAGGTGCGCGCTCGAGACCTCCGTATCGGGCATGCCGCGCTCCGCGAGCCACGCCCGCCCGAGGACGGTCCCCGAGTCGGGCAGCGCGAGCGCGGCGGGCCGCGGAAACGCGCACACGAGCGCCGGCCTCCGCCTCCCGCCCTTCGGCTGCACGGGTCCCCGGTGCGCGCTGGTGCTCGGAGTGTCCTTGGCCATGCCTGCGCGCAGGGTGCCATGGGCGCGCGGATCGCGGAAGCGCCGATGGTGGAATCATGGTGTGGGAGAGGACGTCGGGCCGGGCACCCTTGACAGATCGGACCGGCTCCGATGTCCTGCCCCGCGTCGCCGGGGCGGCAAGGCGCCCCGGCGCGAGGAGTCGATCGGCATGCAAGAGAGCTCCGCGGGCCGCCTCGCGTTCGTGGCGGTGTTCGACGTCCAGAGCCCCGGCGCGTTCCCGTACTGGCACGGCGGAAAGGCCCTCGCCCTGAGGTTCGGCGACGCCCGGTCGCACGCGTGCGCGTGCCTCGACGGGCGGCTGCTGATCGGCTACCGCGGCGGGCGGCCGGGCGCGCCGGAGGGCCGGGAGCTCTGCCTCTTCAGGCTCGACGGCGACAAACCGGATCCGGCCTTCGGTGACCAGGGGCTCCTGCCCCGGCGCCTCCCCTACGCGGGCGTGGCCGACGTCGAGCCGATCGCCGCGATGGGTGTCCCCAGCGGGTTCTTCGTCGTCGGCAACGCGGTGATCAAGGGCGCGGAGCGCGCCTTCGTCGCCCGCTTCGGGCACGACGGCTCATTCTCCAGTTCCTTCGGCGCGGGCGGATGCGTGCTCTTGCCGGCGCGGGGCCGCGCGCGCGCCATGTCGCTCGACGGGGGCAGCGTCACCGTGGCATTCTCCCAGACAGGACAGGACGGCGAGCTCGAGATCCATCGCTACCGGGAGAGCGGCCAGCTCGACGCCGGCTATGGTCAGGGCGGGGTGGCGAGGCTCAAGGTGCCTGCCGGCTTCGACATGGCCCTCCACGCGACGGGCATGACGCCGCGGAAGGACGGCCTCGTGATCCACGGGACGGCGAGGGGTCCAGGCGGGGCGGCGCCGTTCGTCGCCAGGCTCTCGCTGAACGGGGCGGCCGACGCCTCGTTCGGCGTCGAGGGGGTGAGGATCGCAGAGGTGCCGGACGTCGCGATGGACATGGCCGCGGGCTACCTCGACGAGGACATCCCCGGCAAGGTCAAGGTCACCCTGGTCGGCGGCACCGATTTCGGCGGCGTGGCGGCGACGAGGTTCACGGGGGACAAGCTCGACAAGAGCTTCAGCGGCGACGGCCATTACGTCGGGGCGCTCCCCGGGTTCTCGCGGGCGGCGCTGCATTGCATGCGGGATCTGAGCATCGTGGCGGGCAGCGCGGCGCGCGACGGGACAGGCGCGCTCATCTGGGGCTTCGCGGACTCGATCTCCGGCTTCCTCCTCCGCGGCAGCCTCTCGCAGCTCGCGGGCTTCGACGGCCAGCCGTTCGAATCGGGCGAGCTCCTGCCCGCGCACATCGCCCACTGGCGCCTCAGCAGCCTGAACGTATCCATGGTCGTCGGCTCATTCGTGCCGCGCTGATCACTGGAGGCTCTGACCGTTGAAGCCGCACATGGGATCGTTCGGATCCGTGCACCGGGGTCCGGTGGGCCCGGCCTGCGCCACCGCCGCCGAGCCGCCGCGCGCGCTCGATCGCGAGAGCGCGCCCCGGAGCTCGTCGAGGGCGGCGACGTAGGCGGAGAGCGCCCTGTCGTCGGCCCCGGCCGCCCTCGCCCGCGCCGCGGCGAGCTCGACCGCCTCCGTCAGCCCGGACCGCCGCCGCTCCGCCGCCCACGCGGTGAGCTCGGCGCGGCGCTGCTCGAGCAATTCGATCTTCTCGAGCCGCTCGATCCGCGCCTGCAGCGCGTCGAGCGCGTCCCCGAACGCCCGCAGCCGGTCGTGGTCCAAAGACCTCGTGTCGATCGCGCTCCGCGCGTTCTCCGCGGTCGCGCGCGCGTCCTCGGCATTCTGGATCGCCGGCCGGTCCCGCAGCATGGCATGACGCCGATCGAGCGCCGCGAGCTGGGTCTGCCTGGCGTTGTCGCGCTCCTTCGCGAGCGCCGCCTGCCCCTCGCGGAGCGCGGCCGCGTCCTGCTCCAGCGCAGAGACGTGCCGCGACACCGAATACGTGGCCGCCGCGCCGCCGCACAGCACGAGGCCGAGCGCGGCGGCGAGCGCCTGGAGCGCGCGGCGGTGCCTGTTCTCGGTCCGCGCGCGGAGCACGGCGAGCTCGTGCGCCCGCGCCGCGTTATCGGCCTCGAGCCGCGCCTTCGCCTCGGCCTCGATGCGCGCGACCGCCGCCGCGGCCTGCTCCCGCGCCTCCATCCGCATCTTCTCCGCGGCCTCCTCGCGGAGCCGCCGCGCCCGCGCCTCCGCGTCGGCGGCGATCCGCGCCTCCTCCGCCGCGCGCCGCGCCGCCTCGGCCTCGCGCCGCTCGCGCTCCTCCTGCTCCCGCGCCCTGGCCCGCCGGATATCCTCCTCGCGCACGCGCTCCTGCTCGATCTTGGCCAGCTCCGCGAGGGAAAAGGTGACGGACGTCTCGGTGCTCTCTCGGGTCATCGTCGACATGGGCGGCTCCTCTCGTGCCGCCCCGCCATTGCAGCCCGCATGCCCGCCTGGGTTCGCATGAATCCCCGGGAATTCCGGGGTGTTCCTGCCGGATCGGCTGATCGCGATCAGGCTCCTGGGCGATCGGGCTGATCGCGATCAGCCCGGACGCGGTGGGGCCGGGGCGGGCCCGGCCGCCGGTGGCGGCGACCGGCGCGCCGCGCAGCCGCGAGCAGGGCGCCGAGGGCGGCCACGAGCCAGAGCGGGCGGGCGTCCAGCGCACCGCCCACGCCGCAGCCGCCGGCCATGCGCAGGGGCGCCGGCTGCGGGGCGGGGGCGCCGGTGAGAGGGTATTCGGCGAGCCGGAGCACCACGCGGTATGCGCCGTAAGGAGCCTCGACGCGATAACGGTCATACGCCGCGAGGAGCACGCCCGCGCCGGCGGCGAGCGCGGGCGCGCCCTCGGCGTCCTCGGCGGCGGAGAGCACGAACTGCTCGCTCACCGCGCCGCCGGCGTCGATCGCGGCCCCGAGCAGATCGTGCAGCCCGACAGGGCCTCCGGGCGTCAATTGCCCGCGCCACGCGAGGATCGTCCGCTGCCCGCCGGAGATCATGGAGGGTGGATCAACCCCGATCCATTCACCGTCCGGCGGCGGGTTCTCCAGGCTGTCCTCGACGACGGTGATCCCTCCGGGGTCGAGCACCTCGCCGCTCGAGGTCACGCGCGCGGCGCGCAGGAGGAACGGCCGCGAGTCGCCGGCCGCGGGCGCCCCTGCCTCGATCCACGCGACCACGTAATGGTCGCCGTCGAACGCCGCCGACGCGCGCCCGGCCGCGGCCCCGGGCGGCGAGATCCGGAATGCGCCCGGCTCGAGGAGCGCGCCCGCGCCGCTCACGCGGGCCCCGAAGACGGCGTCCTCCTCCTCCCCGTCCTGCCACGCAGTCCATACCACGAGGTAATCGGCGCCGTCGGACGCCACGGCGGTCCCGCGGCCTTGCCCGCCGAGCGGCAGATCGACCGGCTGGACCGCGCCTCCGCCGCTGACCAGCGCCGCCTCGGTCGCGTCGTGGGCCACCCGCGCCACGAGCGCCCCGGCGCCGTTCGACGCGGCGCCGAAGCCGTTCGTGCCGAAGCCCCCCACCGGGATCTCCAGCGGCGTCACGTCGAGCACCTCCCCGGTCCGGCTCACGCGCGCGCCGCGGACGACGCTGATGCATTCCTCGTCGGAGCATTGCCCGGTGCCCCACGGCCACAGCACGAGCGTCCCCGCCCCGAGGGCGACCGCCTGGAGCGGGGTCACAGGCCCGATGCCCTCGGCGACGCGCAGCGGCTCCGGATCGAGCAGCTCGCCCTCGGGCGTCACGCGCGCGGCGAGCAGGAGGCGAGCGCCGTCGGACTGCGCCTCCCGGTCGTCGCTCCAGGCGACGAGGAATGCATCGCCGTCGAACGCGGCCGCGGGCAGCCGCTGCGCGCTGGCCTCCGTATGCAATGAGAGCGCCGGCGCGTCGCGCAGCGCGCCGGCCGGATCCAGGCGGACGCCCGCGATCCCCGGCGCGCCGGAGGGCGGATCGATGTCCACCCAGCCCGCGAAATACCCGCCCGGCGCCGCGGTGAGCGCCACGCCGTCGGCCAGGTCCGCGATGAGCTCGGGCGACGGATCGAGCGCGGCGCCGTCCAGACCCAGCCTTGAAGCGGAGATCGCCTGGTCCAGCGTCGTCCCGTCGAGCCATGAGATCACCGTGCTCGCGCCGTCGGAGGCGGCGTCGAGCCGGAACCCGAACGGCGGCGAGGCGACGAGCACGCCGCCCGGATCCAGGACCTGGCCGGCAGGGCTCACCCGCGCGGCGCGCACTTCGCCCCACATGGGCCACGCCGCGACGAAGCTCTGGCCATCGAATGCGACCACCGGCGGATCGATGAGCTGCTCGCCGGCGGGGGCGATCGTGATCTCGACCGGATCGATCACGGCGCCCTGCGCGTCGACGCGCGCGCCGAGGACGGCGTCGCCCTCGTTCCACACGAAGAGGCACTCCTCGCCGCCGCAGGCGAGATCGAACCCGTCATCGTGGAGAACGAGATCGGCGCCGGGCAACGTCGCGAGCCCGCCGGCGACGGCGCCCTCGGCGGTGACGCGCGCATAGCGGAGCGCGTCCCCGGCGCGCCACGCGACCAGGCTCCCCCCCTGCGCGCCGGCCGCGCGGACCGGGGAGCCCAGCTCGTCGGCAATGAGGAAGCCGCCGGGATCGAGCACGTCCCCGTCCGCCGTGACGCGCGCGCCCACGATCCTTTCCTCTTCCCCCCCTTCCACGGCCGGACCAGCGCCGGCGACGAGGAAGCTCGCCCCGTCGAACGCGACCGTCGGGTAGGGCACGGGCACCGGGATGCCGAACGGGTCGAGCACCTCGCCGTCGGCCGCGACGCGCGCCGCGAGCCCTCGATTGCTGAAATCCTTCGCGTGGCTCCAGACCGCGAGCGTCACGCTGCCGTCGGAGGCCGCACCGACCGGAGGCCGCGCCATCCGACCCGGGCGATGGAAGGGCTGGTCCACGTCGATCTCGGTCGAGATCGAGGGCGCCTCCGCGCCGATCCGCTGCGCGATCTCGCGCCCCGGCCCGGCCTCCGGCGTCGCGCACCCGAGCGCCGAGCCCGCGGCGAGCGCGAGCAGCGGCAGGTATCGATGATGGGGATGGGGCCGCATGTCGTCCGCCTCCTGCGCCCGGACGGCTCCGAGGGCACGAGGCATTATCGAACCGCGCGCCGGGGTACGCAAGCATGGCGCTGGCTCGGCGCTTTCTGGGAGGGGCACGCCTCCTCGGAGGAAGGCGCCGCCGAGGCGCGCAGCGAGGCGTGGTCAGGCCTGGGGCGAGAATAGCTTCACGGCATCGCCACCTCGACCGGATCCTCCCGCAGCACGAACGTCCCGTCGCCGAGCTGGCCGTCGTAGTTCTTTCCCCAGCGGGCGACCTTGCCCGAGCGGCGCACGGCACAGGCGTGATTGGCTCCAGCGTCGATCTGCACGGCGTCGTCCACCCCCGGAATGGGCGTGGGGTGGGGATCCGACTCGGCGGCCACCGCGCCGCCAAGCTCGCCATAGAGGTTGTTGCCCCAGCAGAGCGCCTGGCCGCCGCTCTGCAACGCACAGGTGATGTGCGTGCCGGCAGCGAGATCGATGACGTCCGCGAGGCCGGGGACCGGGAGCGCCGTCGTGCTGTGCTCCAGATCGGCATTGCCGAGCTCGCCGGACCAGTTCGAGCCCCAGCAATAGGCGCGGCCCGGCGCGCGGACCGCGCAGGTATGATAGGCGCCCGTCGTCACCTGGAGCCCGCGCCGCTCCGGCGGCCCGGCGCCGGCGTCGGCGACGAGGTTCACGGGGGACAAGCTCGACAAGAGCTTCAGCGGCGACGGCCA
>CAYQYG010000416.1:2400-8118 GCA_964421485.1 uncultured Polyangiaceae bacterium | reverse complement strand
GCCGCGGCGCGGCGCCCGGCGCGGCGGCCGGGCCCGCCGCCTCGGCCGGCGCGTCGGCGAGCGGCGGGACCTCGACCGCGGCCGTCTTCCCGGGCCCCGCGGTCTCCACCTCCGTGGAGAACGGCTTCTTCCCCGGCGCGCTCGCCTCCACCGTGTGCTTCCCCGGATCGACCGGGAGCGCGGTCCCGAAGGCCGCGGCGTCGACGAGCACCCCGTCCCGCTTCACCTCCAGCCCGGGCGGGGGATCCTTGATCGAAATGGTCATGCGCGTGAGCTTCGGCTCGATCTCGCCGGCGCGGCGGGTGGCCTTCTTCTCTCGATCGGCCTGCCCCGCCTTCTTCGCGAGATCGGCGGCCTCGCGGAACGCGGCCCACGCGCTCGCCGTGCGCCCGGTGCGCTCGAGGCAATCCGCCAGGTTCCAGAGCGTGCCATAGCCCGGGTCGAGCTTCTGGCTCGCCGCGAACTTGGGGCACGCGTCCGCGTAATTGCCCTTCGCGGCGAGATCGCGCCCCTCGCGGAACAGCGCCTCCGCGGCGGCCGCCTGATCCGTGGGCGCCTGCGCCCGCCCCGCGCCCGCCGAGAGCGAGAGGAGGGCGGCAATGCACCATGCGAACACGCTACTTCCTCGACGTCTCATCATCACTCCTCGGGGGCCTGGTTGGGAGCGGCCGGCGGCTGCTCGCGGGAGCAGAGGCCGGCGCAGCAGCGGACGCGGACGCGGGCGCGGCAGCGGACGCGGCAGCGGACACGGGCGCGGCCGCGGACACGGCAGCGGACGCGGGCGCGGCAGCGGACGCGGGCGCGGCAGCGGGCGCGGGCTCGGCGACCGGCGCTGCGCCGGGGGACCCGCGGACGATCCAGTACACGGCGGCGCCCCCCGCGATCGACGCGGCCAGCGCGCTGAGCGCGATCACCCCGACCCGGGTCCCGCCGGGAGGGCGCGCGCCGGTCGTGCCGAGCGTCGTCGCCGGCGCGGTGGCCGCCATCTCCGGCAGCGCGCCGCGCGGCGCCACGAAGGCGCGCGTCGTCGCGCCGAGCGGGACGAGCATCGCGTCGACGATGGCGTGCCCGTGGGGCAGGAGCGCGCCGAGCGCGGCCGCGAGATCGGCGGCGCTCGGGTACCGCGCCGCGGGGTTGATAGAGAGCATCCGGTGCACCACCTGCGCCACCTCGGGCGGCACCCACGGCGAGATCTCCTGGATCCAGCGCGCGGGCGTGGTGCAGATGCTCAGGATGAGGTCCCCGAGCCCCTGGTTCTCCACCTCGTGGGGCCGGCGCCCCGTCAGGCATTGATAGAGCGAGACCCCGAGCGACCAGAGATCGCTCCGCGCGTCGGCGACGCCGCTGTTGCGCGCCTGCTCGGGCGACATGTAATACGGCGACCCCAGCATCGCCCCCGTCCGGGTGAGCCCGCTGTCCGCGGGGCCGGCGTCCGCGACCTTGGCGACGCCGAAATCGAGCAGCTTCGCCACGCGCTCCCCGCCCTGCTTCCGGGCGAGGAAGATGTTCGCGGGCTTGATGTCGCGGTGGATGACGCCCGCCTGGTGCGCGCGCTCCAGCCCGAAGCACGCCTGCAGGGCGATGCGCAGCGAGAGGTCCACGGGGAGCGGCCCGAGCCGCTCGAGCAGCGCCTGCACGTCCTCCCCCTCGAGGAACTCCATGACCATGTACGGCACGCCGGAGGCGCGATCGAACCCGGTGTCATACACCTGCGCGATGTGCTCCGACTCCACCGCCCCGACGGCGCGCGCCTCGCGCTGGAAGCGCGCGACCTGCGCCTCCGCGAGCGTCTGGCCCAGGATCACCTTGACCGCGACCCGCCGGCCCGTGCCCGTGTGCCGGGCCTCGTACACCGCGCCCATGCCGCCCGCGCCGAGCAGCCGCACGATGGCATAGCGATCATCGAGCGTCCGGCCGATCATGGCGTCATTTCCATCCAGGCGCGACCGGGCACGTCACATCCACATGCGCACGACGACGCCGAAGGTCCCCGGCCCCGGGGTCCCCCCCGCGTTGCCGCCGGCGATGACGACCTTGTGGCCCGGATAGGCCGCGACCGCATGGATCGACCCGGAGTCGCCCACGAACAGCGGGAGGACGCCGCCCACGCCGAAATGGGCATCGAGCTCGCCGGTCCGCGTGTACCGGGCCAGGACCGGCCCGCTCCCGCCCCCGACCGTGTTGCCGATGACCAGGATCTTGCCGTCCGGGAGCACGATCATGTCCTCGGCGACGTCGTCGCCGCCCGTGATCGGCTGCGTGACGGCGCCATTGACGCCGAACGCCGGATCGGGCGCTCCATTCTCGAGGAAGCAGCGGATCTGGAAATCGACGTCCCCGTTCTCGCCGGAGTCGCCGGCGACGAGGATGCGGCCGTCGGGCAGGACCGCCAGGGCCGCGGCGCGCTCCCCGGGCCCGTTCGCTCCGGCGAGGACGTGCCCCCCCTGGCCGAACGCCGTATCGAGTTCGCCGTTCGAGAGCAGGCGGACCAGGACCATGTCGGTCTGACCATCGGGGCTCGCCTCGCCCGCGAACAGGATCCGGCCCTGGCCGTCCACCGTGACGGCGTGGGCGGCGGACGTCGCGCCGACGGCGACGGTGCGGTACCCGTCGGGCGAGGCGAACGAGGTCTCGAGGTAGCCCGACGAGTCCGAGACCGCGACCATGATCTGGCCGCTCCGGCTGCCGGCGACGAGGATCCTGTCATTCGGCAAGACGAGGCCGTCATTGACGATCTCGTCCCCGCCGAGGTTGATCAGGCTCTTTCCGCTCACGCCGAACAGGGGATCTCCGGCGGCGCCGTCGATGCCGTGTCGCACGAGCGCGATATCGGGCGGATAGGCCGCGCCCTGCTCGCGCCAGCCGATGCCGATGATGCGGCCGTCGATCTGGCGCCCGATCGCCATCCCGTGAGGATAATCGGAGGTGGACTGGGCCCACCCTGTCCGCACCATGGTGCCGCCGGCGAAGGCCGGGTCGAGGGCGCCGGCCTCGGTGAGCCGCGTGATCGCGAATTTGCTGCCGCCGAGCCCGCCGAAGCCCGTCCCGATGACGAGGATCTGGCCGCCGACGACGGCGATATCGTTGAACCCGCCGGCGTCGTCCGACCCGAAGCTCACGGCGGCGAGGCCGGTGAGCGCGGCGCCGAAGGTGTCGTCCGGGTCGCCGGGCTTGCCGGTGACGTCGGCGTCCGTGACGGTGGCGGTCTCGGGCTCGACGCCGGCGGCCGTGGCCTCGAGGGTGAAGCTGATCGTGTTGCCGATCGCGAGGGGCGCCTGCCCGCCGATCACGATCGCGCCCGCCGTCTTCCCGGCAGGGATGGTGATCGGGTCCCCCGACAGCCCCGCCGGCGGGCTCAGGAGCGCGACGGCGACGTCCCCCTCGAAGCCGCCGGTGCGCTGGATGGCGACCTCGACGACATTGAAGCCGCCGAGGGGCACGGTGACGTTCGGGGTGACGACCGAGAAGGTGAAGTCCGGCGAGGTGGACGCGTCGGGCTCGCTCCCCCCCTGCCCCTGGCCGCCGGCGCCGCCGGTGCCCGACGAGGTCGCCGTGGTGCCCGCGCCGTCGAGGCCCACGTCCTCGATGCCGAGGATCGCGCCGCACCCGCTCGAGGCGGCCGCGAGGAGGGCGGCGGGGGTGATCAGGAGCGAGAGCAGGAAGGGCCAGCGGCGGCGCATGACGGCAGGATGTCACCCCGGCGCGCGCCGGGTCAACGCCCGCCTGCGGGCGCGCGGCGTCCTCGACGCCGGGACGAGGCTCACGCGCCGCCGCCGATCCTCCGCGCCTCCCCGCCGAGCTCGCGGAGCCAGAGGCCTCGGTCGCCACGAAGGCGACGCTCGCGGCCCTCCACCCCCGCGCGGGCGCGAGGGACGTCGTAGTAGTGCTCCAGCATCGAGAGCAGCAGCGTCTTCCCCATGCGGCGGGGGCGGAGGAAGACGAGATATCGCCGCCCCTTCTCCGCGCTCTCGAGCGCCGGGATGAACGTCGTCTTGTCCACGTATACGTAGCCGCCGCGGCGGAGGTCGGCGAAGCTGGAGGTGCCGTAGGGGAGGCGCATGGGCCCGGGGAGCATTCGCCCCGGGAGGGGGCGCCGTCGAGCCGCGGGCGTGCGGGCGCCGGAAGCCGCGGGCGTGCGGGCGCCGGGAGCCGCGGAGGTGGACGGTCGCCCGGTCCTCGCCGCGCAGCGCCCGCGCCGCCTCGGCGCGCTCGCAGCGGCTCAGCCGCCGCCCGCCTGCGCCGGCGAGCCGCATCCCTCGGCGGCCGCTCCCGCACCAGCTCGCGCAGGGGTGCTGCGAGCCGGCAGACGCGCTTACGGGCACCCGCGCCTTTTGTCACCGGAATCGACACGTCGGGACACCAATTTTCCTTGAGCAGTCGCCACTCAAATATCTTGCATGTTTCCATTTCTTCACTAATCGTTCGCGCATGCCCGCCCGGCCGCGCAGGGAGATGCTCCCCCAGCCGCACGACGCGCTCTTCAAGTGGACCTTCGGCCAGCGACAGCACGCTGCTGGCCTGCTCCGTGCCGCGCTCCCGCCGGAGGTCGTCGCCGCCATCGATTTCCGCTCGCTCCGGATCGAGAAGGACAGCTTCGTCGACCCCGCGCTGCGGAGCCGCCACAGCGACCTCGTGCTGTCGGCGAGGCTCCGGGGGCGGCCCATCTACTTCCATGTGCTCTTCGAGCACCAGCGCAAGGTCGAGCCGCTCATGATCCTCCGCATGAGCATCTACATGCACCGCCTCTGGGAGAAGCTCGTGCGCGATCGGCCCGAGCTCACGGAGATCCCGCCCATCCTGCCGGTGCTCCTCCACCACAGCAAAGGCGGCTGGACGGCGGCGAGGGCCTTCCAGGACATCGTGGCGATCGATCCGGAGGTGGCCGGCGCGCTGCGCCCCCACACCCCGTGCTTCGAGATGCGCGTCCTCGATCTCAGCGAGGGTGAGGCCACTCATCTCGTCGAGCAGGCGCTGACGGCGCTCGGGCGGGTGGTCCTGTGGTGCATGTCCGTCGCCGGCGACGACGCGCGCCTCTTGCACGAGATCGATCGCTTCCTGGCGCTGCTCGAGGAGGTAATACAGGCCCCCGACGGCCTGGCTGCGCTGAACGCGCTGATGCGGTATATTGCGGCCACCCACGAGCAGGCGAGCGCGATGAAGGTGGCCAGGATCCTGGAAAAAGCGGGAGGACCGCGCACCAAGGAGGGCATCGTGACCTGGATCGACGAGCTCGAGCAGAGATGCGAGCGAAGGGGCGAGCTGCGAGGCGAGCGCAGGGGCGAGCGCAGGGGCGAGCGCAGGGGCGAGCTGCGAGGCGAGCAGAAGGGCCGCGCCATGCTCCTGCTGCGGCAGATGGAGGAGCGCTTCGGTCGGGTACCGGCCGAGATCGCGGCACGGATCGAGGCCGCGGATGTCGAGGCGCTCGACCGGTGGGCCATCCGCGTGCTGACCGCGAGGACGGCGCAGGACGTGATCGACGGCGGCGAGGAAGGCTCCGGCGCTCGCAGGCGCTCCGCGCCGAAGGCGGTGGGCGCGAGCGCGCGCGCGGGGCGGACCCAGAGCACCGCCAAGCGTCGCGCGTAGATGGCACGCCGGGCCCACGGATGACCGGACCGCGCACCAAGGAGGGCATCGTGACCTGGATCGACGAGATCGAGCTGCGAGGCGAGCGCAGGGGCGAGCGCAGGGGCGAGCGCAGGGGCGAGCGCAGGGGCGAGC
>CAYQYG010000416.1:0-2300 GCA_964421485.1 uncultured Polyangiaceae bacterium | reverse complement strand
GGCGAGCGCAGGGGCGAGCGCAGGGGCGAGCGCAGGGGCGAGCGCAGGGGCGAGCAGAAGGGCCGCGCCACGCTCCTGCTGCGGCAGATGGAGGAGCGCTTCGGTCGGGTGCCGGCCGAGATCGCGGCACGGATCGAGGCCGCAGACGTCGAGGCGCTCGACCGGTGGGCCATCCGCGTGCTGACCGCGAGGACGCCGGAGGACGTGGTGGGCGGCGGCGAGGAAGGCTCCGGCGCTCGCAGGCGCTCCGCGCCGAAGCCGACCGCGAGCACGCGCGCGGGGCGGGCGCAGAGCGCTGTCAGGCGCCGCGCTCCCTGAGGCTCAGCGGACTCTCCACTCCGCACCGGCTCCCTCCTCACTCCGCACCAGCTCGCTCTCCGCTCCTCACCGGTTCACCCTCGGATCCGCACCGGATCACTCTCCATTCCGTACAGGTTCGCTCTCGAATCTGCGCCTGCTCACGCTCGGATCCGCACCGGCTCGCTCTCGGCTCCTCACAAGATCACTCCCGGATCGGCACCTGTTCACTGTCAGCGCCGCGCCGGTTCACCCCAGCTTCCACGGCGGTTCGCCCAGGCCGCGGCTGCGGTCCACTGCAACTTCCCCATCGGTTCACCCCGACCGGCGCGCGGCGCTCCGGGCGCTCAAGAACCTGGCCGGGCGCGTCCCCGAGGAGGTCGCCCGGGTGAAGCGGGTCGGCAAGGGCGACGACGCGAAGCCCGAGGGGCGGGCGCGCGGCCTCGAATCCATCGCCAAGGAGCTGGAGGACGTCGTCGCCAAGGTGCCACCCCGGGTCGCCGCGGACGCGGGCGCGACGCCGGAGCTGATGCAGCGCCTGCGCGCTTATTCGAAGTCGGTCCTCGACGCCCGCAGCCGGACGCAGGCCGCGCGGGGCTCGCGGTCGTCCCGCTATGACGTGATGAACGTGCTCGACGGGCGCATGATGCTCGAGCTCCGCGCGCTCGAGGGCGCGATGCGCGACGCGCGGAAGGCGAACAAGTCGATCCCCGCGCTCCGCATCGGCATCCTGCACCCGACGAAGAAGAGGAAGAAGGCCAAGGCCCCCACCGAGGCCGCCAAGCCCGCGCCCGCCGAGGCCGCCAAGCCCGTACCCGCGGCCACGAAGCCCACCCCCGCGGTCGGCTGAAATCGCCTCCCCCCCATTCCAGCTCCATTTCCGCTCCCGCGCCCGTTGCCGCGCCCGTTGCCGCTCCCGCGCCCGTTGCCGCTCCCGCGCCCGTTGCCGCGCCCGCGCCCGTTGCCGCGCCCGCGCCCGTCCCCGCCCCGCCGTCCGGGAACCAGATCGTCCTCGGACACTCCAAGGCCGCGAAGGGTGTAAGTCCCTGGGCCACCTCGTACGTACCTAGGCCGGCTTCAGTTAACGTGGGGCTCCCGGCGCCGGTCGGCGGCGGGGAGGAGATGCGGCGGGCATGGACCAGATCGGCGAGTACCTCGTTCGGCGGCTCATCGGCGAGGGCGGGATGGGCAAGGTCTACGAGGGGGAGGAGCGGCTCTCGCGGAGGCGCGTCGCGCTCAAGGTCCTGCACCAGGAGCTCGCCAGGAGCGAGCAGGGGCGGCGGCTCTTCCTCAACGAGATGCAGATCCTCGCCCACCTCGAGCACCCGAGCATCGTCAGGAGCCTCGCCAGCATCGAGGTCGGCGGCGAGCTCGTCATGGTCCTCGAGTACCTCGACGGGCAGACGCTGCGGGCCCGGCTCAACGCCGAAGGGAAGCTGCCGTGGGCCGAGGCCGTGCGGATCACGTCGAGCGTGGCGGCGGCGCTCGCGGCCGCGCACGGGCAGGAGCCGCCGATCATCCACCGGGACCTCAAGCCCGAGAACATCATGGTCCTCCAGGACGGGTCCGTGAAGGTCATGGACTTCGGCATCGCCAAGGTCATCGAGGCCATCCACCAGACCAACACGCAGAGCGTCGGGACGCTGCAGTACATGAGCCCGGAGCAGATCGACGCGCGCACCATCGACCATCGCTCGGACCTCTACTGCCTGGGGCTCATCCTGTACGAGATGCTCTGCGGGAAGCCGCCGTTCCAGTCGGGCTCGCCGCGGCAGCTCCTGAACCTCCAGTGCACGGCCGAGCCGCCCGCGCTCGGGGAGGACGTGCGCGCGGGGCTGCCGCGCGGCGTGGAGCAGCTGCTCTTCCAGATGCTCGAGAAGGCGCCGGAGGACAGGCCCTTCCTTGCGCAGGATGTCGTCGATCGGCTCGAGCCCTTCCAGCCGGCCATGCCGGCGCGCGGGACGTCGCCGGGGCGATCGTCGGCAGCGGCGATCACGCCGCAC
>CAYQYG010000415.1:1229-8180 GCA_964421485.1 uncultured Polyangiaceae bacterium | reverse complement strand
CGCTTGCGCGCGGAGCCCCCGAGCGTCGACCGAGTCCCCGCCCCGGGAGGTGAGGGCCCCCTCGGTCCCCGGGGCCGGACGTGGTCGCCCGGCACGACCTCGGCACTCTCATGGATTTCTAGTTGCACAAATCAAAAAATCTGTGCAACACTCACCGCTGTCTTGAGCACTGCCAGGAACGCGAAGGACCCGCGGGAGGCCACCGGGAAGAAGGGAGAGACGCGGGAGGCGATCCTCGACGCCACCGATCGGCTCCTCGCGACCCGCGGCTTCCGGAAGCTCACGATGGATGACATCGCGGCCGAGGCCGGGGTCAGCCGGCGGACCATCTACATGTATTTCCCGAGCAAGGAAGATGTCGGGCTGTCCTCGATCGACCGCGTCGTCGACGCCACGCGCGCGCGCCTCGAGGCGATCGCCGGCTCGGGGGCCGATCCCGCGGACGTGCTGCGCGCCATGCTGATCGAGCGCGTCCTCTACCGCGTCGACCGCGTCAGCGCCTACCGGACGAGCCTCGACGAGCTCTTCGAGGCCGTACGGCCGGCGTACATGGCGCGGCGCCGGCGCTATTTCGAGCGGGAGGCCGGGATGTTCGCCGCGGTGCTCGAGGCGGGCCGCGCCCGCGGCCGCTTCGATTTCGACGACGCGGCGGCCACGGCGAGCACGCTGATCAAGGCCACGAACGCCTTCTTGCCGTACAGCCTGAGCGTCAAGGAGCTCGGGGATCGCGAGGCCATCGAGGCCGACGTCGCGCGCATGGCGGACCTCCTGCTGAAGAGCCTCGTCGCGGGCGCCGACTCCGGCGCGGCCCCGCGGCGCGCCCCGCGACGGAGCCGGGTGGGGAGGGCGGAATGAGCCCCCGCGTGAAATGGAGGAGCGAGCAATGAAGTGGACCCGCCTCTTGTTCGGTTCGGTCTTGATCCCCTGCGCGCTCGGCTGCGCGCCCGCCGCCATCGCCCGCGACCCGGCGGAGGCCCCCGCGATCCCCGCGGCCTCGCCCGGCCCGCGCCTCGCGGCCCAGGCCCGGGAGCCCCGCGGCCCGGACGGACCGATCACCCCCGCCCTCCGCGCGGAGACCATCGACGGACTGCTCCGCGTGCTCGCCGACAAATACGTGTTCCCGGAGAAGGCCCAGGCCGCGTTGAAATCCATCAAGGCCCGGCAGAAGCGTGGCGCCTACGACACCTTGACCACCGGCCACGCGCTCGCGAAGGCGCTCACGAGCGACATCAACGAGATCTTCAAGGACGCCCATTTCCATGTCCAGTTCAACCTGGAGGCCCTACCCCCGAGGGAGAAGGCGGACAAGCCCTCTCCCGAGGAGCTCCGGCGGGGCGCCGAATTCGAGCGCGAGGTGAACGGCGGCTTCGAGAGGGTCGAGCGCCTGCCCGGGAACATCGGGTACGTCGAGGTCCGGAGCTTCGGATTCGCCGTGCGGGGCTACGAGGCGGCCGCCGCGGCGATGAAGTTCGTGGCGAAGACCGACGCGCTCATCCTCGACATCCGCCGGAACGGCGGGGGCGATCCGGAGATGGTGGCGGCCCTGTGCAGCTACTTCTTCGCCGAGCCCGTGCACCTGAACGACCTCTATTTCCGGCCCGACGACACCACGCGGCAATACTGGACCTTCCAGGGCGTGCCCGCAGAGCATTACCTGGGTCGCGACGTCTACGTCCTCACCAGCAAGAAGACGGGCTCCGGCGCCGAGGAGTTTGCCTACAACCTGAAGAACCTCAAGCGCGCGACGATCGTCGGCGAGGTCACCTGGGGCGGCGCGCACCCGGGCGACGTGTTCCGGCTCAACGACCACTTCTCCGCGTTCGTGCCCACGGGCAGGGCGATCAACCCGATCACGAAGACGAACTGGGAGGGCGTCGGCGTGAAGCCCGACGTCGAGGTGCCCGCGGAGGACGCGCTGCGGATCGCGCAGATCAGGATCCTCGAGAAGCGGATCCCTCTCGAGAAGGACCCCGAGCGCAGGAAGCGCCTCGAGGAGCGGCTCCGCGATCTGAGCCAGAATTGATCCACGGCGAGCGAGCCCCGGCGCGCGCGCGGCCCGATCCGTGGCTCATTCCACCGCCGAGCGCGCCAGCAGGGAGGCGCCGGCGGCCAGGAGGAGCGCGAAGACGGCGATCCGGAATCGTCTGGGCGAGAGGCTGGCGTGGATGTGCTCGCCGGCGGCGATGCCGAGCGCCAGGGGCAAGAGCAGCGTCGCGCCGGCGAGCAGCGTCGAGCCCGTGATGTGGCCGGCGCTCGCATAGGACGCGATCAGCGCGGCGTTCAGGACCAGCCAGAGCGCCGCGAGCGTGCTGCGAAATGCGCCCTTGTCGGGGACCTCGCGGCCCATCACGTAGACCGCCATCGGGCCGCCGCACGCGAACAGGCCGTGCACGAGGCCGGCGGCCGCGAGGACCAGCCCCCTCGCCGCGCGGCCGAGCGGCGGCGCGGCGTCGCCGGGGCGGCGGAGGCGCCATAGCTCGACGGCGGCGAGCGCGACCACGAAGAGCGCGAACAGGGCCTTGAGCCAGCTCGCCGTGGAGAGCCGGGCGACGCCCACGCCGAGCGCGACGCCGGCGCCCATCCAGGGGAGGACCCCGGCGCCGAGCGTCCGCCACGCGATCGTGCGGTGATGGCGGACCGCGAGGTAGGCCGAGAGGGCCATGTTCACCGGCAGGTACACCGCCAGGATGGCCTCGATCGGGAGGAGGTGGGCGGCGAGCGTCACCGTGATGACCGTCGCGCCGAAGCCGGCGGCGGCCTCGACGGCGAACGCGAGGAGGACGATCAGGCCAAGGAGGAACGTTTCCGTCTTCGTCTCCGGCGGGGTGTCAGATCCCCCCGCCGTCGGCGAAGGTCTCGCTCCGGGCCTGGACCTGGCTCACCCGGCTGTGGGGCGGCACGCTGCGGGTCAGCCACACGTTGCCGCCGATGCTCGAGCCGCGCCCGATCACGACCCGGCCGAGGATCGTCGCGCCCGCGTAGATCACCACGTCGTCCTCGACGATCGGGTGTCGCTCGATCCCCTTCAGCGGGCGGCCCTCCGCGTCGAGCGGGAAGCTCTTCGCGCCGAGGGTCACGCCCTGATAGAGGCGCACCCGGGCGCCGATCCGGGCGGTCTCGCCGATCACGACGCCGGTGCCGTGATCGATGAAGAAGCTCGCGCCGATCTCCGCGCCGGGGTGGATGTCGACGCCGGTGTCGGCGTGGGCGATCTCGGCGAGGATCCGCGGGATCAGCGGGACGCCGAGGGCATGGAGCTGGTGGGCGAGGCGGTGGTGCGTGATCGCCGTGACGCCCGGGTAGCAGAACACCGCCTCGTCGATGCTCGTCGCGGCGGGGTCGCCCTCGAACGCGGCGCGCGCGTCGGTCTCGAGCAGCGCGCGCACCGCGGGCAGGCGCGCGGCGAAATCGCGCACCACCTCGGCCGCGCGGCGCGCGGGATCCGGCGGGGGCGCGCTCGCGAACAGGAGGCCCCGCCGCGCCTGCTCCTGCAGGGCGATCAGCGCCCGGTCGAGCGTGTGGCCCACGAAGTAATCGAGGCCGTCGTCGGTCAGGTCGGCGGGGCCGAAATGGGCGGGGAACAGCACGGCGCGGAGATCGCACGCGATCGCCTTCAGCGCCTCGCGCGACGGCAGCGCGCGGTGGCCGAGCTCCCGCCGCCGCGCGTCGAGCGCGGGGCCCGCGGCGCGGAGCTCCGCCACGACCGCGCCGAGCGCCCACGAATGACTCGGTGGGGCGCATCCGCCCGCGGCCGGGGCCCGGGGATCCCCGCTCACGTGGCGAGGCCCTTCTCGTCGAAGACGCCCTCGAACAGCACGGTGCTCAGGTACCGCTCGCCGGAGTCGGGCAGCACCGTCACGATCGTCTTCCCCTCGTTCTCCGGGCGCCTCGCGAGGCGCGCCGCGACCGCCGCGGCCGCGCCGCTCGAGATCCCCGACAGGATCCCCTCCTCGCGCGTCAGCCGCCGCGCATAGGCGATCGCCTCGTCGTTGCTCACCTGCTCGATATCGTCGACCAGCGAGAGGTCCAGGACGTCGGGCACGAAGCCCGCGCCGAGGCCCTGGATCTTGTGCGGTCCGGGCCTGAGCGGCTCGCCGGCGCGCGTCTGCGTGAGGACCGGGCTGTGCGTCGGCTCGACGGCGACCGAGCGGATGGCCTTTCCTTTCCCGTGCTTGATGTAGCGCGAGACGCCCGTGATCGTCCCGCCGGTGCCGACGCCCGACACGAGGACGTCGATCTCGCCGGCCGTGTCCTCCCAGATCTCGGGGCCGGTCGTCGCCTCGTGAATGGCCGGGTTCGCCGGGTTCTTGAACTGCTGGAGCAGCACGTAACGATCCGGATCCGAGGCGACGATCTCCTCGGCCTTCTGGATGGCGCCGGTCATCCCCCTCGGCCCCTCGGTGAGCACGAGCCTCGCGCCGTAGGCGGTGAGCAGCTTGCGGCGCTCGATGCTCATGGTCTCGGGCATGGTGAGCGTGATGGGGTAGCCGCGCGCGGCGGCGACGAAGGCGAGCGCGATGCCCGTGTTGCCGCTCGTCGGCTCGATGAGCTCCTTGCCCGGCCCGAGCACCCCGCGCTTCTCGGCGTCCCACACCATCGCGGCGCCGATGCGGCACTTGACCGAGTACGCCGGGTTGCGCCCCTCGATCTTGGCCAGCACGCGCGCGCCGGCGCCGTCGAGGACGCGGTGGAGGCGCACGAGCGGCGTGCGGCCGATGGAGTCGGCGTTGTTCTCGAACCAGCGGTGGGCAGCGACGGTCGTCATGGGGCCTCCGGGGGGGGATCTCCGAGCGAACTCGTGTCCGCTATAGCGGACACCCTAGTCCCGGGAGGGAGGCGGCGCCAAGTCAAATCCGCCGGGCGCTCGCCGGCGCGGCGGGCTCAGGGGCCGGCCCGGCGCGCCCGGCCTGGACGGTGACGGCGATGGCCGATCCCGGAGCTGTCCCCGGCGCGCCGCGAGCTGGCCGCCGCGGGGGGCGAGGTATTCATCCGGCGACGCCGGCGCTCCCGGCGCGCCCTGGATGTGATAGACAGCGCCCATGCGGATCGTGGTGACCGGGGCCAACCGTGGCATCGGGCTGGAGCTTGCCCGCCGTTATCTCGAGCGGGGCGACCAGGTGGAGGCCGCCGTGCGCCGGCCCGACGCGGCGGAGGCGCTGGGAGCGCTCGCCGGGCCGGCCGGCGGGCGCCTCCGGATCCACGCCTGCGACGTCTCCGACGACGCGAGCGTGCGCGCCTTCGCGGCCGGCCTCGGCGAGGTGGCCGTCGACCTCCTGATCAACAACGCCGGCGTGGGGGGCAGGCGGCAGCGGCTCGGGAGCCTCGATTTCGAGGACATCGCGCGCACGATCGGGACCAACGCGCTCGGCCCCTTGCGGGTGACGGAGGCGCTCTTGCCCCATCTCCGGCGGGGCTCGGCGCGCAAGATCGTCCACGTCACGAGCGGGATGGGCTCGATCGCCGACAACACGAGCGGCGGCTCGTACGGGTACCGGATGTCCAAGGCCGCCCTGAACATGGCATGTCGCTCGATGGCGGTCGATCTGCGCGGCGAGGGCTTCACGGCGATCGTGGTGAACCCCGGCTGGGTGAAGACCGACATGGGCGGCCCCCAGGCGACGACCCCCGTCGAGGAGTCGGCCCGGTTGATGATCGAGCTGTTCGACCGGATAGGCCCCGACCAGACGGGCACGTTCTTCGATTACCGCGGCCACACCTGGCCCTGGTAGGAGCGGGCGCCGGAACTTCCGCGCGCGCCGTGTGTCCGGGGCCTCGTGCTTCCCGCCGCGCGCCGCCCTGCCCTGGCCCTGATCCTCGCGACCGGCCTCGCCGCGTGCGCCGGCGCCCCGCAGGAGGCGCGCGCGCCGGGGCCCGTCGATATCGTCGCCATTCCGGCGGCGCGGCCGGAGCTCGAGCCGCTGGCCGGGGCGGACGACGAGCCGGAGCCTTCGCCGCGGGCGCGGTGCGTGATCAAGGGGGGCGGGGAGCGGGTGGGCGCATTGCGGGATGCGCCGCCGTTCGATGTGTTCACGGCCAAGACGGGGCCGGCGCCGGCGCTCCGGATCGTGGCGAGCCGGATGGTGGAGGTGCGGTGGAGCGACCTGCCGCGGGTGGGCAGCGGGCGGGCGCGCGTCGCGATCGGGGGGCAGCGGCTCGTCCGGATGCAGGGGTGGGCGGAGCTCGCGGGCCGGGCGTTCCAGGTGCGGCGGCGCGCGGAGGCCCGGGCGGGGCACGTGTGGGTCCGCGGGGGCTCGGCGGTGGAGATCCTCGGCGTGGAGGGGGGCTCGATCCGCGTGCGCGCGGACCTGGCATTCGAATCGCCGCGGCAGCTCGACGCGGTGACGAGCTGCGATAACCTCGTCTACGAGCCGGGCGCGCTGCCGCGGCCCGAGGACGAGAAATTGCCGGCAGGCGCGCAGGCGTTCCCCACCGGGCAGCGCCTGGATCTGCACGCGGAGCCGGGTGGTCCCGCGCTGCTCGGGATCGATCTCGAGGGTATCTCCCGGCAGGAGCTCGTCTGGCTCGAGGCGCGGGATGGATTCGCGCGCGTCGCGGGCGAGCGCGAGGACCTCGCGTTCGACGCGTGGGTGCCCGAGGCGCAGGTCGTGCGGCCGAGGGGCCGGAGCTATCGCCTGAGCGGCCGGTCCATCGGCTGCGGTATCCGCGTGGAGCGGCCCGAGCCCGCCCGGGTGAAGGAGGACGCCGCGCTCCGCGTCGGCGCCGAGCCCGGCGGCCCGGTGATCGGGATCGTGGAGGCAGGCGCGCGGATCCACCTCGGCGAGGAGCGAGGCGACCTCGTCGCGTTCTCGTTCGAGAAGCGCGAGATCGAGGCGCCCGAGGGGCAGCGGATGTGGATCGCCAGGGCGGCCGTGACACCGCCCTGATCCGGCAACGGAACCGGCAACGGAACCGGCAACGGCAGCGGAATCGGCAGCGGAATCGGCAGCGGAA
>CAYQYG010000415.1:0-1129 GCA_964421485.1 uncultured Polyangiaceae bacterium | reverse complement strand
CGGCAGCGGAATCGGCAGCGGAATCGGCAGCGGAAACGGCAGCGGAAACGGCAGCGGAAACGGCAGCGGAAACGGCAGCGGAATCGGCAGCGGAATCGGCAGCGGAAACGGCAGCGGAATCGGAGCCGGAACCGGAAATCACCAGGCGGCGGAGGGGCCTCCCTGCGCGCTGCCGGCGGCGGGGCGGGGCGGCGCGGGAATGCTGGTGAAGCTGCCCGTCTCGGCGGCGCTCATGAGCCGTCTCCAGCGGCCGAGGACGCGGGCGCCGCTCCGGGTGCGGACGCCGCAGCTGCCGGAGGCGTAGGCGTCGAACACGCTGCGCGCGGAGCGGCAGCGGTCCGCGTGATAGGCCAGGATCCAGAGGGCGCGCTCGGCGGCGAGGCGCGGATCGCCGCAGAGCGCCTCGATCGAGTAGGGGCCGCGGGCGAACCGGCCCCAGAGCTGCCAGGCGGTGATCGACGGGTGATCGGTCCCGACGCGGCGGCAATCGGAGACCCGCGGGGAGAAGGCGCTCTCGTGGTGCGCGATGGCGACGAGCGCGAGCGCGGCGGCCTCGCGCGAGCGCGGACCGGGGAAGGGGAGGGGGAGCGCGCCGCCGGGGAGCCAGTGCGCGAGGTCGTCGCGCTCGATGACGGCCTCGGTGATGGCCGCGGCGAGCGCCTCGAGGTGCGCGCGGTCGGCCACGACGTCGACGGCCGGCGGGTGCGCCAGTGCGAGGATTGCCGAAAGGACGAGATCGCGCAACATGGTGCCCCTCCCGCCCGCAACGCCGAAGCAAAGGGTGCGCCTGTATCTATTCTGCCCGTGCCGTATTGTTATCCGTTTGGTCGGTCGCCGGGGGGCAGTGGGCGAGCGAGGGACGAAATGGATGGCGGGCGGACGAGAACATCGTGCCCATATTCCGTCGTGAGCGACGAGGCTCGTGTCGCGTGGAGGGCGCCCTGTTGCCCCGGACCGCGGGGGCGGTCAGCGCGGTGCCGGTGGACTAGCCCTGAAAGAAGCGAGGTCGCGCTCGCGAGCAAACGGCCGCTGGGCCTGCTCGGAGACAACGGAGAGATGCACAGGGAGGCGGGGAGGCGGGGAGGTGAGAGAAGGATCAGAAAATTCTCGCCTCCCCGTCTCCCCGCCT
>CAYQYG010000414.1:0-8217 GCA_964421485.1 uncultured Polyangiaceae bacterium | reverse complement strand
GTCCTCGCCCGGATCCGCGCCATTGCCTGCCCCGCCCGCCCCTGCGCCGCTCCCGCCGGCCCCGCTGCCCCCCGATCCGGTCCCGCCGTCCGGCAGCTCGTTCGGGTTGTGCCCGTCCACCACCAGCATCGCAATCGACGTCCCCGGCAGCGTCACCACGGCCTGCCCGCCGGAGACGGCCACGTCCGCGAGCTTCGATATCTGCGCACCGCCGCCGTTCCCGTAGAGCGCCGCCGTGGTCCCCGGCTCGAAGTTGCCCATCGTCACGGTCACCTCGGCGTCCTCGGGGTCCTCGTTGACCAGCGCCACCGTCATCCGCGCCTGCCCCACCGCCGCGTACGCCTGCACGCGTTCACCGGCGCCGTTCGTCACCGTCGCCCGCACGCTCACGGGCTCGAAGCGGCCGCCCTGGCCGTCGAAGCTCCCGAAGAGGCGAAAGGCCGCGAACGCGATCTCCCCCTCGCCCGGCGCGCCCCACGCCGTCGCCACGTGCACGCCCTCGCGGGCGAAGAGGCCGAGCACCTCGGCGTAGGTCACCGCGCCGATCGGCTCGTCGTGGTGATAGAAATCGTACTCGCTCACCGCGAGCTTCGTGCCGGGGTAGTGCTGATCGACCCATTCCCGCATCCGCGGCAGGAGCCGGATGTTGTCGTTGATCCACGACGGATCGGTGTAGTCGGGATCCCAGAGCGAGCGCGTGATCTCCGGCGGATCGCCGCCCTGCGGGTAGTAGTGCAGATCGAGGTAATGGAGGATGCGCTTGCCGTTCTGGTCCTCGTACGCCTTCGCCTGATCGAGCAGCCACGCGACGAGCTCCACGCCGCCGTGCGCCGCGCGGTCCGGCGAGCTGGCGAAGCAGCCCTGCGAGACGTCGTCGAGGTCCGAGCAGAAGTAGTTCGGCCAGCCCCACTCGGCCGGGCCCGAGATCTCGGCCGTCGGATCGGCATCCAGGATCGCCACGGCATAGTCGCGCATCCGCTGCCAGAGCTCGTCGTACCCGAGCCTCTGCGTCCGGATATCGCGGTGCGTCGAGCTCCAGAGCGCCGGCTCGTTGTCGAGCGCGTAGATTCGCTGGCCGTTCGCCGGGCCGAATTTCGAGACGATGTAGGCCACCCATTGCCTCGCCCAGTCGGGCGACGTCGCGACCGACGTGGCCTGCGGGCCGCCGCAGGGCACGTAGCCGTTGCCGCCGGGGGCGATGCCATCGCCGCACTGCGTGTCGTACGGATCGAACGAGCTCTGGTTCGCCGTCACCGAGGCCGGGCAGCCGCAGTCGAAGGGGTGGCTGTACTTGGGCGGGGGCTTCGCCACCCAGCCGATCGTGGGGATCGTGAACAGGGCGACCTTGCCCTGGGTCTTCATGCGCGAGAGGAACGCGTTGGCGCCGCTCTGCTCCTTGGGATCGGCCGGCGGACTGGAGCAGTAGTTCTGATCGGCGCCCCAGCAGCCGGGGATGTTCTCGAAATAGTAGTCGGCCGCCGTGTTGAACACGTCGATCTCGTAATTGTACCGCGTCACCGCATTGCCGCCCCAGCGGCCGACGGTGAGGCCGGCCTGCTCGAGCTGGGCGTCGCTCGGGAAGTTGACGCCGTAGATGAGCGGCGAGATCGGGCGCGCGTCCGACGTCGGATCGACGGCGACCGTGACCTGCGCGGCGGCGGGCGCCGACAGCGCAGCGAGCGAGAGGGCGAGCGTCAGCGTGGGGCAACGGGAGCGGCGCATGGCGAGATCTCACGCTTGCCGGCGCTGGATGTCAACGACCTTGGCTGGGATGCCCGGTGTCCTCGGCATCCCTTCGCCGGGCAGCACCTCGAGCCGATCCCCTGGCGCGGGCCGATATCGCGGATCGTGGTCGGATCACGGTCCGCGCGCGGCGCGGCTACAGCCCTTCCACCGCGGTGAGCTGCGCGTCCCAGCCGTCGCCGTTCGTGTCCGACGAGTAGCTCCGCACGGCGCCGACGCCGCGGCAATACGTCGTGTATGCGGTGTACTCGACGTTCTGCGTCATGGTCCAGCAGTCGTCGTAGGTGCCGGCGGGCACGGTCACGGAGCCGGCGTCTTGCCAGGTGAAGCTCGTGTTGACGTAATCCCACGTGTGGCCCTCCTCCACGGGCGTCGAGAGCAGGGTGAGCCACTCCGCCATGTAAAAGAAGAAGACCTCGTCGCCCGCGCCGGGCGCGTACTGCCCCGCGTCGCCTCCCCCCGAGCACCAGGTCGTCATATTGAAGGACTGCTTGCCGGCGAGGGTGCCGGAGCCCACCACCTCGGCCTGGTGCTGCCCGGCGGCGCAGGCCGAGCCGGCGCCGACCTGGGCCACGTCGTAGGTCCAGCGAAGCCCGACCGCGAGCGGGAAGAGCGGGGCGGGGGCGCCGCCGCTCCCGCCCGCGCCCGAGGTCGTCGTCTGGGATGTCCCGCCGCCGCCGGCCGAATCGTCGCCTCCGCAGGCGAGGAGGAAGAGGAACGGTGCAACGACCAGAGCGGAAGGGTAAAAGCGCATTCGCCGATGCTACAACGAGCCGCGCCGGAGATCTACAGCGTCCGCTCCGGCGCGGGGAGGCGCGGGGATCGTCGCGGCGAGAAAGCTGCCCTCGACGCCGGCGGCGGCGCAGCTCGACCACCTGCCGGGGGTGCAGCTGCCCTGATGAGACGGTGACGGGGGCGGACCGGTACAGGGACGCGGCATCCGCATTGCTCGGGCGCAGGCGTGGCGGCGGGCCGGCGGGCCGGCGTCCGCCGCCGCGAGGAGGTCCTGATGTCCCTGCGCCGCGCCGTCCCCCTCTTGCCGCTCCTCGCCGCGCTCGCGTGGCCGGCCTGTCGAGCGGACCGCGACCGGGCGGAGGCGACCCCGCGCGAGCCTGCCCCCGCCGGCCAGGCCGACGCCGCGGCACCGGCGCCGATCGCGCAGCCCGGGCCCGGCGCCGCGCCGCCTGCCCCGCCGAGACCCCCTCCCACCGCGGCGCCCGGCGCCGCCCCGCCTGCCGGACCGCAGGCGGCGCCCCCGTACAGCCTCGGCCCGCCGTGGGACATGGGGCTCGTCGAGGCGCTCGGGCGCGGCGTCATGGTCGAGCGGCTCGCTCCGGAGAGCTTCGCGGTCCCGCTGCTCCAGCCGGGCGACATCCTCATCGCCGTCAACGGGCGGCCGGTCACGACGAACCAGGACGTCGAGCGGCTCCTGCGCGCCGTGCCGCCGGGCGCCATGGTGGTCATCACCATCCGGCGCGACGAGGACATTCATTACGTGATGCTCCAGGTGCCATCCAGGACCGATACCGGGCAGCTCTGATTGGAGGCTCCAGGTCGCGCAGCTGGACGTGGCGCGCCCTCCGCCCCAAACCCCGGTTTGACATTTGGGGCTCCGGGTCGCGCAGCTGGACGTGGCGCGCCCTCCGCCCCAAACCCCCGAGGCGCTTGCGGAGCGCGCCCCAGGACTTATCTCTCCACGGCCATGAGCCCGATCGTCCGAAGCATGTTTTCCAGATATCTCTGGGCCGCCCTCGCCCTGTTCGCGATCGCCTCCGCCGCCGTCGGCTGTCAGCGATATGACGTCCTGGTCGAGAAGGACCAGATCGCCGCGCAGAAATGGTCCGACCTGGAGGCGCAGCTCCAGCGCCGCTACGATCTCGTCCCGAACCTGGTCGAGGTCGTCAAGGCCTCCGCCCGGCACGAGCAGGAGACGCTCGCGAGGGTGACGGAGGCGCGCGCGGAGGTCGGCAAGATCCAGCTCTCCGGGGAGGACCTGAGCGATCCGGAGAAGATGGCGGCCTTCCAGAAGGCGCAGAGTCAGCTCGCCGGCGCGCTCTCCAGGCTGATGGTCGTCCAGGAGCAATACCCGGATCTCAAGGCCAGCCAGAGCTTCCACGATCTCCAGGTGCAGCTGGAGGGCACCGAGAACCGGATCCTCCGGGCGCGCGAGGAGTACAACCTGGCGGCGCGCGAGTACAACGCGCAGCTCGGCAAGATCGGCGGACAGGTGGTGAACAGGGTGACCGGCCAGCCGTTCAAGCCGCGCGTCTATTACACGGCCACGCCCGAGGCCCAGGGCGGCGCGCCGAAGGTCACGTTCTGATGATCCCGACGCGGCAGAGCCTGCGCGGGCACGGGCGCGGGCGCCGGCCCCGGCCGGTCGCGTGGCTCGCGGCCGCGCTCGCCGCGCTCGCGCTGCTCATCGCGCTGCCGGCCCGGGCGGCGTTCACGCCGCCCCCGCTCGAGGGCCACGTCGTCGACACGGCCGGCAAGCTCACCCGCGCCGAGGCGCTGGAGCTCGACGCCAAGCTCGAGGCCGTCCGTCAGCGCACCGGGTTCGAGATCGTCGTGTTCCTCGCCGGCTCGCTCGAGGGCGAGACCATCGAGGACGTCGCCTACGAGACCTTCAATGCGTGGGGGATCGGCCGCGAGCGGCTCGACAACGGCGTGCTGCTGGTCATCGCGCCGGCCGAGCGCCGCGTGCGCATCGAGACGGGCAAGGGCGTCGGCGGCGCGCTCACCGACCTGGAATCGAACGACATCATCCGCCGTCAGATCGCCCCGAGGCTCCGGGAGGGCCGCTTCCGCGACGCCGTCGACCAGGGGACGCAGGCCATCGCCGACGCGCTCGTCGCGGACACCCCCGGCGCGAAGCCGCCGCCCCCGCGCGCCCCCGACGCCGTGACGGTCGGCGTCGGCGCCGGGGTGCTCCTGCTCGTGATCGTGCTCTCCATCATCTCGCCCGCATTCCGGGCGATGCTGTGGTTCCTGCTCCAGGCGATCCTCTGGTCGCGGGGCGGCGGCGGAGGTGGAGGCGGCGGATCGGGCTACCGCGGCGGCGGCGGCCGCTCGGGCGGCGGCGGATCGAGCGACAGCTATTGAAGCGAGGGCGCCCGCCGCGAGCGGACGTCCGCGGGGAAGCACTCGGCGATCTCGTCCGCGTCGAGCGTGTCCCGCTCGAGCAGCGCGTCGACGAGCGCCTCGATCTCCTCGCGCCGCGACTCGACGATCCGCACGGCCCGGGCGAGCTGCGCGTCGACCAGCGCGCGCGCGGTCTCGCCCGCGCGATCCACGAGCGCCGGGCTCGGGCGCGGGTCGCCCTCGCCGAGGCTCACGGGCCCGAGCTCGCTCATGCCGAGCTCGGAGACCATCTTGCGGGCGAGCGAGGCGGCCCGCTGGATGTCGTCCGCCGCGCCGGCGGTCATCGTCCCGAGCACCACCATCTCGGCCGCGCGGCCGCCCATCAGCATGCAGATCTGGTCCTCCAGGTCCTCGCGCCGGTACATCATCCGGTCGCGCTCCGGCAGCGCCTGCGTCACGCCGAGCGCACGCCCGCGCGGCAGGATCGAGACCTTCACCACCGGATCGCAGCGGCCCGCGAGCAGCCCGACCGCGACGTGCCCCGCCTCGTGGACCGCCGTCGCGTGCCGCTCCTCCTCGTCGAGCCGCACGCCCCGGCGCTCGAGGCCCATCATGACCCGGTCGCGCGCCCGCTCGATGTGCGACGGCTCGACCCGCTCGGCCCCCTCGCGCGCGGCCAGGATCGCCGCCTCGTTCAGCAGGTTCGCGAGGTCCGCCCCGGAGAACCCGGGCGTCGCGCGCGCGACCCGGCCGAGGTCCACCCCGTCGCCGAGCGCGATCGGCCGCGCGTGCACCGCGAGGATCTCCGCCCGCCCGCGCAGGTCCGGCAGCGGCACCACGATCTGCCGGTCGAATCGCCCGGGCCTGAGCAGCGCCGGGTCGAGCACGTCCGCGCGGTTGGTGGACGCGATGACCACGATGCCCGTGCTGTGATCGAACCCATCCATCTCGACGAGGAGCTGGTTCAAGGTCTGGTCATGGTCCGCGGCCGCCGAGTCCGCCTGCCGCCCGCGCGCGCGCCCGACGGCATCGATCTCGTCGATGAACACGATGCACGGCGCGACCCGCCGCGCCTCGTCGAAGAGCGTCCGGACCCGCGAGGCGCCGACGCCCACGAAGACCTCCTGGAAGCTCGATCCCGAGGCCGAGAGGAAGGGCACCCCCGCCTCGGTCGCGACCGCGCGCGCGAGCAGCGTCTTGCCGGTCCCCGGCGCCCCGGTCATCAGCACGCCGCGCGGCGCGCGCCCCCCGAGCCGCCCGAACCGCTCGGGGCTCTTGAGGAACTCGACGGTCTCCGCGAGCTCTTCCTTGACCTCATCCATCCCGGCGACGTCGCCGAACCGGACGGCCTGCCCCGACGGGTTGCGCCCGGCGACGACGACGTGCCGCCGCCTCCGCCGCCGCTCGAGCGTGACCGCCGCGAGCCCCGCCGCGCCGAGCAATGCGAGCGGCGCAGCCGCCGCGATCGCCCGCCCGCCGCCCGGCCCCTCGGCATCGAACTCGACGGGCACGCCCGCGGCCGCGAACCGCTGGACGAGCTCTCGCCGGAGGGTCTCATCGGCCACGATCCCCGCGACCGCCTCCCCCTGCACCGGCCGCACGACGATCCGGTCGCCCTGGACCTCGACGCGCCCCGTCCCGGCGGCCCCTGCCATGCGCACGAGCTCCGTGTACGTCGCGCTGCGCTCGCCCGCCCCGCGCAGCGCGAGCCCACCGCCCGCCGCCCCGCCGGCCACCACGAGGGCGAGGATCACCCGCGCCCGCGGAGAGCTCCGAATCCATCTGCCCACCCCGGAGAGCCACGACTTCATTCCTTATTTTCCCACCTCGCCGCTCCGACATCCGGCCGGAGCGGGCAAGAGGTGTAGCGCGCGAAGGGCGTTCGGGTAGATCCCTATTTGACAATTTCATGCGCCATGAATACGGAATTTCTTTTTGTGGCTCCGGAAGCGGAAACGGGAGAGGACACGAAGACGGGAAAGGTCACGGACACGGGAACGGGAACGGACACGGACACGGGAACGGACACGGGAACGGGAACGGACACGGACACGGACACGGACACGGACACGGGAACGGAAGCGGACGGCGGGGACGGGGAACGCGAGCGGGAGCGGGTCGACTCCCCGGTTTGGTATTCGGGGCTCCGGGTCGCGCTCCACGCGGCGCGCCCTGCGCCCCGACCCCCACGGACCCGCTTCTCCGCGGGTGACGCCTGGGCTACGCTTGACCTCGGATGGCCGAGGATGTCTTCGGAATCGTCGGCACGACGCAGGGCCAGTTCACGGTCGAGCGGGTCGTCGCGCAGGGAGGCTTCGGCGTCGTGTACCGCGCGTACCACGGCGCCTTCCGGGCCCCGGTCGCGCTCAAGTGCCTCAAGCTCCCGGCCTCGGTCCCCGAGCACCTCCGAGCCCGGTTCCTCGAGCAGTTCCGCGAGGAGGCCGAGATGCTCTTCCGGCTCTCGGCCGCGATCCCCGCCGTCGTCCGGCCCCTCCACCACGACGTCATCTCCACCGCCTCGGGCCTGTTCGTCCCCTTCATCGCGCTCGAGTGGCTCGAGGGCGTCACGCTCGCCGCCTTCGTCGCGCACCGCGCCGCGCGCCGCGAGGCCCCGCTCGGGCTCGCGGACGCGGCGAAGCTGCTCGCGCCCGTCGCGCGCGCCGTCGAGGCCGCCCACGCGTTCCCCGGGCCGAGCGGGCCGATCTGCGTCGTCCACCGGGACATCAAGCCGGCCAACATCTTCCTCTCCGAGCTGCACGGATCGCAGGTCGTCAAAATCCTCGACTTCGGCATCGCGCGCGCCCGGGACGCGGCCTCGGTCATCGCCGGCGAGGTCAGCACCACGGCCGGCAACGCGCCCGACGCGTTCACGCCGCGCTACGGCGCGCCGGAGCAGTGGGCGCCGCGGCGCTTCGGCAAGGCCGGGCCCTGGACCGACGTCTGGGCGCTCGCGCTCACGTACCTCGAGGTGGTCGCGGGCCGCCCGATCATCGACGGCGATCCCATGGGCATGATGGGCACGGTCCTCGACGAGCGCCGCCGCCCGACGCCGCGGGCCGAGGGCATCGCCGTGCCCGACGCGATCGAGGCCCTCTTCACCCGCGCGCTCGCCCTCGATCCGCGCGCCCGCCTGGCCGACGCCGGCGTCTTCTGGGACGAGCTGGAGCGCGCGCTCGACCTGCCGCCCAGCGCGCGCCCCATCCCGCTCACCGCCCGGGTCGCGCACCACGCGGTGCGCCCCGCGCTCGGCTCGAGCCCCGACTCCACGCTCCCCTCGGCGAACGCCCCCACCGCCCTCGCCGCCCCGCCCCCGCCCGCCGCCCGCATCGTCGATCTCGTGGCCGAAGGCAGCGCCACGCTGCTCGACGCGCCGCCCCCCGCGCCCCCGAAGCC
>CAYQYG010000413.1:0-8237 GCA_964421485.1 uncultured Polyangiaceae bacterium | reverse complement strand
GTCCGCCGCGGGCGCGGGCGTCGCCGCCGGGGCCTGGGCGACGGTGCCGCCGGCCGGCGCGCCGGCCCCCGAGCCGAAGCCCTCGCCGCCGAAGTCCTCGGCGGCGTCGCGCAGGCGGGCCGGGCCCTTGCTCTTCTGCTCGCGCTCGCCGCGCCTGCCGTAGCCGGAGCCGAGGGCGTCCCCCTTGGCCTCCGCCTCCGCCTCCTCCGCGGGCTCGCCGTCGGCGTCCGCGCTGCTGCTGTCCGCCACCTGCTCGCCGGTGAACGCGGGCGCGACGCCGCCGCGATCGAGGCCGAACGCCTTGAACATCGCCTCGCTCTCGAGCACGAGCAGCGAGGTGAAGCGGCTCGCGACCGAGAAGCGCTTCGACAGCTCGATCACGGTCGGCTTCTGGATCTCGCCGCCGGCGCGCTCGAGCTCGGCGATCTTCGCCGCGGCGAAGAGCCGCGGGACGAACGCGTTGCCGGCGCTCGTCGACGCGAGGATCTTCACCGGATAGCTCTGCTCGAAGCGCTCGCCCGCGACGCGGCCCTTCAGCCGGATCGCGCCGCTCACCTCGTCGCCGGAGCTCATGCGCGCCACCACGAACGTCTCGCCGCCGGCGCGGATCGGATCGAGCCGCCCCGGGGTGACCTGCGTGAGCCCTGCGGGCAGCTCGACCTCCGGGTCGCGCAGCATCATGCCGTAGGCGGCGCCGAGCACGTCGAGCGCCGCGGTGGAGACCTTCTGGCCTGGCACGTACGGGACCATCACGCCGCCGCCGCCGCGGGCGAGCGCCTGGAGCGACGTCGTGTCGGCGTCGCTGCCCAGCGCGACCGCGATCACCGCGGCGTCGCCGGCCGGCAGCGAGGACCGCACCGCGGTCTCGAGGTGCGCCGCCCGCGTCGGCCCGACCGAGGGCGTGCCGTCGCCGAGGTAGATGATCCGGAGCTCCTTGCCGGCGCCCGCGCCCGCTGAAGCGCGCGCCGCGATCATCGCCGCCGCGAGATCGCTCCCGCCGTCGGGCTCGACGCCGCCGAGGAAGCGCTCCACCTCGCCGGCCGCGGCCGGGCCCGGCGCCATCGGCCGGGCCGCGCCCGCCGCGCCGTCCATCGACCGGCAGATCGTGTCGCACGCGAGCAGCAGGAACTGATCGCGGCGGTCCATCTCGCGCACGATCGACGAGGCCAGCCGCGTCGCGCGGGCGAAGCGCTCGCCGACCATCGAGCGGCTCGCGTCCACCACGACCACGTGCAGGCGGTCCTTCGCCTCCTGCCAGCGGGGCAGCTTCGGCCTGAGCGCGATCGCGACGTACGGCGACGCGTCGCGCGCCATCGCCTGCGCCGTCTCGATCGCGGCCCTCTCCTCCGGCGTCTTCGCCCTCGCGAGCTTGTCGGCCACGGCGGCGGCGTCCTCGACGGGCGCATCCATCCTGTACGCCCACGCCGTCACCTCCTTGTCGCGATCGGGCAGCGCGTACTCGACCGTGAGGTCGCCTGCGGGCGTGAAGCCCTGCGCCGACAGCGTGCGCCGATCGGCGGACGCGTCGCCCGAGGCGGGCGCGAGCTCGTAGCCGCGCGTCTTCACGCCGAACTCCCTGTCGTGGCCGAGCACCTGGAGGTCGAGCGAGAAGTCGCCGACGCGCGTCGTGCCCGCGTCGTCGTGCGCGAGCGGGTAGGAGTAGCGCCGCACGCCGCCCGCCTGGTCCACGAGCTGCGTGTACGTGAGCACCACGCGCCGCGAGCCGCGCTTCGGGATCGGGAAGATCTTCAGCTCGAAGCGGCCGCCGCGCTGCCACTCGAGCAGCGCCGGATCGCGCCACGGGCCGGGGACCCAGATGATCTCCTCGACGGGCCGCGCGGCCTTGGGCGCCGCGTTCTGGATCACGCCGCGCCAGATCGCCGCGCCGCGATCGCGATCGACGAACGCGCCCTCGATCAGCTTGCCGTCCACCTCGAGCGCGAGCCGCTCGATCTGCGCGCCGGGCGGCAGCGGGAAGCGGAAGATGCCCTCGAGCTCCTCGTCGGTGTCGTTCGTGAAGGTCTCGTCGACCTCGGTGCGCGCGACCACGTCGACGATCCGCACCTTGACCGCGTGCTTCGCGAGCCGGACGGCGCGATCCTTCTCCTGCGTCGAACCGGGCCTGCGCGCCCGGAGCTCGCCGAGGCCGCGCAGCGCCGGCGCGTCGACCTCCTCGGCGGAGCGGTCGCTCCACTCCATCACGTCGGCGAGCGACGTCGCGCTCGCAACCTCGGGCGCGCCGCCGCGGGAGACCGTGGCCTCCTCGCCCGCGCGCACCTCGACCGGGCCGCCGCGCTCGCCGGTGACGCGCACCGCGCCGCGCGCGACCTCGACCGAGGCGCGGTCCGCGCTCGCGGTGATCGCGAGCTTGGTGCCGAGCACCTCCACCTCGCCCTGCGGCACGGCGATGCGCGCCGGCGCGGCGCCGTCGAGCTTCGCCACGTCGGCGACGATCGCGCCCTCGTCGACGCGCGCGGCGCGGGCCTTGCCGGCGCCGAGCCAGAGCCTGGAGCCGCGATCGATCGCGATCTGCGTGCCGTCCTCGAGCGCGAGGTGGGCGCGCGTCCGCGCGTCGGTGCGCAGCGTGGCGGGCAGCGGGATCGCCGCGCCCTCGGCGAGCGGCGCGCAGGAGCCGGACTCGTCGCACGCCTCGAGGCCGCCGGCCTTGTCGGCCGACGCGCGCTTCACCGCGGCGATCTTGCCGGACCACGGCGACTCGATCGCGACGGGATCCGCCGGGCCCACGCGGCCCTTCAGGGAGAAGCCCACGCCCGCCGCGGCGGCGGCCGCCGCGATCGCGACCGCGACGAACGAGCGCCGCCGGAAGATCGAGATCACCGAGCCCTTCGGCGCGGCGGCGCGCGCGGCCTCCGCCTGCGCGGCCGCGGGGGCGGCGCCCGCCTCGGGCAGCGTCGGCGACACGCGCGGCGCCTCGCGCTCGCTCGATCCCGGCGCGGTGTCCATCACGTGGTGGCTCTTCGCCGGCACGGCCGTCGACGCCGTCGCCGCGGCCCCGTCGGGCGGCGCCGTCGCCGCGGCCCGGTCCGGCGCCGCGCTCTCCGGCTCGGCGCTCGCGGGCGCGCCCTCGGTCATGCCCGGCCGCGCGTCCGGCGCCGCCTCTTCCCGCCCGCTCCCCGCGGGCGGCGCCGGCTCGGCCTGCGCCGCCCCGAGCGCCGGGCGCTCGCTCCGCGCCTCGTCCTCCGCGAAGCCCCGCGGATCGACGATCGTATCGTTCGGCGCGCCCGCCCGCGCCGCCGCCGGCGGCGCCGCCTCGCGCGGCGCCGCGTCCGCCGCGGCGCGCTCCATCGATCCCGGCGCCGCCTTGGCCACGGGGCCGCTCGTCGCGCCGGCGGACGGCCGCGCCGCATCGATCCGCGCGAGCAGCCCGTCGGCGAAGTCGGCGGGCGCCCGAAAGTCCGCCCCCGAGCCCGCCACCGCCTCCGCCGCCTGCGCCGCCTCGTGCCGCAGATCACGGCACGCGTCGCAGTCCGCGATGTGATCGTACAGCACCGCCGCCGCGGTCCCGTCGAGCACCTGCGAGAGCTGGTCCTCGACCTCGCCGCACAGCCCACCCGGTCTCGTCTCCGTCGCGCTCATCGCCTCTTACTCCTCACCCAGCTCGGCCCTGAGCTTCGCCAGCGCGCGGCTCACCCGCTTGCGCGCCGCCGCCTCGTCCACGCCGCACGCGATCGACAGCTCCTTGAAGGACAGCCCCGCCTCGTACCGGAGCACCACCGCCTCGCGCTCGCTGGGCTTCAGCTTCGCGAGCGCGGCGCGCGTCCGCTCCGCGCGCTCCCGCTCCGCCGCGAGCTCGCTCGCGTCGGGGCGCGGCCGCGTGTCGTGCACGAGCCGGAGCCGCTCCTTTCGCCGCGCGCGCATCTCCGTGTGCCGCCCGCAGATCCGCCGCGCGATCCCGAACAGCCACGCGCGCACGCTCCCCTCGGCGCGGTAGCTCGGGAACGCGTCGAGCGCCGCGATCAGCGTCTCCTGCACGAGCTCCTCGCTCTCCGCCTGCGACCCGGTGAACGCCATGCACAGCCGCCCCAGCGGGGTGGCGTACGCCCGCGCGCACCTCGAGAGCGCCTCGCGGTGGTCGCCCGCCGCGATCAGCTCCTCGATCACCCGCGCCTCGTCGGCCCGCGCGTCGCCCTGCGACCCCGCGAGCGCTAGTCCCGCTGCCATAGCTGCCTCATCGCCGGCCATGTGCCCTCGTCCCCCGGATTCGTGACCGCGTTTTTTTTGTCGAGCGCGGACGCCCCGCCGATCGCTCGGTTCGCCGCCCCACGCCCACGGTACACCGGTCTGCCCTTTGCAGCGGCGCCCCGCCGCTGCACAATCGGCCATTGCTTGAGGAGCCCGCCATGACCCGATCGATCCCCCCCTGCCCGTCGACCTGCGCCGGATCCCCGGACCTCGCCCGAGACGATCTCGAGGGCGGATCGCGCGCCCGCGCCCCCCTGCCGGGTGCGCGCGTGGACAGCGCCGGTGTGAAGGGATGGCGACGGTCGATCGTGGCCGGCGTCGCCATCGCCCTCGCGGGCCTGCTCGCCGCGCCCCCAGCGTCCGCGCAGGACGCGCCGGATCAGGACCAAGACGAGGAGGAGGAGGCCGCCCCGCCCGCGCCGCCGCCGAAGCCTGCGAAGAGGAAGCCCGCGCAGGCGCCCGAGGCCGCGCCGGCGGCGGACGGCGCTGACAGGGGCGACAGGGCGGACAAGGCCGAAAAGAAGGCTGGCAAGGCGGGCGACAGGGACGACAAGCAGCCCACGCCGCCCACGCCCGAAGAGCGCGCGCTCCGCGGCGTCGTCGTGGTCGAGCGCGGCGGGCAGACCCTCGGCCTCGGCGTCGTGCTCGCGGGCGACGGCCGCGTGCTCACCGCGCTCTCTCCGCTCGGGCCTGGCAATGACATCGACGTGCGCTTCGCCGACGGCGCGACCATCCGCGCGAAGGTCGGCCACCACGACCGCGTCTGGGATCTCGCGCTGCTCGTCCCTCAGAGCGGCAAGTGGCCCGAGGGCCTCACCGCGTCCTCGCGCGATCCTGTCCGGCAGGACGCGACCATCCGCTCGTTCTCGGCGACCCGCGGCAAGGTCGCCGCGGTCCCGATGGTGCTGCGCGCGCACCGCCCGCTCATCGGCGGCGACGATCGCCAGCTGGACGACGCGATCGAGCTCGGCTCGCGCGTCACGCCGCAGGACCTCGGCGCGCCGATCGTCGACGAGGAGGGCCGCGTGGTCGGCATCCTCGGCCGCGGCTGCGTGCCGAACGAGGGAGGCAAGCCCTGCACGCCCGTCGCGTTCGGCGCCCCGATCGCGGCGATCAAGGGCTTCCTGCGCACCGTCCCGCCGACGGCCGTGCAGCCCTCCGCGTGGCTCGGCATCCAGGGCGTCGGCGAGCCCGGCCCGGTGGCCCGGGGCGTCCGCGTCACGGTGGTGCACCCCGGCAGCCCCGCGCACGACGCGCAGCTCAAGGGCGGCGATCGCGGGGCCGGCGACATGATCCTCGCCGTCGACGGCACGCCGGTCACGAGCCCCGAGGAGCTCGCCGACGCCATCCGCACGCACGCGGTCGGTGAGAAGGTCCCGCTCACGGTCTTCGGCGGGGGCAAGTACCGCCAGGTCCCCGTGGTGCTCCGCGCCGCCCCCGATCCCAGGGCCGCCCCGGCCGCGGCCCCCGCCCACCCGGCCGAGCTCCCCCCGGCCGACGAGGCCCCGCGGCGGAGGTCAGCCGCCCCCCAGAAGTAAGAAGACGACGTCCCGCGCGATCCCGTTGACACCCGCTCGACCAAACCTCCAGGATGTCAGCCAGAACCACCGGCTCCGCCGGTCGCGGCGCCCCCGAGTTTGAAGGGCTCCGCGCTCGCGTGTCCCTAGGGGCGCGCCAACCTCGGGCTCTGTGACCAGCGGCCCCTCTGCTCGGGTGACTCGTGGCTCAAGCGTTCCGAATCGAAGTGGCCGGCGAGACCAACGTCGGGCGCAAGCGAAACCACAACGAGGACAATTTCGGCATCCTGGTGGAGTACGGCCTCTTCATGGTGGCCGACGGGATGGGCGGGCACGCCTCGGGCGAGGTCGCGTCGAAGATGGCCGTCGACGCGATGCAGGAGTTCTTCGCGCAGACGCAGGACGACCCCGAGCGGACCTGGCCGTACAAGATGGACCGCTCCAAGGGTTACGAGGAGAACCGGCTGATCACCGGGATCAAGCTCGCGAACCTGCGCATCTACGAGACCGCGCAGCGCGAGGCCCGCAAGCGCGGCATGGGCACGACGTTCGTCGCCATCTTCACCGCGAACGACGGCGTCTACGTCGCGCACGTCGGCGACAGCCGGGTCTACCGCTTCCGCGACAACAAGCTCGAGATGCTGACCGAGGACCACTCGCTCCTCAACGACTACATCAAGATGAAGCGGCTCACGCCCGAGGAGATCGCGAGCTTCCCGCACAAGAACGTGATCGTCCGCGCGCTCGGCATGAAGGACACCGTCAAGGTCGACACGCGCTTCGAGGTGCCGCAGCTCAACGATCTCTACCTGCTCTGCTCCGACGGCCTGTCCGGCCCCGTCTCGGACGCGGAGATGGCCGACATCCTCGGCAAGCACGGCGACATCCAGATCGCGACCTCGAAGCTCATCGAGCGCGCCAACGAGAACGGCGGGCCCGACAACGTGACCTGCGTGCTCGTGCGCTGGACCCAGTAGCGCCGCGCGGCGCGCTCAGGGCAGCGCGCCGCCGCCCCAGGGGATCAGCACCAGGAAGACGAACGCGATCAGCGCGAGCATCAGGATGCTCGTCGTGAGGTACGTCGATCGCGGCGAGCGCGTGGTGCTCCAGCCGTCCCCGTAGAACTTGCCGCGCGAGCGCACGCGGAGGCGCCGCTGCACGCCGCGGAGCAGGTTCGGCGGCGTGGCCGCGGGGGGCTGCAGCGCGCCGCGGAGCAGCTCGCGCACGTCGACCTCGTCGAGCATCGGCGCGCCCTCGTCGGCGGGGCTCGGGGTCGAGCCCGGGCCCTCGTCCGATCGCGGGGCGCTGCGCGCGCCGCCGAGCGCGGCCTTGATGTCCGGGGGGAGCTCGTCCTCGTCGGGGAGGTCGCCCCTGGGGTCGTCCGCTCCGCTCATCTGCCGCTCCTCATCTTCTCGCCCATCGCCTTCTCGACCAGCGCGCGGAGCTGCCCCCGCGCCCGGTGGATCCGGCTCTTCACCGTGCCATCCGGCAGCCCCGTGACCGCCGCGATCTCCTCGTACGACAGGTCCTCCACGTCGCGGAGGATCAGGGCCTCGCGGAACTCCGGCTCGAGCTGCGCGATCGCGCGCTTCACGACCATCTCGAGCTGCATGCCCTCGACGAGCTCGTCGGGGCGGCTCACGTCGCCGACGCTGACGCCCTTCGCGGCCGAGAGCGGCGCGCGCTCGACCATGGCGTCGAGGTCGTCCTGCGCGCCCGCGTGCCGCCGCGAGAGGTACTTCGTCCTGTTCTTGCAGAGGTTGACGGCGATCCGGTAGATCCAGGTCGAGAGCTTGGACTCGCCGCGGAACTGGTCGATGGCCTTGAAGACCTGCACGAAGACTTCCTGGGACAGATCCTCGGCCTCGTCACGCCGCCCGAGCATCCGGTAGACCAGGGCGAAGACGCGGCGCTCGTACGTGATCACCAGCTCGTTGAACGCGCTCTCGTCACGCGCCACGAGCCGCGCGATGAACTGCGCCTCGCCGTCCTCGTCGCTCGCCACTCCGTCCGCGCCTCCAGGCCTTCCGGGCCTCCTCGATCCGGACCACGGTAAACAACCTGGCCGCAGGCGCGCCACACAATAGCGATGGAGGGCGGCGGTCGGCCGCGGCCGGCGCGGGCCGGGGCTCCAGCGCTCCTGCCGCCTCCCTGTGGAAATCTTCCTCGGGGACCGCTCGGTTCACATCCGCGGCTCCGGGGCGCGCTCCACGTGGCGCGCCCTGCGCCCCGAGCCCACGCGGAGCTCTGGTTCCGGCGCGTGGATTCGAACCACGATTAGGGGATTCAAAGTCCCCCGTCCTGCCCTTGAACGACGCCGGAGTGGATGGGGGAAACCCCACCGCTGGGAGGCGCCACCTTAGCGCGAGTCTCACGGATCCGCACCCGTGAGCGGCGGGCCGTCAGCGCCCCGCGCGGTGCAGGGCGCGGTCGGACCGGCCACGGAGGCGGGCCTGGCCGCGCTCGACGGGCCCGTGGGGTGGCGGCGCCGCGGCGGGCGGCTGGGCGAGCGCGGGG
>CAYQYG010000412.1:0-8288 GCA_964421485.1 uncultured Polyangiaceae bacterium | reverse complement strand
GGGGCGGCGGCACGTACGGGGCCGCCGCGCCGGCGGGGCGCGCGAGCGACACGATCGCGGCGGCGAGCAGGGCGCGCGCGGCCCGCCTCATCGCCCGCCCTCCTCGACGACGCGGCGCATCCCCTCCTCGATGGGCACGTTCACGAGGTCGCGCTCGCGGTCCGCCCATTCGAAGGACGAGAGCGAGCGGCGCTGCGCCTCCGCGATCCGCTGGCCCGGGCCCGGCGGCTCGATGAGGCCGCGCTGGATGGGGGAGGCCTCGCGCTCCAGGGAGAGCTCCCGCCCGGTGACCGCGCCGGCGGGGCGGAGCGCGCGCTCGCGGCCGATCAGGATGACCCAGGACATCACCGCGATGATCGCCGAGAGGCCGAGCGCGGCGACGGCGACGAGCAGGATGCGGCCGGTGGGGAGGCGGTCCTCCTCCTGGCGCACGTCCAGGTGGCGTTGTTCGCTCATTGGCTGTCGTACCTCAGCGCGCGCTCGAGCTCCGGGGCGCCCACCGCGAGGGCGGGCTTGCCGCGGAGCCGGAGCGCGGCGAACGCGGTGGCGGCGCCGCCGAGCGCGAGCAGCGCGCCGACGTCGAGCCAGTGATAGGGGAGCCCGCCCGCCTCGAGGACGGGGAGGACGATCCAGTGGACGTCGATGTAATGGGCGGCGAGGATCCACGCCGCGACCGCGGCGAGCCAGGCGGGGCGCCGCTTCACCCGGTAGGAGAGGAGGATCAGGAACGGGATCACGAAATGGGCGAACACGAGCACGCCGCCCTCGGCGCCGGCGGGCCCGCGGAGGCGGCGCGCGTGGAACTGCACGTCGTCGGGGCGGTTCGCGATCCAGATCAGGAAGAGCTCGAAGTAGGCCGTGTAGGCCCAGAAGATCACGAACGCGAGCAGGAGCCGGCCGAGCGCGTAGTAATGCGACTCGTTCAGGCCGGGGACGAGGGCCGCGCGGTCGGCGGCGTAGGCGAGCAGCGTGAGCAGCGCGATGGCGGCGACGAACCCCCCGGCGAAGATCCGGACGGGGAACATGGTCGACGTCCACCCGGGCTCGAGCGTCATGAGCCAGTCGATCGCGGCGAACGAGAGCGCGATGCCGACCGGCGGCAGCATGCCGGCGCTGAGCGCCCGCATACGGGCCGAGAGGGCGGCGGCGCGAGGCGCCCGGCCCTCGTCCTGCGCCGCCGACCAGCGCCGGAGCAGCGCCCCGGCCACGATCCAGACGATGAAATAGGCGGCCGCGCGCGCGAGGAAGAACGGCAGGTTGAGGTACGGCGCCTGGTGGTGGACGATGGCGCGGGACTCCTCGTCCAGGATCCTGTCCGGGTCGAGCCAGGGATAGAGCCTGTCCAGGCCGAAGAGGAGCGGGACGAACAGGACCACGAGCAATGGATTCGCGCCGACGATGGATTCGGTGAGGCGCCGGACGACGGCCGGCCAGGAGGCGCGCATCGCGTGGCACGTCATCAGGAAGATGAGCGCGCCGAGCGCCGTCGTGAGGACGTAGGCGTACGCCGCGAGGTACGAGAAGAACCAGCGCCGCGGCTCGATCGCCGCGCCCAGGGCGAGCGCGAGGACGCCGAACAGGGACAGCGTGACCGAGGCGCCGAGCAGGCCGCGGCCGCTCCGGAAGCGCGGGGCGTCGGGCCTCATCGGAGCGCCTCCGCCGCGCGGGCGCGCAGATCGGGCGGCAGCGACGCGAGCGGCACGTTGCGGCTCCGCTGGAGCGCGCGCACGTAGGCGACGACGGCCCACCGGTCCACGGGAGAGGGCATGTCCTCGTGGTAGGAGCGCATGAGGCCGTAGCCCCGCGAGATGACCTCGTGGATCCTGCCCGCCGGGAACTCGGTGACGGGCGGCGCGGTGAGGTCCGGCGGCTTGCGGAGCGCCATGTTCCTCGCGACCTGCGAGTCGCCGTCGCCCGTGACCCCGTGGCAGGGGGCGCAGAGGATGTCGAATCGCTCGCGGCCCGCCTGGAGCAGCCCGGGCGTGACGGGGACGGGGATCCTCGTCACGTAATTGCCGCCGGCGACGCCCTCGGTGAGCGCGGGATCGCCGACGATCGCGTCGATCGGGACGGTGCCCGCGGGCGGGGACCGCATCACCTTGCCGTCGGCGAAGAGCGGGCTCTCCTGCCACACCGAGTAGCGCGCCTGGTGGATCATCCGCTCCAGATCGATGTTCAGGATGCCCGGCTCGTCCCGGCCGCGCCGCGGGGGCCCGGGCTCGAAGTTGCAGGCGGCGGAGGCGCAGAGCAGCGCCGCGGCGGCGATGCGAGCGGCGGCGCGGCGGGCGGGGCGGCGGCTCATGACGCGCCCCCCTCGGGCCGCGGGGCGGCCTCGACGGCGGACGGGGGCCCGATCCAGGTGATCGGCGCGGCGCCGAGGTCCTCGAGATCGCGCTCGGCGAACCGCCGGACGAGCGCCGGATCGCGCGCGTCGATGCCGATCCAGAACCGATCCAGGGAGGCCCGCTCGAAGCCCTCGACCTCGAACACGGGGCTCCAGAGCTCGGGCAGCCCGGCGAGCCCGAGGAACACGATCAGGCCGACGATCGAGGAGACCAGCACCGTGGTCTCGAACGTGATCGGCACGAACGCGAGCGGCGAGTGCGGCGGGCGCCCGCCGACGTCGAGCGGGTAATCGAACGCGTTGCAGAACCATTGCACGAGGTACGCGCCGCCCGCCCCGACCAGCGCGAAGGGGAAGACGATCCAGGTGAGCGGCGAGCGATCGAGCCCGAGCGCGCGCTCGAGGCCGTGCAATGGATAGGGCGTGAACGCCTCCAGCCTGCGATAGCCGCGCTCGCGCAGCGCCTCGCCGGCCCGGAGCAGCGCCTCGGGCGTGTCGAAGCCCCCGATGAGGCCGGTGCGCATCAGTGTGCCTCCTTCTCGAGCTCGTGGCGGAGCTCCTTGACCTCGGCGACCGGGATGAACGGCAGGACCCTGAGGAAGAGCAGGAAGAGGAACAGGAAGAACGAGATCGTCCCGAGGAAGAGGCCCCAGTCGACGTACGTGGCGCTGTAGCCGTGCCACATCGAGGGGAGGTACTCGCGCTGCAGCGACATCACGACGATGACGAACCGCTCGGCCCACATGCCGACGTTCACGAGGATCGAGATGATCCAGAGCGCGGCGGTGCTCGTGCGCACGCGCCGGAACCAGAGGAGCTGCGGGACCGCGATGTTGCACGCCTGCTGGAGCCAGAACACGAACGCGTTCGGCCCCGCCGGGCGCGCGGTGAAGAACTGGTAGATGTCCGGCTCGACGCCGCTGTACCAGGCGCTGAAATCCTCGATGATGTACGAATAGATGACGATCCACGCCGTCACGAGCAGCATCTTGCCCATGCTGTTCAGGTGCGACTCGGTGACGACGTCCTCCAGGTGATAGACGCGGCGCACCGGGATGAGCAGCGTGAGCACCATCGCGAAGCCCGAGAAGATGGCGCCCGCGACGAAGAACGGGGGGAAGATCGTCGAGTGCCAGCCGGGGACGACGGCGATCGCGAAATCGCTGCTGACGATGGAGTGCACCGAGAGCACGAGCGGGGTCGCGAGGCCGGCGAGCAGGCCGTAGAGGAGGCGATAATGGCGGAGCACCTCCGACGAGCCGCGCCAGCCGAGGGCGAGGACGCCGTAGACGATCCGGCGCCTCCTGCCCGGCGCGCGGTCGCGCAGGGACGCGAGGTCCGGGAGCAGGCCGACGTACCAGAACAGGGCCGAGACCGTGAAATAGGTGAACACGGCCGCGGCGTCCCAGGGGAGCGCGCTCTTGAAATTGGGCCACGCGCGGGTGATCGAGGGGTAGGGGACGAGCCAGTAGGCGAACCACGCGCGCCCGAGGTGGAGCAGCGGGTAGAGGCCCGCCTGCATGACCGCGAAGAGCGTCATCGCCTCGGCGAAGCGGTTGATGCTCGTCCGCCACCGCTGCTCGAGCAGGAGGAGGATGGCCGAGATGAACGTGCCGGCGTGGCCGATGCCGATCCACCAGACGAAGTTGACGATGCCGAACGCCCAGGCGACGGGCATGTTGTTGCCCCAGAGGCCGATGCCCTCGAGGAGCGTGGCGGCGACCATGACGAGGAGCAGCAAGGTCCCCGCGCCCGTCACGGCGAAGGCCCCCCACCATAGCCTCGAGCGCGGCCGCCAGACGACGCCGAGGAGCTTGTCCGAGAGCGAGGTGTCGGTGTGGTGCCCGAGGAGGAGGGGCTCGGCGGCGCTCACACGATCTCCGGGTTGGGGTTGTGGATGCGCGCGAGGTACGCGACGCGCGGGCGCGTGCCGAGCTCGTGGAGGACGTCGAACCGCCGCGGCTCCTGCCGCCACCGGACCACGTCCTCCTCGGCGTGCGCGAGGGAGCCGAACTGGATCGCGCGCGTCGGGCAGGCGTCCTGGCACGCGGTGCGGACCTCGCCGGGCGCTATGGATCGGCGCTCGATCTGCGCGGCGATCTCGGCCCTCCGGATGCGCTGGACGCAGAAGGTGCACTTCTCCATCACGCCGCGCTCGCGCACGGTGACGTCGGGGTTCCTCTGGAGCTCGACGAGCCCGCCGTTCTCGGGCCGGCGCTCGACGTAATCGAACCAGTTGAAGCGGCGGACCTTGTAAGGGCAGTTGTTCGAGCAGAACCGGGTGCCGACGCAGCGGTTGTAGACCATCTCGTTCAGGCCGTCGGGGCTGTGCACGGTGGCGTTGACCGGGCAGACGTACTCGCAGGGGGCCATCTCGCAGTGCTGGCAGAGCATGGGCTCGTGCACGACGGCGGGCGCCTCGGGGCGGCCGTCCTCGTAGGTGTCGATCCGGAGCCAGTGCATCTGGCGGTTGTTCAGGATCTCCTCCTTGCCGACGACGAGCGTGTTGTTCTCGGCCTGGCAGGCGACGACGCACGCGCTGCAGCCGGTGCAGATCGACGTGTCGATCGTCATCGCCCACTGGTCGCCGCCGGCCGCCGGCAGGGCGAGCAGCGAGCGCACGGGGCCGCGCTGCGCCTCGGTGAAATCGGGGTGGGTGCGGTAATGGTCGAGCGTCGCCGAGAGCGCGATCGGGCGGCCCTCGGTGGACCTGTGCCACTGGGTGACGGCGAGCGGGTGGCGGCGGCCCTCGATCTTCTTCAGCCGGAGGCCCGGGGCGGAGGCCGGGCCGCCGGCCGGGAGCAATGCATACGCGTTGAAGCCGACGCCGGCGGCGATGGACTCGGCCCCGCGCCGGCCATATCCGAGGTGGAGCGTGATCGCGTCCTCGGCGTGCCCGGGCGCGAGGAGCACCGGCGCCTCGAGGCGCTTTCCGCCGAGATCGAGCTCGACGACGTCTTCATTATCGAGGCCGAGGCGGCGCGCGGCGGCCGGGGCGATGAGCGCCGCGTTGTCCCAGGTGAGCTTGGTGAGCGGCGCGGGCAGCTCCTGGAGCCAGGCGTTGTTGGCGAAGCGGCCGTCGTGGACGCGCGGATCCGGCGCGAAGGACGCCTCGAACGCGCCGTCCAGGGAGGGGGGCGCGGGCGGGTGCGCGGAGATCGCGGCGGCGAGGGCCGCGGGCGCGAGCGCGGGCGCCTCGCGCGGCGCCGCGGTGCCCGGCACGAGGCCGCGCCGCAGGGCGTCCTGGAAGGCGTCCTCGCCGCCGGCCTGCCGGCGGTCCCAGGCCTCGCGCAGCAGCCGCCGCGCGGGAGCGCTCCGCTCGCCCGCGAACACGGCGAGCACCTCCGCGGCCGTGCGCCCGCCGAAGAGGGGCTCGATGAGCGGCTGCACCATCGTGAGCGTGCCGTCATAGGCGCGCGCGTCGCCCCAGGCCTCGAGGTAATGGGTGAGGGGGATCATCCAGCGGCAATCGGCCGCGGTCTCGTCCTCGTGGAGGCCGACGCGCACGCTCCGGGACACGGCGCGGAGCGCGCGGGAGAACTCGAGATCGGGCGGGGCGGTGTAGGACGGGTTGGCGTCGATGACGACGAGCGTGTCCACGGCGCCGGCGCGCATCTCCTGGACCAGCGCGGGGAGGTCCTGCGCCGCGGCGCCCGCGTCGGCGAGGACCGGGCGGGTGGTCCACGCGATCGCCTCGTTGCGGAGCGCCGCGTTGAGGAGGTGCGCGAGCGCGTGCACGATCGGGGGCTGGGCGTCGCCGGCGAGGACGAGGCCCGCGCCGGCGTTCCTCTCCAGATCGCGCGCGACCGCGCCGATCAGCGCGGCGTCCGGGCCCGCCTCGGCGAAGGGCGCGAGCGCGGCGCGGACGCCCCCGGGCATCCCCGCGCCGAACGGGCCGCGCGCGATCGCCGCGGCGAGGCGGAGGGCGACCCACGGGATCTCGCCCGGGCGGCGGATGATCCGGTGATCGGCCGCGCTGCCCGTGGGCGAGAGCGCGGCCTCCACGACGTAGAGCCGGGACATCTGCGATCGGGGCGAGCTCGGCCGCCGCCCCTCCGCGAAATGGCGGGCGTGGCGGAGGCTCATCGGCATCGAGGAGAGGAAATCGGCGTCGAGCGAGACGACGGCGCGCGCGCCGCGGAGGTCGCGCTGCGGGAGGAGGCGAGCGCCGAACGCGAGCTCCGCGCCGTCCAGCGCGGCGCCGCCGGCGACGGGGGAATGGAAGGTGAAGCGCGCCGCGGGGTGGCGGGCGAGCACGCGGCCGATGAGGTCCTCGACGAGCGGCGAGCTCGTGGGCCGGAGCAGGAAGCGGAGCCCGGCGCCGCGGTCCGGGCGCTCGCCGCCGAAGCGATCGACGAAGGCCGGGAAGGTGGCGGGGCCGTCCGCGGCGCGCAGCGCGCGGGCGCGGTCCGGGTCGTAGAGGCCGAGGATCGAGGCCTGCTCGAGCACGCCGGTCGCGCCGAGGCTCGCCGGGTGCCCGGGGTTGCCCTCGATCTTGGTGGGCCGCCCCTCGTGGCTCTCGACGAGCAGGCCCGTCGCATAGCCGTCGAGATCCATGCTGGTCGCATAGAAGCGGCGGATCCCGGGCGTGACGTCGCGCGGCGGGTCGACGTAGGGGAGGATCCCCTCGGTCAATTTCGGGTTGCAGCCCGCGGCGCCCGCGAGGGCCATGCTGGCGCCGAGGAGCCGGAGCCAGGCGCGCCGGCTGATGGCCGCCGCGCGCATCTCGTCCATTCCCGCCATCTCGATAGCCCCCCTCACCGGTGGCACGCCGTGCAGTGGGTCAATTTGCGGACGCCGAGCTCCTCGGCGATCCGCCGGCCCTGGGCCTCCGGGTCACCCTCCGGCGCCCAGTCCATGCTGGCGATCTGCTCCGGCGGCCGGAGGTTCCGCTCGGGCCAGCGGTGGCAGTCGAGGCACCATTGCATGGTGAGCGGCGCGACCTGCTCCACGGCCGCCATCTTGTCGACGCGGCCGTGGCAGGTCACGCATCCCACGCCCTTGTTCACGTGGATGGAGTGGTCGAAGTAGACGAAGTCGGGGAGGTTGTGGACGCGCCTCCACCGGATGGGCTCCCCGGTGAACCAGCTCTGCCGGACGAGCTCGAGCTTGGGGCTGTCGTTCCAGATCTGGTTGTGGCAGCCCATGCACTTCGCGGTGGACGGGATGCCGGCGGTGGCCGCGCGAAAGGCCGTGTCGTGGCAGAAGCGGCAGTCGATGGCGTCGTCCTGGTAATGGTGCCTGTGGTCGAACTCGACCGGCTGCGGGACGGGCTCCGTCTGCCTCGTGTTCCAGGGCGTGCGCACGTAGAGGATGGGCGCGAGGACCGCGGCCGCGCCGCCGGCGAGGGCGACCCCGATCGCGATGCCGAATGCGGTGTTGCTCCAGGGCGGGAAGAGGGCTGCCATGTCGAGTGGGCCGGCGCCGCGCGCGAGCCGCGCCGCGTCGCCCCATGTCGATGCGCCCCCGCGCGGACCGGTTGCGTTGGTTCGCCGGCGCACCGGCGGCGTGACCGGCGCGGTCCTGCGCGTCCGGGCGGCGGTCTTACCGCGGCGGAAGGAGCGCGAGCGCTGCGTGTTCCGTTCTCCACGCCGTGAGGAAGCCGGGGCCGGGACCGCATTCACGGTGGCTCTCCCGATGGATCCGAAGTCGCCCCGGCGCCGAGGTCTCCCGGTGGGATTTTTTTCGCCTGGTCGGTGGAAAATTTTGAGCGGATCCGGAATCAACATCGTGGCGTCGGATGCCGGAAATCCTTGCGATCACGGCGCTTTTTGGTTGCCTGGACGGACTGCGCCGATGCAGGATGCGGCGCATGAGTGGTCCTTCTGGAGGTCTCCGCGACCGCCGCGCGCCCTCGGTGCGCCGCCTCGGGGCGGTCGCGATCGCGGTCGCGCTGCTCGCCGGTGCCTGCAACCTGAGCTGGTTCAACGACGACTGCGCCCTC
>CAYQYG010000411.1:2752-8299 GCA_964421485.1 uncultured Polyangiaceae bacterium | reverse complement strand
TTCCGCTTCCGCTTCCGCTTCCGCTTCCGCTTCCGCTTCCGCTTCCGCTTCCGCTCACGTTACCTCTCCCGCGGCCCTCGCCCGCCGCCGCGTGTGCACCCCGCCGCCTCACGGCCCGGCACGCCCGATGCGACGCGCGGGCCATGCTCGGCATCTCGACTCGCTCCCTCCTCACCGTCACCGCCGCCGGCCTCGCCACCGTCGCGCTCGCCCGCAACGCGCTCCGGAGGCGCCGCCGCATCGACGTCCGCGACCGCGTCGTGGTGGTCACGGGCGGCTCGCGCGGGCTCGGCCTGCTCATCGCCGAGGAGCTCGGCCGGCGGGGAGCGCGCGTCGCCATCTGCGGGCGCGACGAGGACGCCCTCGCGCGGGCCGCGCGCCGCCTCGAGGCCTTCGGCGTCGAGGTCCACGCCGCCGCCTGCGACCTCGGCGAGCGCGAGGAGGCCGAGGCCTTCATCGAGGGCGTCGCGCGCAGGTTCGGGCGCATCGACGTGCTCGTCAACAACGCGGGGATCATCCAGGTCGCCCCGCTCGAGGACATCGGCGTCGAGGGGCTGGAGGAGGCGATGCGCGCGAACTTCTGGAGCGCGGCGTACGTCACCATGCGCGCGCTGCCGCACCTCGCCGCGCGCGGGCGCGGCGCGCGCGTCGTCAACATCACCTCGATCGGCGGGCGCGTGGCCGTCCCGCACCTGCTCGGCTACACCGCCTCGAAGTTCGCCATGGTCGGGTTCTCCGAGGGCCTCCGCGCCGAGCTCGCCCGGACGGGCGTCCGCGTCACGACCGTCGTGCCGGGGCCGATGCGCACGGGCTCCATCTACAACGCCATGTTCGGCGGTGACGCGGGCCGCGAGCTCGCCTGGTTCGGCGCGTTCGCGTCGATCCCCGTCGCCACCATCGGCGCGCAGCGGGCCGCGCGGCGCGTCGTCGAGGCCGCGCTCGACGGCCGCCGCGAGGTGCGCCTCGGGCTCGCCGCGCACGCCGCGACCCTCGGCCGCGCGCTCGCGCCGGGGCTCATGGCGCGCGCCCTCGCCGCCGCGGCGCGCCTCTTGCCGCCGCCGCGAGGCCAGCGCGCCGACCGCCGCGGCCGCGAGATCGGAGCGCGCCTCCAGCGCTCGCCGCTGCTCCGCCTCACGAACCGCGCCGCGCGCCGGAACAACGAAGCGCCGCCTGCGCCGGCGGCGCGCTAGCGCTCCGAGCGCCCTCCACGGCGCGGAATTCGGGTAGGCGCGTCTCGCAAAGATTGATAAGAATCGCCGCTCCACTCAGAGATCCTTGTCGAAGGGACACCGTGGCGAAGCAAGGCACCAAGGAGCACAAGGAGACCGCCCCGGCGGCCGCCGCGGGCGGTCGCAAGCTGTTCGGCACCGACGGCGTCCGCGGCGTCGCCAACCTGCCGCCGATGACCCCGGAGATGGCGCTGCGCCTCGGCCGCGCGATCGCCTTCGTCGCGCGCCGCAGCCAGAGCCGCCAGGTGCGCGTCGTGCTGGGCAAGGACACGCGCCTCTCGGGCTACATGCTCGAGACCGCGATCGCGTCCGGCATCTGCGCCATGGGCGGCCGCGTGATGCTGAGCGGCCCGATCCCGACCCCCGCGGTCGCGCAGCTCACGCAGAGCATGCGCGCGGACGCCGGGATCGTGATCAGCGCCAGCCACAACCCCTTCGACGACAACGGCATCAAGATCTTCGGGCCGGACGGCTTCAAGCTCCCGGACGCGCAGGAGGCCGAGATCGAGCGGCTGATGGGCAGCCACGAGCTCGACGAGGCGCGCGTGACCGGCGCGGCGATCGGCAGCGCGGTGAAGCTCGACGACGCCCGCGGCCGCTACGTCGTCTTCTGCAAGAACACCTTCCCCAACTCGCTGACGCTCGACGGCGTGCGCGTGGTGGTCGACGCCGCGCACGGCGCCGCGTATCGCGTCGCGCCCGCGGTGTTCAGCGAGCTCGGCGCGTCGCTCACCTCGCTCGGCGTCAAGCCCAACGGCCGCAACATCAACCGCGACGCCGGCGCGCTGCACCCCGACCACGTGAAGCACGAGGTCCTGAAGCGCGGCGCCGCGCTCGGCATCGCGCTCGACGGCGACGCCGACCGGGTGATCATGGTCGACGAGCGCGGCGAGGTCGTGGACGGCGACGCGATCATGGCGATGTGCGCGCTCCGGATGCTCCGCATCGGCAAGCTCCCGAAGAACACGGTCGTGACCACCGTGATGTCGAACCTCGGCCTGGAGCGCGCCATGACGGCCCACGGCGGCTCGGTGATCCGCACCGCCGTCGGCGACCGCTACGTGGTGGAGGCGATGCGCGGCGGCGGCTACTCCTTCGGCGGCGAGCAGTCGGGCCACCTCATCTTCCTCGACCACGCGACCACCGGCGACGGCATCGTGGCCGCGCTGCAGGTGCTCGCGATCATGGTCGAGGAGCAGAAGCCCCTCTCCGAGCTCGCCTCGAGGGCGATGCAGCGCGTCCCGCAGGTGCTGGAGAACGCGACCTTCGTGACCCGCCTGCCCATCGAGAAGATGGAGAAGATGAAGCTCACCGTGGACCGGATCGAGCGGGTCCTCGGCGACAAGGGCCGGATCCTCGTGCGCTGGAGCGGCACCGAGCCGAAGCTCCGGGTGATGGTCGAGGGCGAGGACGCGGGGAAGATCAGCGCCTACGCGCTCGAGATCCTCGAGGCCGCCAGGCTCGACGTCGCCGCCGCGAGCGGCTGAGCTTCCAGATCTAGAGCGCGCGGCGCAGGAAGAGGTCCTCGAGCGTCTCGCGCCGCGGGGTCACCTCGACGACCTGCGCGCCTGCGGCGAGGGCCATGTCGAGGACCTCCCTCACGCGGGCGTCGCCCTCGACCTCCACGACCGTCACCTCGGCGCGGCGGGACGCGCGCACGCCGGCGGCCTCGTAGCCGGCGAGCAGGCCGTCCGGCGCGCCGGCGAGGATCACGTCGGTACGGAGCACCTCGCCGCGCAGGAGCTGGCGGATCGCGCCGCTCACGATCACCCTGCCCTCGCGGAGGATCGCGACGCGATCGCACATCGCCTCGACGTCGCTCAGGATGTGCGTCGAGAAGAAGATCGTCCGCCCCTGATCGCGCTCGGAGAAGATGATGTCCCGGACCTCCTTGCGGCCCACCGGATCGAGGCCGCTCATCGGCTCGTCGAGGATCAGCATCTCGGGGTCGGAGACCAGCGCGGCGGCGAGGCCGGTGCGCTGGAGCATGCCCTTCGACAGGCGCCGCACCTGGCGATCCGCGGCGTAGGCGATCTTGACCTGCGTGAGGACCTGCATCGTGCGCCTGCGCAGCGGCTCGCCGCCCATCCCCGACAGGCGGCCGCAGAGCTCCACGAACTCGCGCGGCGTGAGGTACGGGTAGACATAGGGGTTCTCGGGCAAGAAGCCGATCCGGCGCCGCGCCTCGGGCGAGGGCACGCGATCGCCGAACAGGAAGGCCTCGCCGCCCGTCGGCGCGATGAGGCCCGTCAGCATCTTGATCGTCGTGGTCTTCCCGGCGCCGTTCGGGCCGAGGAAGCCGAAGATCTCGCCGCGGCGGACCTCGAAGCTCACGCCCTTCACGGCCTCGACGACCTTGTTCTTGAAGAAGCCGGTGCGGAACGTCTTCACCAGGCCGCGGACGTCGATCAGGACGTCCGCGCCGCTCGCCGCCTCGCTCATGGCTCCTCCGGCGCGCGGGGCTCGGCGGCCTCGTGGACGATCGGGGGCTCCGCGTCGCGGCGATCGCCGGCGGCGGCGGCGGCCTGCGCCGCGCTGTACTCGTGCAGCTTGTACTGGATCTTGCGCGGGCTGATCCCGAGGATCGTCGCCGCCTTCGAGGTCGACCCCTTGCAGGCCTCGAGCGTGTGCAGGATGGCGTAGCGCTCGAGATCGTAGATCGTGCTCCCCGGGAGCTTGGGCATCGCGTCGATCGCCGGGGCCGGCTCGCGCGACAGCGCCGCGGGCAGGTGGCGGAGCTCGATCCGCGCCCCGTCACACAGCACCACCGCGCGCTCGATCACGTTCTCCAGCTCGCGCACGTTGCCGGGGAACGGGTACGCCGAGAGCGCCGAGAGCGCCTCGTCGGAGAAGCCCTCGATGCGCTTGCCGTTCTCCTGCGCGTAGCGGCCCAGGAAGAACGTCGCGAGCTCCGGGATGTCGCTGCCCCGGTCCCGGAGCGGTGGGATCTCCAGCGTCACCACGTTGAGCCGGTAGTAGAGGTCCTCGCGGAACAGGCCCTCCTGGATGCGCTGGCGCAGGTCGCGGTTCGACGCGGCGATGATCCGCACGTCGACCTTCAAGGTCTCGTTGCCGCCGACCCGCTCGAACGATCGCTCCTGCAGGAACCGGAGCAGCTTCACCTGCGTGGGCAGCGGGATCTCGCTCACCTCGTCGAGGAAGAGCGTCCCGTTGTTCGCCTGCTCGAAGCGCCCCTCGCGCCGGCCGATCGCGCCCGTGAACGCGCCGCGCTCGTGGCCGAAGAGCTCGCTCTCGAGCAGCGCCTCGCTCAGCGCCGCGCAGTTCAGCCGCACGAGCGGCGCCTTCGCGCGCGGGCTGCCCCGGTGGATCATCTCGGCGACGAGCTCCTTGCCGGTGCCCGTCTCGCCGACCACGAGCACGCTCGCGCGGCTCGGCGCGACCTGCTCGATCAGCCGCACGAGCTTCACCATGCTCGGGTGGCTCGCGATCACGTGGCCGAACGCGTTCCGCTCCCTCAGCCGCTCGCGCAGCCGCGAGTTCTCCTGGAGCAGGCGCGCCCGCTCCACGGCGCGCTCCACCACCACCGCGAGCACCGAGAAATCCAGGGGCTTCGTGAGGTAGTTGTAGGCCCCCTTCTTCACGGCCTCGACCGCGCTGGAGATCGTGCCGAACGCGGTCATCACCACGAACGTCGCGTCCGGCAGCGCGAGCTGCGCCTTCTCCATCATGCGGATCCCGTCGAGGCCCGGCATCTTGAGGTCGGTCAGCACCACGTCGGGCGCGAACTCCTCGAGCTTGCCGAGCGCCTTGAACCCGTCGGCCGCGGTCTCGGTCGTGTACCCCTCCTCGCGCAGGATCTCCGAGAGCGCGGCGCGGGCGTTCGCCTCATCATCCACGATCAGGATGCGCCCTCTGGAGGCCATACCGTCTCCTACCACGCGCGCTGCGCCGCCGGACCCCCCTCCCCCTCCAACCCCCACCGACCCCTCCGCCCGGGGCACCCACATTCGTTTGTTTCACGGAGCGCCCGGAGTTGATACAACGGGCCCCGCGCGGGGTCCGGCGTCCCGATTGGGGGGCGTTTCCTTGATCGACCTCGCGGACGAGGCTCATGCACCCGCTCCTGAAGGCCGTCTTCGCCGACATGCCGCGGTTCGCCGCGCTGACCGCGCTCCCGCTCCTCGGCTGTGTCACCTTCGCCAGCACGGCGAGCGCCCAGCAGCCCCTCCCGCCGTTCGGCCAGCAGCCGCAGCCGCAGCCGCAAGCGCAGCCGCAGCCCGCCCCGTTCGGGCAGCAGCCGCAGCCCGGCGGCTTCGGACAGCCCGCGCCCGGCGGCCAGCCCGGCGGCTTCGGACAG
>CAYQYG010000411.1:0-2652 GCA_964421485.1 uncultured Polyangiaceae bacterium | reverse complement strand
ACAGCCCGCGCCCGGCGGCCAGCCCGGCGGCTTCGGACAGCCCGCGCCCGGCGGCCCCGGGGCCGGCCCCCAGCCGCCCGGCGGCGAGGCCGGCTTCCAGTTCGGCGGCAGCGCCTCCGTGGGTGGCGAGGGCGTCGAGGCCGACGCGGACGTGGACGCCGACGCCGAGGCCTCCGGCTCCTCAAGCGAGAAGGAGCGCGCGCTCTCGCTGATCAACCAGCCGAACCTCTGGGGCTCCACCGGCCTGCTCCGCACCTCGTACGCCGGCTCCGGCGCGAAGGGCACGTTCCGCACCTCGTTCCTCGTCGACTACTTCTCGACGAGCGGCTTCCTCTGTGATCCCGAGGACTCCACGCTCGCCGGCGAGCCGATCACCTGCGGCCCCGACGGCGCCGAGGACTCCGCGAGCCACGTCGGCGCCTTCTTCGCGCTCAACGCCACCCCCTTCGACTTCCTCGAGGGCTACGCCTCGATCCGGACCTACGCGAACTACAACGATCAGGGCCGCCCCACGCTGCTCCAGGTGCTCGGCGACACCACCTTCGGCGTGAAGGCGTTCACCCCGAACAAGATCGGCAAGATGTTCACCTTCGGCGGCGAGCTCCAGCTCCTCCTGCTCAACGGCACGGGGGACGTCGGCCCCGCCGGCGGCGGCACGAGCGCCGTCTTCCGCGGCCTCGCGTCGATGGACATGCGCAAGCCCGAGGACAAGGGCTTCCCGCTCCGCCTGAACCTCAACCTCGGTTACAAGCTCGACAACTCCGGCGCGCTCGTCGAGGACGTCGAGGCCGAGCGCGCCAAGGCCTACACCGACGGCCGCACGAGCCAGCCGATCAGCCGCATCGAGCGCTTCGGCCTCGGCATCAACCGCGTCGATTTCTTCCAGATCTACCTGGGCGCCGAGCTGCCCTTCGAGAAGATCCAGCCGTACCTCGAGTACACGATCGACATCCCCGTGAACCGCCAGGGCTACGAGTGCCACACGGGCCGCGTCTCGCGCGGCGACGTCTGCCTCGGCCTCGACGACTTCAGCTCGTCCGATCCCGCGAACGAGGGCGGCCCCGGCTACGCGGCCGCGCCCTCGCGCCTGTCGCTCGGCGCGCGCGTCACGCCCTTCGAGAAGGCGTTCCGCGGCCTCTCCGCGCACGCGGCCTTCGACATCGGCCTGTCCGCGACGAGCACGTTCATCGAGGAGGTCGCCCCGCAGGCCCCGTGGACGCTCTACCTCGGCCTCGCCTATGCGTACGACACCCAGGAGAAGGCGCCGCCGCCCGCGCCGCCGGCCCCGCCCGCGCCGCCGCCGCAGGTCATCCCTGCGCCGCAGAATTTCATCCGCGGCGTCGTGCACGAGCAGGGCAAGCCCGAGGCCGTGATCGCCGACGCGATCATCACGATGGAGGGCGGCGCGCAGCCCCCGCTCGCGACGGGCGCCGACGGCCGGTTCCTCTCGCGCCACCTCGAGCCTGGGACCTACACGTTCAGCATCAAGGCCCCCGGCTACAAGCCCGGCACCTGTCAGGGCACCATCCCCGCCGGCGGCGCGTCCAGCGCGATGGGCGCCCCCGGCGCTCCCGGCGCGATGGGCGCCCCCGGCCAGCCGCAGCCCTTCGGCCAGCCGCAGCCCTTCGGCCAGCCGCAGCCCTTCGGCCAGCCGCAGCCCTTCGGCCAGCCGCAGCCCGGCCAGCCCGGCCAGCCCGCCCCCGCGCTCCCGGCCACCCCGCAGGGCCCGACGTTCGTCGACATCGACTGCGCTGTCGAGGCGGTCCCCCGCGCCGGCAACATCGTCGGCACCGTGAAGGACGCCGAGACCAACGAGCCCGTCGCCGGCGCCACGATCCGCATGACCGACTCGACCGGCAAGGAGTCGACCGCCACGACCGACGCCGGCGGCACCTTCAAGCTCATGCAGGTCCCCCCCGGCCAGGTCTCGCTCAAGGTCGAGGCGCAGGGCTACATGAACCACGTGAACACGACCGACGTCCGCGCCAGCGAGGACGCGCGCCCCGCGCTCACGGTCAACAAGCGCCCGAAGATCTCGCAGGTGAAGATCCTCGGCAACGAGATCAAGCTCTCGAAGCAGATCCACTTCGAGACCGACTCCGCGAAGATCCTCGGCGATTCGAACTCCCTGATGGAGGAGATCGCCGACATCCTCCAGCGCAACCAGAACATCCGGAAGGTCGAGATCCAGGGCCACACGGACAACACCGGCGGCCGCGAGCACAACCAGACCCTGAGCGAGGCCCGCGCCAACTCCGTCCGCGCGTGGCTCGTGAAGGCCGGCGTCGACGGCGGCCGGATGATCGCGAAGGGCTACGGCCAGGAGCGCCCGATCGCGCCGAACGTCACGCCCGCCAACAAGGCGAAGAACCGCCGCGTCCAGTTCATCATCCTCGAGAAGAACTGACGCCTCCCCCCGCCTGGCGGGTCCCCCAGATGCAGAAGCGCGCCGCCCTCCTCGCGGCGCTGCTCGCCCTCGCGAGCTGCGCCGCCCCCACCCATCGCGACGAGATCTCCCCCGAGCGAGCCGCCGCGTCCGCTCCCGCTGCCGCCGCCGCGTCCGCTCTTGCTGCCGCGTCCGCGCCCGCTGCCGCGTCCGCGCCCGCGCCCGCGGCCGCCTCCTCGCCCGCGCTCGCCGCCGCATCCGCGCCC
>CAYQYG010000410.1:0-8305 GCA_964421485.1 uncultured Polyangiaceae bacterium | reverse complement strand
CGAGCAGCGAGGTCGCCGCCTGCGGGGCGGCCTCGGCCCTCGGCGCCGCAGCGGCCGCGCCGCCGGCCTCGGCCGCGTCCTCCGCCCGCTTCGTGCTCGCCGAGCGGACGATCCTGCGCGCGCGCGGCTTCTCGCCCCCTTCCGCCGGCGGCGCAGCCTGGGCCTCAGGCTTCTCGGCCTCCGGCGTCGATCGGGGCTCCGCGCTCGCGGCCCCCTTGCTCTCCCTGTCGTCGTTTGTCGTGCTCATGTCGAGGCTCCCCGGGACGTTGGAAGATGGGCAACGGCATCGATCTCGACGGCGGCCCCTTTCGGCAGCGCCGCCACCTGCACCGTCGCCCGTGCGGGGGGCACGCTGCCCACGACCTCCCCGTAAACTCGGTTCACGACGGCGAAATCCGCTAGGTTCGTGAGGTAGATCGTGGTCTTCACGACGTCGCCCCAGGCCGCGCCGGCCGCGGCGAGCACCTCACCGAGGTTCCGCATCACCTGGGCCGTCTGCGCCTCGACATCCCCCGGGACGAGCTCGCCCGTCTCGGGATCGATGGGGATCTGGCCGCTGCAGAAGACGAGATCGCCGGCCTTCACGGCCTGCGAGTAAGGCCCTATCGCGCTCGGCGCGCGCCCGGTGGTGACCGCGGTTTTTGACATGCTCTCGAATCTCCGAATCCGTGCATTGCGCCGCGCGCGCGGTGGCGGAGGTGCGCCGTGCATCTATCACGACGCCCTGCGCGGCGCCGCGCGCGCCTCAGCCGAAGCTCTTCCGACCCTCGATGGCCCGGCCCAGGGTGACCTGGTCGGCGAACTCCAAATCTCCCCCGTGTGGCACGCCGCTCGCGATCCGCGTCACCTGGACGCCCATCGCCCCGAGCTCCCGGGCGAGCAGGAGGGCCGTGGCCTCCCCGTCGACGGACGGAGGCGTCGCGACGAGCACCTCCCGGACGGGCTGCTCCGGGTCGGCGATGCGGGCCTTGAGCTCCGGAAGCGGCAGCTCGTCGGCCCCGATCCCCTCGAGCGGCGAGAGGAGCCGGCCCAGCACGAAGTAGCGGCCCCGCATCGCGCCGCTCCGCTCGATCGCCAGGAGGTCCTGGACGCGGGCGACGACGCAGAGGAGCCCGCCGTCGCGCCGGCCGTCGCGGCAGATCGCGCAGAGCGCCCGCGCGTCCTCGCCGATCTCGGCGACGTGGCCGCAGCGCTCGCACGGCCGGACGCCATCCCGCAGGGCGGCGAGCTCGGCGCCGAGCTCGCGCGCCGTGGTCTCGTCGCCGGTGGCGAGGAAGAGCGCGAACCGCTGCGCTGTCTTCTCGCCCACGCCGGGCAGGCGGGCGAGGAGCTGCGCCACCCGGGCAAGCCTCGCCGGCAAGCCGCCCATGGCCCCACGAAGCGGAGGCCCCTCGACCGATCTGCCGGGCGCACCGCCGCCGAACGAGGGGGCAGGCGAGCCGGGGAACGACGCGGAGGAGCGCAACGGCGTCAGGTGTGCGTGCCGGGGATCTTGATGCCGCCGGTCACCTTGGAGATCTCGCCCTCGACGAGCTTGTCGGCCGCCTCCAGCGCCGAGTTCGAGGCCGCGACGACGGCGTCGAGCGCCATCTCCAGCCCCTCGCTGGCCAGGAACTCCGGGTCGATCGTGATCTTGCGCAGCTTGCCCTCGCAGGACACGACCACGGACACCTTGTCGCCCGCGGCCGCCGCGGAGACCTCGCGGTCCTTCAGATCGGCCTTCACCTGGTCGATCTTGCGCTGCATGCGCGCCGCTTGCCGGACGAGCTCGTTCATTCCGCCGCGAAATTGCATGGCCTAGCGGCCAGCGTATGCCGTGAACCGCGCCGCGCCGCAACCGCCTAGTACCTGGTTCCGGGGTGAACCTTCTTGGGCGTCTCGCCGGGCTCGGCCTGTTCCGGGCGACCACGTCGGCCCCGGGGCCTGGGGGGCCCTCACCTCCGGGGGCGGGTACACCCCTGGTAGCCCCTCCGCGACAGCCTCGGGGACGCGCCCGCGAGAAGGTGCTAGGCGAGCAGCCCATGAGCTACGTCGTGCTGGCGCGCAAATGGCGCCCGCAGTCCTTCGAGGATCTGGTCGGCCAGGAACACGTCTCGACGACGCTCGCCAACGCCATCGCGAGGGATCGCGTCGCGCACGCCTTCCTCTTCACCGGCGTCCGCGGGGTCGGCAAGACGACGAGCGCGCGCATCCTCGCGAAGGCGCTGAACTGCGTGCACGGCCCGACGGCCAAGCCCTGCCAGGTGTGCGCGCCCTGCACCGAGATCACCGTCGGCGCCGACGTCGACGTCCAGGAGATCGACGGCGCGAGCTACAACGGCGTCGACGAGGTCCGGAGGCTGCAGGAGAGCCTGCCGTACCGGCCGTCGCGCGACCGCTTCAAGATCTTCGTCGTGGACGAGGTCCACATGCTCTCGAACGCGGCGTGGAACGCGTTCCTGAAGACGCTGGAGGAGCCGCCGCCGCACGTGAAGTTCATCTTCGCGACGACGGAGGTGCACAAGGTCCCGGTCACCATCCTGAGCCGCTGCCAGCGCTACGACTTCAAGCTGATCAGCGCGCAGGCGATCGCGGCCCGGCTCCGCTGGGTGCTCGAGCAGGAGAAGATCCCCGCCGACGATCCGGCGATCGGCGCGATCGCGCGCGAGGCCGCCGGGAGCATGCGCGACGCGATGAGCCTGCTCGATCAGGTCATCGCGTGGGTCGGGACCAGCGGCGACCGCATCACCGGCGAGGGCGTGGCGAAGGTCCTCGGCGTCGCCGATCGCCTCGTGCTGCACCGCCTCGCCGACGCGCTCGTCGGCGGCGATCCGGCGACCTGCCTCCGCATCGTCGGCGAGCTCGCGCAGGAGGGTTACGACCTGCCGCACGTCGCGCGCGACATCCTCGCGCACCTGCGCGACCTCGTCGTCGCGAAGGTCTGCGACGAGCCGGGCCCGCTGCTCGACCTCGGCGACGCCGAGATCGCCGACGTGAAGGCGCTCGCGGCCCGCGCAGACGGCGACGACCTCACCCGCCTCCACCAGGGCTTCTCCCGCGCCTTCGACGACATCGTCCGGAGCGGCCAGCCGCGCGCCTCGCTCGAGATGGCGCTGGTCCGCCTGGCGCGCCGCCCCCCGCTCCTGCCGATCGACGAGCTCCTGCGCCGCCTGGGCGACCTCGAGCGCCGCATCGCCGGCGGCGGCGGCCCCCCACCCGCCGCGGGCCCCGATCGCCCGCCGCCGCGCCCCGCCGCCCCCCAGTCCCCTCCGCGCCGGAGCGCCTCCCCGGCCGAAGCGCTGCCCTCCGAGCCCGCTCGCCCCGAACCCAGCCGCGCCGAGCCCGCCCGCGTCGAGCCGCCTCGCGCCGAGCCTCCTCGCGTCGAGCCCGCGCGCGCCGAGCCCGCCCGCACCGAATCCACTCGCCCCGAGGCTCCTCGCGCCGAGCCCGTCCGTGCCGATGCCGGCTCGACTCCTCGACCGAGCGCCACGCCCTCGAGCAGGCCGGACGGAGCAAACGGGGCGGCGGCGTATCCGGTCCCGGAGCCGGCCGTCCTGCGCGTGGCGGAGAGCACCGCGAGCGCGGCGCCGAGCACCGCGCCGCCGCGCTCGAACGGCGCGGCGCACCGCTCGGAGGACGTCGCCGCGGAGCCGCGGCGGAGCGCGCCGCCGGGGAGCGGGGCCGCGGCAGGTGCGCAGCTCGGCGGCGATCTGACCGCCTGGCGCGAGGTGATCGAGGCCGTCCGGCGGCAGCGCGCGCCGCTCGCGTCGATCCTCGAGCACGCGATCGTGCAGGAGCTCGGCCCGGAACGCGCCGTCATCGGCTACTTGCCGGCGAGCTCGTTCCTGTTCGCACAGGCGACCGAGCCCGCCGCGCGCCAGGTCCTGACGAACGTCCTGCGCGCCCACTTCGGCGGGCCGGTGGAGCTCGCGATCGAGACGATCGCGGGAGGGAACGGCGCGGTGTCGGTCGCGCAGATCGAGACCGCGGAGCGCCGTGCGCGCGTCGACGCGGCCCGGCGCGCCGTGGTCGAGCACCCGCTGGTGGCGGCCGCGATCGAGCTGCTCGGCGCGGAGATCAAGGACATCCGGCTGGCGCAGGAGCCGATGGAGGCGTGACCGGGATTGGAGAAGAGAGAAGAGGGAGGAGAGAAGAGAGAGGATCACAGGGAGACGGGGAGATCAGAAAATTCTGATCTTTTTTCTCTCTCGTCTCCCCGCCTCCCCGTCTCCCTGTGATCCTCTCCTCTCCGATTCCCCGGCGGGACTTCTGCCAGGCGGCACTAGAACGCGCCGATCACGCTCACGCCGCCCGCGCCCGGGCCGACCGAGGGCACGACGCGCGCCGCCGGCGAGGCCCAGCCCCGGCGCCGCGCCGCGGCCTCCTTCGCGGGCGCCGTCGGGCCCGAGGTGAAGATCAGGATCGCGCCCGCGGCGATCGCGCCGACGCCGACGCCGATCCCGATCGTCGACACGAGCGCCTTCGTGCTCGCCGAATCGATCGCCTCGCGGCCGGCAGGGGTGCATCGCTTGCCGGGGCAGAGCGCGGGATCGTCCTCCGCGTCGCTCGCGTCGCCGGCCGCGACGAGCCCGAGCACCGCGCCGGCGCCGAGCGCCGCCACGCCGACGCCGCCGACCACGAAGCCCAGCGTCCGACGCCCGCTCCCTTCGCCGGGCGCCGCCGCGTCAGGGGCGGGCGCGGCGGCGGAGCCGTCGGCGGGCGCGGGCGTGAGCTTCGGGATCGCCACGATCTTCAGCTCGCCGGCGCCGCCCGCCTCGATCATCGTCGACCACACCGAGTAGCCGGGCGCCGTCGCCTCGATGACGTGGGTGCCAGGATCGACCGGGATCGGCGTGCCCACCGCGGCGGCCGGGATCTCCTGGCCATCGCGGCGGATCGCCAGGCCGGGCGTCGCCTCGGCGCGCACCTGGAGCTTCGACAGCTTCGGCTCGATCGCGTCGACGTGCTCCTGCGCGAACGCCTCGCGCGCCTGGTTGCCCTCCTTCTTCGCGGCGAACAGGACCTCCTTGAACTGCGCCCACGCGGTCGCCGTCTTGCCGAGCCCCTCGTTGCACAGCGCCAGGTTGAGCAGCGTGCCCGTGCCGGGGCGCAGCCGCAGGCTCTCCTCGAATTTCGGGCAGGCCTCGGCGTACTGCTTCGCCTCCATGAGGCGTCGGCCCTCCTCGAAGAGCGTCTGGGCGAGCGTCATCGCCTCGCCGGTGGGGGCCGCAGCCGGCTCGCCGGCCGCGGCGGGCGAGGGCGCGAGCAGGGCGGCGGCGAGGAGCAGGACCGGGAAGCGTCGGCGTGTCGAGATCATGGAGGCTCAGTTCGGGTTGTTGAGATCGATGCCCGGCGACGGCTGCGAAGTCGGGCGTGGCGGAGGCGGAGGCGGGCGCACCGGCGTTGACGGCGGGCGAGGTTGGGGGGGCGACGGCGACGCGCTCGTGGATGCCGCGCTCGCGGCGGACGCGCTCGGCGCGGCGGCGGGGCGGACCTCCTGCGCCGTGACCGGGGCGGGGACGATCGCGGGCGCGGAGGCGGGGACCGCCGGCGCCTCCGGCTGCGCGAGCGCCGGCGGCGGCTGCGCGGGCGAGGCGCTGCCCGGATCGTCCGCGGCGCGCCGCTGGCGGAGCGTGATCGCGCCGGCGGCGAGGCCGAGCACCAGCGCGCCGGCCACGATCGCCGCCAGGGTCAGCGCCGATCGCCGAGCGCGGCCGCCCTGGAGGCCGGCGCCCGTCACACGGCCGGACGCGAACGTCGCCGCGGCGCGGGCGCTCGACGGGCCGGCGTACGGGCCGGGGACGATCAGGTGGGTGACCGGCGGCGGCGTCGCCGGGGCGGGGCTCGGGCCGGAGGGCGCGCCGCGTGGAGCGTGACCCGGAGCCCCGAACGCCGAACCGGGCGGCGGCGCAGGGATCGGCGTGCTGCCCGCGGGCGTGGGGATCGGCGTGCTGCCGGCCGGCGCGGCGATCGGCGCGCTGTCCGTGGGCGCGGTGGCGATCCCGGGCTGCGATCCCATCGCCGGGCGGTACGGCGGCGCAGGGCCGTCGTCCACGGGCGGGACGAAGCCGCCCATGCGCGCGATGCGCTCGATGGTCGGCCCCGAGCGCGCGGGCGCGAACGGGGCGAGCGCCAGCACGAGCTCCGCGATCGACGCGTAGCGCTGGTCGGGGGGCCTCTCGTACGCCCGCGCGAGCGCCGCCGCGAAGCCCTCCGGGAGATCCGGGCGCAGATCGCGGAGGGGCGTCGGCTTGCCCGTCAGCACCGCGGCGACGAGCTGCGGGAGCGAGTCGGCGAAGAAGGGCTGGCGCCCGGCGAGCAGCTCGAAGAGCGAGATGCCGAGCGAGTAGATGTCCGTCCGGTGATCGACCGACCGCGTCTCCTTCATCTGCTCGGGCGACATGTAGAGCGCGGAGCCCATCGACATGCCGGTGCGCGTGAGCTTCTCGACGCTCGCGCCCTTCACGTCCTTGGAGATGCCGAAATCGAGCACCTTGACCAGCGGCGAGCCGTCGGGGCGCCGCGTCAGGAAGAGGTTCGGGGGCTTCAGATCGCGGTGCACGATCCCGTGCGAGTGGGCCTCGGCGATCGCCTCGCAGGCCTGGATCACGAAATCGACCGCGTCGTGCAGGGGGAGCGGCCCGCGCTCCCGGAGGACCGCGGCGAGATCGTCGCCGACGAGGAGCTCCATCACCATGTACGGCGCGCCGGTCTCCAGCGTGCCGACGTCGGAGACGCGCGCCACGTGCTCGCCCTTGATCTTGAACGCCGCCCGCGCCTCCCGCAGAAAGCGCGCGGCCGCGTCCGGGTGGAGCGCGCTCTCGGGCAGCAGGAACTTCAGCGCGACGCGCTCGTCGAGCGCGATGTGGCGGGCCTCGACGACGACGCCCATGCCGCCGCGGCCGAGGATCCGCTCCACGCGGTACTTGCCGGCGAGCACGGTGCCCGGCTCGATCGGGGGCAGCGACGGCTGGCGCGGCTCGGGCTCGGCGTGCACGGCTGCGCGATGATCACAGCTTCGCCCGCGGGCGGCAAGCTCACGGCAGCTCAGAGATCGGGGTGGCCGATGACCAGCAGCTCGAGCGCCCCGGCGGCGCGCGCTCAGAAGGGAAGGACGACGCTGCCGGACGCGCGGATCTCGTACGAGAACGACGCCGTCCTGGTCTCGTTCGGCGCGAGGTCGACGCGGGCGCGGACAAGACCGTCCTTCGCGTCGAGCGACCACCCAGGCGCCTCGCCGAGCGCGATCTCCACGTCGGCGACCTCGCTGACAGGGATCCGCTCCGTCACGAGCAGGCGCTTGGGATCGCCGGAGAGGTTCGAGAGGTGGACCTTGACGCGGCGGCGGAGCTTGCGGCTGCCGGTGATCGAGGACGTCTCGCGCTCCTCCTCGACGGCGCGCCGCACGCGGACCGCGTCGTCGGTGCCGAAGCCGAGCTCGAAGGGCTCGCCGGCGCCGATGAAATCGACGCGGGCGCGGCCGACGAGGCTCTGGCCGCGGGCGACGCGGATCGGGCCGGCGAGCAGCGGGGCCGGGCGCGCGCGGGGGCGATCTCCGGGCGCGGGCGCGGGCGCGGCGCGCTCGGCGAGCGTCATCGTGGCGCGGACGTGCGCCGCGGCGTGGACCTCGGGGTAGAGCACCAGCGCGAGCTCGGCGCGGAGCGCGCGCCGGGCGACCTCCACGCGGACGGGGCGGCCGTCGGAGGGGAACGACACCGGGTGCGGCGCCTCGAAGACGACCGGCTCGCCGCCGTCGTCCACGCCGGGCATCTCGTCGACGGCGCGCGCCCCGCGGTCGAGTCCCGCGGCGACGATCTCCTGCTCGCGCGCCTCGACCACGACGCGGCTCCGCTCCTCGGCGGACCTCTTCCGCAGCCGGAGCACGTCGTCCGCGATCCTCGGCGGCGTCGCGCGCTGTGCCGGCCGCGCCGTCGAGAAGCGCGCGGTGACGTGGTCCCACGCCTCACCCGAGGCCTGCCACGCGGTCGCCCACGTCACGAGGTCGACCGCGGCGTCTGCCTCGACGTCGGGGGCTCCGGGTCGCGCTCCGCGCGGCGCGCCCTCCGCCCCGGACCCCGCCTCGCGCAGCCGGGCCAGGTGCTCGGGCCGCCACAGCGCGCACGCGACGCGGTAGGTCACCTCGATCTGCACCTCGCCCGCCTCGGCCGCCGCGAGCTCCACCTCGATCACGGCCTCGAAGCGGGGCCGCTCGATCGATCCCTCCCGGAGCCGGGCCGCGGCGCGGCGGCGGTCGTCCTCGGCGGCCGCGCGGGCCGCGCGGGCCTCGGCCGCCGCGCGGAGCGCGGCCGAGGCCGCGGCGTCGATG
>CAYQYG010000409.1:0-8341 GCA_964421485.1 uncultured Polyangiaceae bacterium | reverse complement strand
GATTCAATCGGTGACCTGCTTCGCGGGATCCTCCTCGGCGACCTGCGCCTCCACCGGCTCGAAGTCATCCAGCTCGTGGCCGATCCTCTCCTGGTCGCCGTCCTCCTCCTCGGGCGGCGGCTCCCGGCCCGTCCACTCTTCGCGGCGCTGCTCCCGCTGCCCTTCTCCCTCCTCGTCGCGAGGAGGCCCTTCCCATCGCCCGTTGCGGCTCATGATGGCCCTCATCCTGGGGAGGGCCCCCGCCGCGCCGGTAGTGCCGCCTGTCAGAAGTCTCGCCAAGGATCACAGCGGGAGAAGAGGAGAAGAGAGAGAATCACAGGGAGGCGGGGAGACGGGGAGAGAGAATTTTCCGAGAAATCTTTCTATTCTCTCTCTCCGTCTCCCCGCCTCCCTGTGTTCCCCCTCTTCTCTCCGTTTCATGGAATGGCACCGGAGATGACACCGGACCCGGAAACGGAAACGGAGCCGGAAACGGCGCCGGAACCGGAACCGACCCCGGACTCGAAGACCATGAATTCGGAACCATCGCCGGCGCGGCTCGTTGACGCCCACCCCCTCGCCTCAAGATTCGCCGCGGGCGCATCGCCGGCTGGTCCGCCGCCGCGGATCGGCGCGCGCGACGCGGGAGGAGGGGGACAGATGGCCATTGCCAGGGAAACCAGGAGAGTCCGCTATGCCGTCGTCGGCGCCGGCAACATCGCCCAGATCGCCGTGCTGCCGGCCTTCGAGCACGCCTCGGAGAGCTCCGAGCTCGTCGCCATCGTCTCGGGCACCGAGGAGAAGCGCGAGGAGCTCGGCCGCCGCTTCGGCGTCCAGCGCCTCGCCTCCTACGAGGACTATGACGACCTCGTCCGGAGCGGTGACATCGACGCCGTCTACATCACCCTCCCCAACACCATGCACCGCGACTACGCCGAGCGCGCCGCGCGCGCCGGCGTGCACGTCCTCTGCGAGAAGCCCATGGCCATGACCGAGGAGGACTGCGAGGCCATGATCCGCGCCGCCGACCAGGGCGGCGTCAAGCTCATGATCGCCTATCGCCTCCATTTCGAGCAGGCCAACCTCGAAGCCATCGAGATCGCCCGCTCCGGCACCATCGGCGAGCCGCGCTCCTTCAGCTCGGTCTTCACCCAGGAGGTCCGCCCCGGCGACATCCGCACCCGCGCCGACATGGGCGGCGGCGCCCTCTTCGACCTCGGCGTCTACTGTGTCAACGCCGCGCGCTACCTCTTCCGCGCCGAGCCCGAGGAGGTCCTCGCGGCCACCGTCATGCGCCGGGACGATCGCTTCCACGACGTCGACGAGACCGTCGCCGCCCTCCTCCGCTTCCCGGGCAATCGCCTCGCCCAGTTCACTGCCAGCCAGGGCCTCTCGAGCGTCTCCACGTACCGCCTCACGGGCACCCTGGGCGATCTCCGCGTGGAGCCCGCGTACGAATACAGCACCGACCTCGTCCACCACCTCTGCTGTGACGGCGAGACCACCACCCGGCTCTTCCCGTGCCGCGACCAGTTCGCCCCCGAGCTCGTCTACTTCTCGCGCTGCATCCTCGAAAACCTGGACCCCGAGCCCTCGGGCGCCGAGGGCCTCGCCGACGTCCGGGTGCTCCGCGCGATCCTCGCGTCGGCCGTCTCGGGCCGCGCCGTGCACCTCCCCACGTTCGAGCGCGCGCGGCGCCCGGACATGAGCCAGGAGATCCGCAGGCCCAAGGTCCCCGAGCAGCACCCCGTCGGCGCCCCGCCGCCCACGATTCATTGAGGAGGCCGCGGTGAGCGCGCAAGAAGGCGACGATCGAGCGAAGGACGATCGAGCGAACGACGACCCGCGGCTGCCGGAGGACGACGCGGTCCCGGGCGTGCGCGGCCTCCGGGCTGCCTCCGTCGAGGCCGGGGGGCCCGAGCAGCCATGTCCGGACGAGCATCCATGCGACCCGGGGACCTGGGGAGGCGAGGGGGGCGCCGGCAGCTACCGCGGCGCGCCCGTGCTCTCCGTCGCGCCCGAGCAGGAGCCCGCCGGCCGCAGGGAGGACGAGCGCGGCGAGGCTCCGCCCCCGGGGCCGGGCGTGGATTAGCGGAATCAGCGGTCGGGATGGGGTCGCGGAGCAGCCGGCGGGGGGTATCCGGGACGGCTGGTCGGTGCGCACCCCGAAGCGGATCCACGGCCCTTTTCTCACGCCCGGCGGCCGGGCGCTGTGGTACGCTCGTCGCCGCGGTGGCGCACGGGTGGGTCCTGTCCCGACCGGGCGACAAGAGGGCTTTCATTCATGGATCGCGCAGCTCGGGCGCAGGTCCGACCGGCCGGAGGCTTGAAGTGGACCAGCTTTCATTCGAACAGCGGCAGCTCGTGTCCTCGCTCTCGGTGCAGCTGGGAGCGATACGGGGAGTCCGTGCCGTCGTGCTCGGCGGATCGCATGCCCGGGGACGGGCGCATGCTGGTTCGGACGTCGATCTCGGTATCCTCTACTCGGAAGCGTCCCCTTTTTCTATCGAGAGCGTGCGCGAGGTGGCCGAAGCAGTCAATGACAAGGCCAGGCCCGTCGTGACGAGCTTCTATGAGTGGGGCCCATGGGTGAACGGTGGGGCCTGGCTGACGATTCGCGGGCAGCGCGTGGATTTTGTCTACCGGAGCCTCGAGCACATCGAGCGGGTCATCGCCGAGGCAGAAGCCGGCCGGTACGAGCTCGACTATGCGCAGCAGCCGCCGTTCGGATTCTTCAGCGGGACTTACCTGGGCGAGATCGCGGTTTGCGTTCCCCTCTTCGATCCCGACGCTCGCATGGCTCTCCTGAAGCAGCGGGTCGCGGATTACCCTGACGCATTGCGCTGCGCGGTCGTCAGGGACTACCTCTGGGCCGCCGAGTTTGGACTCGCGGCCTTCGCTCGCAAGTTCGCGATGCGCGGTGATGCCTATGGAACCGCCGCGTGCCTGACCCGCACGGTTAATCAGCTGGTGCTGGTCCTGTTCGCCTTGAATCGCACGTACCCGCTCAACGACAAGACAGCCCTGGACGAAATCGCAGAGTTCGAACGAGCCCCACGGGAGTTCGGGCCGACGGTGCAGCGGACGCTCGCGCACGTGGGCGCGGCGGCACCGGAGCTCGCCTGTGCAGTCGAGAGTGTCGCACGGCTATTTCGTGAGACAGTCGAGCTCGGTGACGGGCTCTATCAACCACGCTACACGCTTGAGCTATGATGGGGACCGTCCAGCGCAGCTGATGCTGCCGTTGGACCAAAGAAGCCTTTCGTTGGCCGCCAAGGGAGAGGCTGTGCCAGGCCCAGCTGCAGTTGAAGTGGTGCGCGAGTTCTGGCGCCTCATGGCAACCAACGAGTTCCACTCGGTGGCTGCCGTGCTGTCATCGAAGTTCGTGCTCGAGTGGCCGCAGTCGAAAGAGCGCATTCGCGGGGCGGAGCGGTTTGCACAAATGAATGCGGAGTACCCCGCGCACGGGCCATGGAGCTTCACGGTGAACCGCGTCATCGGTAGTGACTCGGAGGCCGTCTCCGATGTCAGCGTAACCGATGGAGTCCAACTTGCCCGAGCTATATCGTTCTTCACCGTCGCCGAGGGCAAGATCGTGCGGTTGGTGGAGTTCTGGCCTGAGCCGTACGAGCCTCCTGCGAATCGAGCTCATCTCGTGGAGCGCATGGAATGAGAGCCCATTGCGTTTGAAACACGCCGTCTCGCCTGCCCTCTTGTCGTGTGCGCTGCTGTCGTGCGCGGCCGGCGGGGGGGGCCCGCCGCGGGCGGCCTCGCTCACGACGCCGGACGGCCGCGTCCACGTGCCCGGGCCGACGGGCCCCGGGTGGCGCTGCCTCGATCGGAGCCTCGAGCACCAGGGGACCGCGCGCGTCTCCTCGTTCATCCACTGCCAGATCCAGACTCCGCAGGGCGACCTCTTCCTGGAGCTGGTCGATCGAGAGATGGAGTCCGCGGGCGACGTCCCGCCCGCGCGCGAGCTGTGCGAGGTGCGTTATCCCGAGATCCACCGCGCCGAGCACCCCGACGCCCGCGCCTCCGGGATTCGCGAGATCGCCCATCAAGGGCGGCCTGGATGCGAGGTGACGATCGACGCGACCGACGAGTCTGGCCAGCCGTTCCGCATCGTCGAGCGCATCTTCGTGAGCGGCCTCCACGTCGTCCACGAGTCTGCGGCCGCACCTCCCGCGGTACTCTCCGCGAGACAGGCCGACGTCGAGCGCTGGTTCGGCGAAGCGTCCTTCGCAGCTCTCGGCGAATGGGAGTCATTCCCATGAGCCAGGGGATGAAAGAGCGGAGAGACGCGCTCGTCGGCGCGATCGAGGCCGGCGGAACGAAGCTCGTCTGTGCCGTCGGAAGCGGCCCGGGCGACCGGATCCTCTCCAGGCAGTCCTTTCCGACCGGTGACGATCCGGTCCGGGTGCTCGCGGCGATCATGGGCTGGTTCCGGCAGCAGCAGCACCGCCACGGACCCCTCCAGGCGCTCGGAGTGGCGTCCTTCGGGCCGCTCGACCTGGACCCTGCTTCCCGTACCTATGGATACATCACGTCCACCCCCAAGACCGGCTGGAGGAACACGGATCTCCTCGGTCCCATCCGCGCCGAGCTCGGGGACCTTCCGATCGGATTCGACACCGACGTGAACGGCGCCGCTCTCGGCGAGTATCACTGGGGGAGCGCCGCCGGGCTCACGGATTTTGTATACATCACGATCGGCACGGGCATCGGCGCCGGCGGCATGAGCGGGGGGCGGCTCCTTCACGGCCTCCTCCACCCGGAGATGGGGCACATGCTGCTCCCGCGAGGCGGAGACGACTTCGAGGGAGTGTGTCCATTCCACGGGGCGTGCTGGGAGGGGCTATGCTCCGGCCCCGCGATACGGAAGCGGACCGGGATCTCTCCCGCGGATCTTCCCGGAGATCATCCTGCGTGGACGATCGAGGCACGGTACGTCGCCTGCGCCGTCAGCAATATCACGTGCATCCTCTCGCCGGAGCGCGTGATCCTCGGAGGGAGCGTCAGGAAGGCCGGCCGGCTCGGTCAGGACGGCTTCTTCCGGTTGATCCGACAAGGGGTCAAGCACACGTTGAACGGATACATCTCATCTCCTGCGCTGAACGAGGAGATCGACGCGTACATCGTGCCGCCCCTCCTGGGTGATGACGCAGGCATTTGCGGGGCCATCGCGCTGGCGCAGACCGCGTCGCTGTGACAGGAGCTCCTCGACTGCCTCGCGCGACACGACCACGCGTCCGATGCCAGGGTGTACAGCTGCATCGCCGTCAAGGAGGAGGTGGCCGGGCGCGGCGATCCATGATGTCATCCCGCGCGCATGGATGACGTCCGCCGCGCGCGCCGGGGCCTCCTCGTCTTCTTCGCGATCCTCGTCCCTCTCTCGGGGCTGTTCGAGGCGCTCAAGATCTTCCGCGTCCGGACCCTGGGTCCGGTGCCCGTCATCTTCCTGCTCATGTGGACCCCTGCGGTGGCCTCGTTCGTCGCGCGGATCGCGCTCCGCGAGGGCTTCGGCGACCTCTCGCTCCGCCTCGGCGGATCCCGCGGCCGGCGCGCCGTCCTGCTCGCGGCCGCCTTTCCGCTCGCCGTCGGCGCCCTCGCCTACGGCCTCGCCTGGACCACGGGCCTCGCGGCCTTCGCGGCGCCCGATCAGGACCTCGTGATCATGCACCCTGCCTGGCTCGTCCCGCTCACCGGCTCGCCGGCGGTCCGGTTCGCGAGGCTCCTCGCGACGCACCTCACGATCGGCGCGCTGGACGGCTGCCTCTGGGCCGCGGGCGAGGAGATTGGCTGGCGCGGCTACCTCCTCCCGCGCCTCGTCGACGCGAAGATCCCGCTGGCCGCCCCGCTCAGCGGCCTCATCTGGGCCGCGTGGCACTGGCCCCTCGCCTGGGGCTCGTCCATGTTCCCCGACGGCCGCTTCCTCCCGCTGGCCCTGTTCACCCTCGTGGTCATCCCCATTGCCTGCGCCATGGCGCGCCAGCGGCTGGAGACCGGGAGCCTCTGGCCCGCGATCGTCCTTCACGGGGTGTGGAACGAGATCCTCGGCCTGGTCTTCGGCCCGTGCACCGTGAAGGAGGGTATCTGGCTGGGCGAGTCGGGGATCCTCGTCGCGATCGCGAGCTTCCTGCTGCTCTTGCCGTTCCTCCGGGGGCGCTGGGCGGCGCGGCGGACACCCGGCGCGCCGCCCTACGCGGAGCTCACCGTGCTCTCGTGAGCCCGCGCGAATTTCACGCTGGAACGACGGCCTCGCCTGTGGTGAGCTACACATGCCGCCCGATCTCCCTGATTCCGCAATGGCGGCATTTTTTCTATGAGCGATTTCAGTGATACGAGGGCTGGCACGATGCAGGACAAGGGGCGCGGCAGCGTCGAGGTGGAGCGCCCCGCGCAGGGCGTCGTCGTGTACCGCGTGCGGGGATTCATCGACGAGAGCCTGCTCTCCGCGCTCGTCCAGCCGATGCTGACGACCGGCCTCCTGCACGGGCGCGTCGAGGAGTTCATCGACTGCACCGGGGTCACGGGGCACGACCCGGTGATCCGCAAGCGCACCGGCGATTACATCCGGGCCCTGCGGAAGCGGGCCGCGGTCCACGAGCACGTGCTCGTCGACTCCGTGCCCCTGGCGATCGCCACCTGGATCATGAAGCTGACCGTCGGCGGCATCGAGATCTACTGGAGCCGCGTCGAGTTCGAGGCCGCGCTCGCCGACGCCGTCGCCGCGGGGCGCCGGTGATGGATGGAATCGCCCCTCCGCAGCGGGCGAATTCATCACGAGAATGACCCGCGAGCCGCCGGGGCCGGGGGCACCCCTCCGGATCTTCACCGCGCCGCCGGATCCCGCTTCCGCCGCGGCCCGTCCGGGCGTACACAGCCCTGATGCGCCGTCGATCCCGGGCCCTCGGAGTCGCCCTCGCCGTCGCCGCCGCCGCCGCTCCCGCGCCGTCGATCGCGGAGGAGCCGCCGCGCGGCCGCTTCTCCGCCGCCGCCTTCGAGCCCGCGCCGGCGGGCGATCGCTTCCTCCGCATCGAGACCCCGGAGCTCCTCGGCCACGGCGCCTTCGACATCCTCGCGCTCACCGACATCGGGATCAACCCCTTCGTCGTCGAGCGGCCCGGCGACGGCGGCGATCAGGTGCCCGTCGCCGTCGTCCAGTCCCAGGTCCTCTTCCACCTCGGCGCCGCGGTCACCCTCTGGGACCGCTGGAAGCTCTCGCTCGACATGCCCTTCGGCGCCTCCACCGTCGCGAACAGCGTCGAGCGCCCCATCCAGGGCGAGACCACCGGCGGCTGGTCCGCCGGGGACCTCCGCCTCGGCGCCCGCTTCCGCGTCGGCGGAGACCCGGACGACCCCTTCATCCTCTCGCTCGGCGGCCGCGTCTTCGTCCCCACCGGCGACGACGAGCGCTTCGTCGGCGAGGGCGCCGCGCGCGGCGGCCCCCGCGTCGTGCTCGGCGGCCGCGTCGACCCGATCACCTGGGGCTTCACCGGCGGCTTCGATTTCCGGCCGCGCGTCGCCGCCGCGGGCGTCAACATGGGCACCCAGTTCGTCGTCGACACCGGGTTCGCCACCCAGATCGGCTACAGATCGCAGCTCCTCTTCGAGATCCACGCCGCCGCCGTCGTCGAGGGCGACCCGCTCGAGCGCGAGACCGGGAGCTTCGAGGCCCTGCTCGGCATGCGCATGCGGTTCGACGACGTGGTCGCCGCCCTCGGGCCCGCGATCGGCACGAGCCTCGGCGGCGGCGCGCCCCTCCTCCGCGCGGTCCTCTCGCTCTCGTACGCGCCGCTCGACCGCCTCGACCTCGGCGGCCCCTCGACCGACGAGGACGACTACCCCGCGCCGCCCTCGCTCCCGTACGGCCACGGCGACGACGCCGATCACGACGGCATCCACGACGGCGCGGACGCCTGCCCCAGCGCGCCCGGCTCCCCCTCGCGCCGCCGCGAGGTCCACGGCTGCCCCGACGCCGACGGCGACGGCGTCGGCGACAGCGACGACCTCTGCCCGGCCCGCCCCGGCACCCGCCGCGGCCAGCGCCCCGGCTGCCCCGCGCAGGACCGCGACAAGGACGGCATCGATGACCCCGACGACTCCTGCCCCGACCTGCCCGGCGCCGCGAGCCCCCTCCGCCGCGACAACGGCTGCCCCCCCGACGCCGACGGCGACGGCGTCTACGACGGCGAGGACGCCTGCCCCCACCAGCGCGGCCGCTTCTCCGTCAACCCCGACAAGAACGGCTGCCCCGCCGAGCCCCGCCCCCCCCCCACCCCGGCCCCCCCAGCCCCGGCGAGCGAGCCCCGGCCCCCCCCGGACGGCGCTCCCCGATCCCGGCCCCGCGCGCGGCCCCGGA
>CAYQYG010000408.1:5571-8341 GCA_964421485.1 uncultured Polyangiaceae bacterium | reverse complement strand
GGCGCCGTGCCGCCGGGCGCGCCCGGCGTCGTGCCGCCGGGGGTGCCGGGCATGCCGGGCGTCGTGCCGCCGGGGGTGCCGGGCGTCGCGCCGCCGGGGGTGCCAGGGACCCCGCGACCGCCAGGGGTCGTGGGGAATCCGGGCTGCGGGCCGCCGGGTATGCCAGGGGGGGTGCCGCCAGGCGCTGTGGGCGTCGCACCGGGTATCGTGCCGGTGGGCGCGCCAGGGGTGCCGCCGGGCGCTCCGGGGACCTGAGGCACGCCGCCGCCCGGGGCCGTGGGAGCGCCAGGCGTGGTGGGCGTGGGGGCGAGGGGAGGTGCCGCCGGCGCGCCGAGGCCGGCGTCCGGGCCGGCGTCCATATCGCCGAACGTGGAGGGAGGTGTCAGGCCGGCGTCGAGGCCGCCGGCGGGCGGGGGGGCGGTCGGCGTGGCCTGGGCGAGGCCGCGGGGCTGGCCCATGGGCTGGCGCTGCTGCGGGGCAGGGCCGGCGCCGGGGAGGGTCTCGACGTTCCACTGGCGCTGGCGGGCGCGGCCGTCCGGCGGGGTCTCGACGTTCGGTACGCGGTCACCGCCGCGCTCGGTCCCACGAGCCTCATCGATCCCCTCCCTGCGACACGCGGACAGCAGGAGCCCCGCAGCCGCCACGACGACGGTCCATCGCATCGACAACACCTCCGGCAGCCGCGCCTTGCCACGCGCGTGCCGCGCCGGCGTGCCGGCGATGCTCACCGCCGAGGGCGGCGGGCCGGCGCGTCGCGCACGGGATCGCAGGGAGCGGCGAGCACAGCGCCCGGGGCGCCCAGCGTTCACCGGGGCTGGGCGGAGGCCGCGGGGCGCAAGAGGATCCAGGGCATGAAGATCGCCGTGTTCGATACGCACCGCTACGACCGCGAGGCGCTGGACGAGGCCAACCGCGAGCGAGGGCACGAGCTGACGTACTTCGAGCCGCGTCTCACGCGGGAGACGGCCGCGATGGCCGCAGGGTTCGAGGCGATCTGCTCGTTCGTGAACGACGAGCTCGACGCGGACGCGCTCGCGGCGCTGCAGCGGGGGGGCGTGCGGCTCGTGGCGCTGCGATCGGCGGGGTACAACCACGTGGACCTCGCGGCGGCCGGGCGGCTCGGGCTGCGCGTGGTGCGGGTCCCGGCGTACTCGCCGCACGCGGTGGCCGAGCACGCGGTCGCGCTGGCGCTGTCGCTGAACCGGAAGATCCACCGGGCCTACGCGCGGGTCCGCGAGGGGAACTTCTCGCTGGAGGGGCTCGTGGGCTTCGATATGCGCGGCAAGACGGTCGGCGTGGTGGGGACGGGGCAGATCGGGGCGGCGGCCGCGCGGATCTTCCACGGGTTCGGGTGCCGGGTGCTGGCGTGCGACATGCGGCCCGATCCGCGGCTCGAGGCGGACATCGGGGCGCGGTACGCGCCGCTCGAGGAGGTGTACGCGGAGGCGGACGTGCTGACGCTGCACGTGCCGCTGACGCGCGCGACGCGGCACCTCGTGGACGCGACCGCGCTCGGGCGGATGAGGCGCGGGGTGATGATCGTGAACACGGGCCGCGGGGCGCTGATCGACACGCGGGCGCTGGTCGCGGCGCTGAAGGCAGGCCAGGTCGGCGCGGCGGGGCTCGACGTGTACGAGGAGGAGGAGGGGGTGTTCTTCCGGGATCTGTCGGACCGGGTGCTGGAGGACGACGTGCTGGCGCGGCTCTTGACGTTCCCGAACGTGCTGATCACGTCGCACCAGGGGTTCCTGACGCGCGAGGCGCTGGCGGCGATCGCGGAGACGACGCTGGCGAGCGCGGGCGCGTACGAGCGCGGCGAGCCGCTCCTCCACGAGGTGCGCGCCGAGGGGGCGGCCGCGCAGCCCGCGAGGCCGTGAGCGGGGGGCCGCGAGGCCGGCAGGATCAGTTGAGCTCGAGGGTGAGCGTGAAGGGGCCTTCCTCGGGCTGGACGCCGTAGCCGTCGACGAAGAGGTAGAACGGGGTGTCGGCCGTGACGGGCATGGTGAGCACGGCCGGGCTGTGCGTGGGGCTGCACTGGAGGTTGTCGCCGTTGGTGCCGGGGCAGGAGCTCCGCGCGTAGAGGAGCGTCGAGAAGGGGCCGTCGAGCGTGGCGGTCATCGAGCCGCTCTGCGAGGGCGTGATCACGTAGACGAGATCGCCCGAGGAGCCGCCGCCGCACGGGGCCTGGCCGGTGTCGTTGGCGACGCCGGTGGTGTCGCCCGTGAGCTCGAGGCCCGCCGGGGTGAGCGGGACGTTGGGTCCCGGGCAGGTGTCTCCACCCTCGAAGGCACAGGTCGCCGAGCAGAAGTCGCCTGACGTCGTGTTGCCGTCGTCGCATTGCTCGCCGGGATCCACGACGCCGTCGCCGCACGCGGGCGCGGTCCCCCCCTGCCCTCCGACGCCGCCTCCCCCGGCCGCCCCCGCGCCGCCCTCGCCGGCCCCGCCGGTCCCGGAGGTGCTCGTGGTGGTGGTCGTGGTGGTGGTCGTGGTGGTGGTGGCGCCGCCGCCCTGACCAGGGCCACCCAGGGGCGCGAACTGGTCGAAATCCTGGGTGCAAGCGGCCCAGGAGGCGGAGGCGGCGAGGGCAAGCAGGGAAGCGAGGAGGGTGTGGCGTCTGGGCTGCACGGCGACAGGTTAACCGAAGGCGGCCGGGAATGGATCGGCGTCCGTCGGCTCAGTCGAAGAGCCGCATCTGCCGGGGCGCAGCGGGGGCGTGGACGGGAGCGGGCGCGGCTTCGGGGACGGGAGCGGGCGCGGCTTCGGGGACGGG
>CAYQYG010000408.1:0-5471 GCA_964421485.1 uncultured Polyangiaceae bacterium | reverse complement strand
GGCGCGGCTTCGGGGACGGGAGCGGGCGCGGCTTCGGGGACGGGAGCGGGCGCGGTAATGGCAATGGCGACGGGCTCGGGAGCGGCGACGGGCTCGGGAGCGGATCGGGGGATGGGAACGGGTGGGGTGGTGAATTGCAATGGTTCGAGCTCGGCCTCGTCCGGATAGCGGAGGACCATGCCGGTGGGGATCTCGTGCTCGCCGCGGGATGCGCCGGCAATGACGATCTCGACCCGGGCGCGCGGGCGAGATTCGAGATCGCGCTCGGTCGCCGGGCGGACATCGAGGTTCGCCAGGATGCGCGCGAGCACGGGACGAGCGGCCCCGGGCGCCGGCGCGAGGAGCGCCCAGCGGCCAACAAGCACATCCCAGCGGCCGACGGCCGTGGCCCGGAGCTGCTGCGCAGGCTCGTCCGGCCACGACACGAGCGCTCGCCAGTCGATGTCGACGACATCCGGCTCCGTGACCGTTGCCGCTGCCGTTGCCATTGCCGCGACCGTTTCCGTTGCCGTTGCCGTGACCGCTTCCGTTGCCGTGACCGCTTCCGTTGCCGTGACCGTTTCCGTTGCCGTGACCGTTTCCGTGACCGCTTCCGTGGCCTTTTCCGCTTCCGGATCCGTCGCCGGCTCCATTCCCGCAACGCGGGCGATCAGCTCGGGGGGCGCGGGGGGCTTGTCGAGGTGCGCTACCTCCGCCGCCAGGCGCGTGAATCCGAGCTCGGTATACAGATCCCGGATCGGCGCGGGATCCCCCCAGCCGACGCGGAGCTCGGCGACGTCGAAGCGGATCGGGGCGTCCGCGCGGAGCTCCACCAGGCGGCGGGACAGGAGCGCTTCCTCGGCGTGGCGGCGGAGCTTTGCGCGGAGCGCCCGGGAGGACTCCCAGTCGGCCTTGCGGAGCACCTCGGCGAGCGAGCCGCGGCGCGTCAGGAGGTCGGCGGCCGTCTTCTCGCCCACGCCCGGGATGCCGGGCACGCCGTCGCTCGCGTCGCCGGCGAGGGCCAGCAAGTCGCCGAGGCGCTCGGGGGGGACGCCCCAGCGAGACCGGACCTCCTCGGGGCCGCTCACGCGATCCTTGCCGTCCCACACGAGCACGCGATCGGACGCGAGCTGGCAGAGGTCCTTGTCGCTCGCGACGATCACCACGCGCAGGCCGGCAAGGACGGCGCGGCGCGTCGCGGCCGCGAGGACGTCGTCGGCCTCGAAGCCGGGGGACTCGAGCAGGGGGATGCGGTGCGCGGCCACGATCTGGCGGACGCGCTCGATCTGGGGCGTGAGATCGGGGTGGCGCGGGGGGCGCGCGGCCTTGTAGGCGGGGTAGAGCGCCTGGCGGAAGCTCGGGCCGGGGGGATCGATCGCGACGCCGAGGTAGGCGGGGCGACGATCGACGAGCAGGCGGACCAGCATGCCGGCGACGCCGCTCACCGCGTTCACGGGCTCGCCGGTGGGCGCGGCGATCGGCGGGAGCGCGTGGAAGGCGCGGTGGATCCAGCCGGCGATGTCCACGAGGTAGAGCGCGTCGTCGGCGCCGGGCGGGGGGAGCGCGGCCATGGAAGACTCCGGTCGAAGGCGGGAACGCCTCCGTGCACCGGATCGCGGCCGGGCTCAAACGGATCCGGCGGCGGCCCTCGCCGCAGCGCGGCAGCACGCGGACCTTTTTCCTCGGGGCGAGTTGGGGTACCTCTCCGGGCCGATATGGACAAGGTCTTCAAGAGCGCGCTCGACGCGGTGCGCGACATCCCCGACGGCGCCACGATCCTGGCGGGCGGCTTCGGCCTCTGCGGCATCCCGGAGCGCTGCATCGCCGCGCTGCGCGAGCTCGGGCAGCGGGATCTCGTGGTCGTGTCGAACAACTGCGGCGTCGACGATTTCGGCCTCGGGATCCTGCTGCGCAACAAGCAGATCCGGAAGATGGTCTCCTCGTACGTCGGGGAGAACAAGGAGTTCGAGCGGCAGTACATGCACGGCGAGCTCGAGGTCGAGCTCACGCCGCAGGGCACGCTCGCCGAGCGGCTGCGCGCGGGCGGCGCCGGGATCCCAGCCTTCTACACGCCCACCGGCGCAGGCACCGCCATCAGCGAGGGCGGGCTGCCGGTGCTCTACAACCCCGACGGGAGCGTCAAGAAATACTCCGAGAAGAAGGAGATCCGGAGCTTCGACGGGCGCGACTACGTGCTCGAGCCGGCGATCCGGGGAGAGTTCGCGCTCGTGAAGGCCTGGCGGGGCGACCGGTACGGCAACCTCGTGTACAGGCACACAGCGATGAACTTCAACCCGATGATGGCGATGGCCGCGAAGGTCACGATCGCCGAGGTCGAGGAGCTCGTCGAGGTGGGCACGCTCGACCCGGACCACATCCACACGCCGGGGATCTTCGTGCACCGGATCTTCCAGGGCGAGCGGTACGAGAAGCGGATCGAGCGGCGCACGGTGCGGAAGGCGTGACGAGGGCAGAGCCATGGGATTGACACGGGACCAGATCGCGCAGCGCGCCGCGCTGGAGCTTCGGGACGGCTACTACGTGAACCTCGGCATCGGCATGCCGACGCTCGTGGCGAACTTCATCCCGAGCGGGATGGAGGTCGTGCTGCAGAGCGAGAACGGGCTGCTCGGGATCGGGCCCTACCCCGTCGCGGGCACCGAGGACCCGGACCTCATCAACGCCGGCAAGGAGACCGTGACCATGCTGCCGGGCTCGGCGACGTTCTCGAGCGCCGACTCGTTCGCGCAGATCCGCGGCGGCCACATCGACCTCGCGATCCTCGGGGCGATGGAGGTCTCCGAGAAGGGCGATCTGGCGAACTGGATGATCCCCCGCAAGATGGTGAAGGGCATGGGCGGGGCGATGGACCTCGTCGTGAGCGCGCGGCGGGTGGTGGTGATCATGGATCACGCGGCGAAGTCGGGGGCGCCGAAGATCCTGAACCAGTGCGCGCTGCCGCTCACGGGGCGGCGGGTCGTGCACCGGATCATCACGGACCTCGCGGTGATCGACGTGACGCCCGAGGGGCTCGAGCTGCGGGAGCTGGCGCCGGGCGTGAGCGCGCGTGAGGTGCAGGAGCGGACGGAGCCGACGCTGAAGGTGCCGGCGGACGTCACGGAGATGTCGCTCCCGGCTGCCTGAGCGCGAGATGGCCTGGCCCGAGAAGACGCTGCCCACGACCGACGCGAGCGAGAAGCGCTCGCTCGGCGCGGGCGTGTTCCGCCGCTGCGAGGGCTGCGGGGTGACGATCGACGCCGCCGCGCTCGCGGCCACGTTCGAGGTGTGCCCCGAGTGCGGGCACCACCACAAGCTCGAGGCCGAGGGCTGGCGGCGGCTCCTGCTCGACGACGGCGAGCTCAGCGCCTGGGACGCGCACCTCGCGCCGGACGACCCGCTGCGGTTCAGCGACGGGCGCAGCTACAGGGAGCGGGTGCTCGCGTCGCAGAAGAAGAGCCGCGCGCACGAGTCGGTCGAGATCGGGCGCGCGAGCATCCAGGGCCGCGCGATCGCGTTCGGCGCGTTCGTGTTCGCGTTCATGGGCGGGAGCATGGGCTCGGTGGCCGGCGAGAAGATCACGCGGCTCTTCGAGCGCGCGGCCAAGGAGGAGCTGCCCGTGGTGCTGCTGCAGGCCTCGGGCGGGGCGCGGATGCAGGAGGGGATCCTCTCGCTGATGCAGATGGCGAAGAGCGTCGCGGCGCTCGAGCGGTTCCGCACGACGGGGCTGCCGTTCCTGTCCGTGCTCCTGCACCCGACGACGGGCGGCGTGGCGGCGAGCTTCGCGTTCCTCGGCGACGTGAACATCGCGGAGCCGAAGGCGCTGATCGGCTTCGCGGGGCCGCGCGTGATCGAGACGACGATCCGGCAGACGCTGCCGCCCGGGTTCCAGCGGGCGGAGTTCCTGCTGGAGCACGGGATGCTCGACCTCATCGTGCCGAGGACCGAGATGCGGGAGCAGCTCGCGATCCTGCTGGAGCACCTCGCGGGCGGCGAGCGCCGGCGTCGCGCGGCGGCGAACGGGGCGCCCGGCCGCTGGCCCGCGCCGTGAGCGGGCCGGCGCGGCTGCCCGAGCTGCTCGCGGCCCTCGAGCAGCGCGCGCCGCGCGGGATGGTGCTCGGCCTGGACCGCATGCGGGAGGCGCTGGCCGCGCTCGGGGATCCACACCTGTCCGCGCCCGCGGTGCACGTCGCCGGCTCGAACGGCAAGGGCAGCACCTGCGCGATGGTCGAGGCGATCGCGCGCCGCGCCGGCCTGCGGACGGGCCTCACGACGTCGCCTCACCTGTCGCGCTTCGCCGAGCGGATCCGCCTGGACGGCGAGCCCGTGGGCGACGCGGCGCTCGAGGCGGCGCTCGAGGCGGTGCTGGAGCGGATCGAGGCGCCGCTGACGTTCTTCGAAGCGCTGACGGCGGCGGCCTTCGTGGCGTTCCGGGACGCGGGCGTGGACCTCGCGATCCTGGAGGTCGGCCTGGGGGGCCGCCTCGACGCGACGAACGTGGTGGACGCGCCGCTCTGCGCGGCGATCACGTCGATCGCGCTGGAGCACACGGCGGTGCTCGGCGCGACGATCCCCGAGATCGCCCGCGAGAAGGCCGGGATCCTGAAGCGGGGCGCGCCCGCGGTGCTGGGACCGCTCGATCCGGAGGCCGCGGCGGCGATCGAGGAGGTCGCGGCCACGGCCCTCGCGGGCCCGATCTGGCGGGTGCGCGCGGGCGGCGCGGGCGAGGGCGAGCTCGCGGTCTCGCGCCGGGGGGCCGAGGTGGAGGTCGAAGGGCCGCCCGGGCGCGTGACGGCGCGGCTCGGCCTCTCGGGGCCGCACCAGGCGGCGAACGCCGGCGTCGCGTGCGGGATCGCGTGGAGGCTCGCCGAGCGGTGGCCCGCGGTGGCAGGCGCGATCCCCGCGGGGCTCGCGGAGGCGCGCTGGCCCGGCCGGATGGAGCGGATCGAGGCGGGCGGGGCGGTGGTGCTGCTCGACTGCGCCCACAACCCGCACGCGGCGCGCGCGCTCGCCGCGGCGCTCGAGGAGGAGGGCGCGACCCCGGCGAGGACGACGCTCGTGTTCGGCGCGCTCGCCGACAAGGATCACGCGGCGATGCTGGGCCTGCTGGCGCCGAGGGCCGCGCGGCGCATCTACACGACGCCCCGAGGCCGGGCCGCCGCGCCGCTCGAGGCGCTCGCGGCCGCGGCGCCGGGCGAGGCCGTCCCGTCGCCCCGCGCCGCGCTGGCACGCGCGATCGAGGGGGCGGCGCCGGGCGGGCTCGTGGTGGTGACGGGCTCGATCTATCTGGTGGGGGAGATCCGGGCGGCGATGCTGGGGATCGAGCCGGATCCGATCATCGCGCTGTAGCGACCGCTCCCGATTCCATTCACGCCCCGGTCTCCTCGACCGCTTCCGTTCCCGCTTCCGTTCCCGATTCCGCTTCCGTTTCCGTTTCCGTTTCCGTTTCCGTTTCCGTTTCCGTTTCCGTTTCCGCTTCCGCTTCCGTTTCCGTT